>JBIKWG010000174.1:0-6249 GCA_044356425.1 Bdellovibrionota bacterium | reverse complement strand
CGCTCCTGCAGCAGAAGTCCGCTGCGTCGCATCTGCACAGCAAGGCAGGTATCGACTACATCACTGGAAGTCATACCGCGGTGAACGTAACGTGACAGCGGCCCAACATACTCGGCTACGTTGGTAAGAAAGGCGATAACGTCGTGCTTGACCTCTTTTTCAATCTCAAGAGTGCGATCAACTGTAAAGTTGGCCTTCTCGTTGTACGCTGCCAGCGCCTCCCTTGGGGCCTTGCCGACATTAACAAGCCCTTCGAGGGCGTGTCTCTCGATATCAAGCCAGATCTTGTAACGGGTTTCATCCGACCAAACGGATTGCATCTCGGGGTTTGAATAGCGCGATATCATGCGCCTACCAATACCGCGCCGCGGGCCGGTTCATCAAGCTCAAGAGAGGGTAAACTTTCATAAACATTCCCGCAAAGCAGGGTTCTGAGCCCTTGGGCGCGGTCGCGGCACTGGTCAATGTAGCGATTCGTGGTTTGCAACGCCAGTTGAGGGGTGTTGCTGTTCTCACTTAGGTGACCAAGAACGATGTGAAAGAGCTCTGGATGCATGATCTCTTCAAGAAGCTGTCCTGCTGAGTCGTTGCAGAGGTGGCCGTGAGTTGAAGAGATGCGTTGTTTTAGCTCCCAGCTATATCCGCACCCCTGCAGCATCTCTTGGTCATGATTTGACTCAAGAATAATAGCGTTAGCCCCCTGTACATGCTCGCGGACTAACGTGGTCACTCGCCCAAGGTCAGTAACCACTGCGAATTTGAATCCCTGTGCGCGTAGCACAAACCCAACCGGATCAACGGCATCGTGGGCGATGCTAAAAGGGGTTACTTCGAATGGTCCCACTGAAAAGTCAGAGCCCGTGCTGAACAGCTCAAGCCCCCTAACTTTTCCGATATGCTTGGCGGTTGCTGCATTTGCATAAACCGGGATTCCGTGGCGTCTGCTTAAAGTGCCGACTCCGTGAATGTGGTCAGAGTGTTCATGAGTTACCAGGATCGCCGAGACGCTCGAGGGTTCGACGCCATGTGAGGCGAGCCGCGCCTCGGCCTGTCGGCCAGAGAGTCCGCAGTCGATAAGAAGCCGATATCCGTTAGCCTCAACGAGGGTACAGTTTGCTTTGCTGCCTGATGAGAGAACTGAAAAACGCACCCACTGATAAAACCAAATTGAACCGTCAGTAGCAAGGGCTAGGCAGAGTTATGTTGGAGGATACCGAGTGGTTTTGCTCGTTCATTCCGTCGTGACCCGTGGGTCGCAAAAGAATCCGAGCTACTTAAAGTTCGTGATACACCACGAACCGCAAGCTATGCTACTCTCGGCTCAGGCTGATCCATTGCTCGGAGCTGGTATGACTACATCGGTGCAATTCTTAGGTGCGGCTGAAACCGTAACTGGCTCGTGTTACCTGGTGCGGAGTGGCAAGCTCACGCTGCTGGTCGACAGTGGAATCTTTCAGGGGGCGCGTCAGTGGCGCGAGAAGAACTGGAGTCAGCCGGCTTTTGATCCGGCATCTGTTGACGCGGTGCTCCTGACACACGCGCACATCGATCACACAGGGATGCTGCCGCGCTACTACAAATTAGGGCTGCGAGCACCGATCTACAGCTCGCCAGCCACTGCCGAGCTGTGCGCTCTTTTGCTTGAGGATAGTGGGCGGCTGCAAGAGGAGGAGGCTAGCTATCGCGCAGAGCGCGGGCGTTCTCGTCATGCCCCGCCTCTGCCCCTGTACACTGCCGATGAGGCTAGACAGGCGCTGGCTCTCTTAAGACCGCAACCAGTTGGAACGAAGCTGCGCATCAGCGACAGCTGTACAGCAGAGTGGTCCCGTTCCGGACATATTCTCGGAGCCTGTTCAATCGCCTTGGAGGTTGATGGTAAGCGTATCGTCTTCTCGGGCGATATCGGAAGGTACAACGAGCCTATCTTGGTTGATCCTACGCCGGTTCAGAACGGCGATTTGCTGGTAATCGAGTCAACCTACGGAGACCGTAGCCATGCTGGAGCAGATCCACACGAAGCGCTAGCTGATGTTGTCTCTCGCACTCACAAGCGCGGCGGCGTGGTGATTATTCCAAGCTTTGCTATCGGACGTACTCAGACGCTGCTGTACTATCTGCGGGAGCTCAAGGACGCGCGGCGGATCCCCAATCTGCCAGTGATCATCGACAGTCCAATGGCTCGTGACGCAACTGACATCTACCGTCGGCACTCAGATGAGTTTGATGCCACCTCGCAGTCTATGCTCGCAACGGGCTTCCAACCGTTCCAGGTTCCCAAGATGTACTTCACCCAGGAACGTCAGGAGTCTATCGCGTTAAACAGCATCGATGAGCCGATGATCATTATCTCTGCTAGTGGAATGCTGACCGGCGGACGCGTTCTGCACCACCTTCGACACAGGGTTTCTGATGCGCGCACTTCAGTCGTGTTCGTTGGTTTTCAACCGCCGGGATCTCGCGGGGATTGGATGAAGCGCGGTAATAGCACAATGCAGCTGCTCGGTGAGGAAGTCCCTGTGCGAGCAGAGGTGCTAGAGATAAGTGGATTGAGTGCGCATGCAGACCGCAGCGAGCTGCTGCAATGGTGCAGGTCGTGTTCCGGTGCGCCCAATCGCGTAGCGGTGGTGCACGGAGAGCCTGATTCAAGCACAAGCTTTAGTCGGACACTGCAGACAGAGCTGGGCTGGGACGCCTTTACGCCGAGGTACCTAGAGACCATTGAGGTGTGATCGAGGTGTGCTTGCGGTGCCAAGTTACGCTCCAGATATTGTTCTGGTCATCACCGTTAGCTCAGTCTACCTGGCTACGTTGATGAACCTTTTATGCTTTCTTAAAAGGATCTTCTCTGAGGAGTAAAGGAGGTAGAGGACTATCGCCGAAGGCGATAGCGATAATACGGAGATGTCGGCTGTCACGATATGACTGCAGGCTATGATGTGGCGTCGTACAACTCCGCACACTAAAGCGTAGAGAAGGTAGCCGATTGAGATACAGCCACAGCAGAAAAGCACACCACCACCACCACCCGCTCTTACAAAACGCAACAGCGCCTCGCGTAGCGACGCCCCAGCGAAAAGCGGGATGAGGAAGAGCGGAAGTAAGCTAACAGCCAGAGATAAGATTACCAGTGCCTGACTTTTCAAGATCCACCACCGCAGAGCGACCCGCGCGGTGGCTGAGACTGCTGGCTACCGCCTCAGGGTTGTGTGAATTCGTTGCGGCAACATATAGTCGCCAACGACCTCAAATCTCGTCAATTGATATGTAACATGTGGGGCGCAGCAGAGCTTACTACTATATAGTTTCCGTAGCTGCGTGCCTTGGCGGTTATGGCCCACAGGGGGGCGAGCTATCCGAAGGGGTTAGGGGTTAGGGGTTAGGGGTGGGGTTGGGACTCTCTTTACTCTGCTAAAAAGAAAAACAGAGACCGAAAACAGCTGTATGAAAAGCAAATGCCGCTCACATCAAAGATCACAACGCAACACCAATGACTAACGACCGACAACTAACAGATGCGAACGAAAAAGACCGAGCATTTGGACCGTCTTGTGCGCCCTAGCCCTGAACTGGACGAAGGCCAGACACTGATTTTTAAGAATCAGGTCATTTTTATTTCGTGGGAGAAAGAGCCAGACGCAGCAAGACCTGGGGCGCCGAGTTCTTCGCCGTACCACACGATGCGGACACCGACGGTGAAGTCGGTCCCCAGCGTGAGCTTAGGGACAGAGCAGCGGGCGACTTTGCCTCTGAATAAATCTTCACCCTTCCGCTTACACGCATATGCCGCTGCTGCCAGCGCTTGGTCAATTGGATGCGAGAAGATTAACCCCTTCTGTTTAAGCACCTCACCTTGCACCTGTCGGCTCTCCCCGGCAGTGCCATCTACCACTGCAACTAACCTAATCTCTCTTGAGTCCGAACGTCTCGTGGTGCCATGAGTAATCGTTTCAATGTATGGCTCGTAGACTGCCGGTCGCTGTTTATCAGGAAAGAGCTCCCTAAACTCATTGTTAAGAGCATGTATGGCATCTTGGTCACTGATGTCAGCAGGTATCGTAAGGCAGATTGTTTCCATCGGCTTTACGCCAAATACGGATAGCGCCCTTGCCTTAGGCCCTTTATCCACCACAACAGAGAAGCTCTCAAGTATGCGTTTCGCATTGATTGAGAGTAGCACCGCGGCGGGAATTCCATCTCGGAAGGCGGTAAATGATTCAAATTCTCTCTTAAGCTCAGCATACAACCGCACGCCTTCGCCTAAATGGCCCTTATCTGATGCTGATCTAAATTGAGGTTCAATCCTGTCCCGCACCTCTCTTAACCGAGCGATAGCAGCACTGTACTCTGCGGCTGTGGGTAGTGATTTGTGTGATGGGCTACTCATAGTACCCAATTTATGGTGGATAACTTGCAGGTGTGTCGCATAGTCGTTTTTAAGCCCGCAATCTTTCTTGGGGGTTCTGGCTTCTAAATGCTGCTATCCACCTTAAGATAGTACGGCTTGCTTGCCTTGGCCGTTAGCGAACCCAACAGCCAAGCTTATACTCTCTCTCTCTCTCTCTCTCTCTCCTGCCGGACGGTTGTTGGGGCACTTCGCTCTGACACCGTGAACTGTGCAGGTGCTATCCCAATCGTGGCCCGATGAGGAACGTTGTGACCCTATGTGGGTCTCAGCTATTATGCCACTCCGCGGAGATATCATCAAATATGGTTACGGTACCAATAGTTCGCCGAATATACTGCTTCGTCTGCTGCGCTCCTTTTAGACGCCACCGTTGGCAGCTAAACATTTTTTTAGATAGCGGCCCTTTTAAATGGGTCCAACTATTAAGTGTACCTCGGTTCTGTCCGAGATACCCCTAGGGGCTTTATAAGAGAGAGAGAGAGAGAGAGAGAGAGGGATATGGGAGCAAAGCAAACACCTGATTCTACTAGTGGCACGGCAAAAGACTGGGGTAAGTCAGAAGAAGCCATCGCAAAGGCCTCAGATAGCGTTACCACGAGTCGAGTTCACGGACCGGCTTCGCCAGCGATAAAAGATGCTTTTGCAGCAGCAGGAGTAACTCTGCCAAGCGCGGCTAGGGCTGCTGAAGCACCAAGCCTGACCCCCGCCGATCAAGAGCTAAGAGCTCTTCAAGAGAGGGATAGTCTAGGTGGTCTAAAGGCGCGCGCTCAGTGTAACCTTAGCCTGTCAAAGCTAGACCAGCTTCATCTCAAGACGCTGAGAGACCCATTAACACCAGCCGGCACTAAGCAGGATTGTTTTAGGTTGCTCAGGGATTTAGCGGGCAAAGTAACGACAACGTATCACGATGCCATATCTACGTCTCCTGATGCCCACCTTGCGGCTCACGTTGCGGATCTGCGCAAACTTCGCCGTGATTATGATCGCGGTAGAATTGTAAAAGTTCCCTACGTAGCCGATAAGATTAAAGAGATAACAGAGTGCCTAGCTGCGGGAAATGTAGTGTTTATGTCCGGCGAGACCGGTATCGGCAAGACGGAAGTTGCAAAGTTAGCCGCTACGGCATTTAGTGGACAAGAGCCCCTCTTGGTTCGCGGATACGCTGGTATGAGTGCTGACGAACTTTATGGCCACATGGCCCTTACGACCGACAAAACCAAACAGATAGGCGCGATTAAAAAAGATATAGCTGATGCGATCAAAGTTTTTAGAGAGACCGCTGCAGATGTCGGGCCAGAGCAGGAAACTGCGCTAGTTCAAGACATTCTCTCCAAGAGCAGCGCAACAATTAGTACGTACGTGCTTGGAGCCGTATACAAGGCTGCTCAACAGGGCCGTATTGTCATAATCGATGAAGCCAATTACATACCCCCTGACCTTATCGCCTCTCTCAATGATATTTTGACAAAGCGCCCTGGCGAACGCATTAACGTTCAGCAGGACGGGGTTCCTCCTGTTGAAGTGAAGAACGGATTTGGAATCATCTTTACCGGCAACGTGAATCCCCCGAACGGCTCGCAAAACGAGAGATACATAGGGCGTAAACCATTTGATCTAGCACTTAAAGACCGCATCACGCCGGTGACATACTCCTACCTGCCGCAGACGGTAGAGGGAACTCCCGGGGATTTTGCACCCAAAGATAAGCAACTCTTCATGGTGGCACTAACAACGGTGCTTCTGCCTGCGCCGCAGCATGATGGGCAGACCCTTGAAAAAGTTGAGAGTCGTCACGGAACATGCCTGCTTCCTGGGGGTGAAAAGGGGCTTGAAAAGTTGTGGAA
>JBIKWG010000018.1:0-22325 GCA_044356425.1 Bdellovibrionota bacterium | reverse complement strand
CTTAAGCAGAAGCTCTCAAAGCGTGGCGTTAGCCTGCGCTCGGTCACATTTGAAGATGCTCAGCCGGCTGGCGGGGATACTCTCACGCAGACTGTTACAATAAAGCAGAGCCTGTCAGAGGACGAGCGCAAACGCATCACCAAACTCATCAAAGAATCGAAGCTGAAAATTACATCACAAATCCAGGGCGACCAGGTGCGGATAACAGGAAAGAAACGAGACGACCTTCAGACGGCTATCGCGCACCTACGCAGCACGGTCACTGATCTCGATCTGCAATTTACTAACTTTAGAGATTAGTGCGACGGACAGCTCCTCGGCCTAATCAGATTCGTGCGGCAGAATTTCGTTCATCGGAAATACACCCGCCGAGTGTGGGCCAAAATAGAAGCGCAGCATGGCGCTTACTGTGCAGGCCTCTTTGTCATTCATCGCTGCATATTCGAGTCCAGTCATGAGCTTCAGGCGATGCTTCGCGATGTAGTAGTTCAAGCCGATGTATCCGGCCTGATAGAGATCTCCGGCAGCAAAGCCAACCCCCCTCTCATACCGACGCTGAGGTTGTAGCCCCTGGCTACCGGTGGAAAGAGCTACTTGGTACCGAGTCGCAACCTGCCATTCATGGTTGATAAAATAGCTCGGCTGAAGATTTAGCCCTAGCGCATTACCATCATCACTACCTAACCCTGACACAACCTCCGTCACAACCGCAGCGCGGTCCTCGAAGAAAATCATGGCCGCCGACAGCCCCTCATCGAACCGATTTAAGTTAGTCGCATTCTGATTCGCTTCGCTATGGAGGTACGCAAAGTATAGGGTCACGTTATCAGCCCATAACGTTTCACCAAGATCCTGATATATGGCCCCTAAATACGAATAGCCCGAGTCAAACTCGGTAAAGGCATCGCCGATATTTTGTCCGGTTGAATTAGTGAACAACCCTGTATAGTAAGACGTAGTGCTTGCGGTGCCTTGCGCCGTAATTGCTGGCGTGTAATCAGCATTGAACATATTTGTGAGCATGCCTCGCTCAAGATAGTTGAGATACCGACTAGACACATTTCGGTCGTGGGTAAATCGATTTTTCTGCTGGCCGACCGTTACTGCGAACTCAGGGCTAAAGGACCACTGCGCCCATAGCTCTGTAAATCCATTGTAGAGCGGATCGATATCTGCCCCACTTACCATCTGCGCATGTATTGTCATGCGACGGTACATGCGGGCCTGCCCCCCGAGCCGAAAGCGGCGGGTCTCGTAACCGTCATCCTCGCCGCTAGACGAGTCAGTCCGATGGTATTGTCCTTGGAAGCGCCCCAAGAGCCACAGCTCTTGGAGGTGTTTATTTCTATCATCAAGGATCACCTGCCCTAGATTTTCTAGGGTGTCGCCGATGCTGGGGCTCGGCGCAGCTAATGCCGGTACCCCTGCGGTGTCTATAGCTGGTACAACATGCGATTGCGCCATGGCCCTGCCAGCTAACGCAACAACAGCCGCGAGCACAACATAGTGCCACCCGTTGCGCTGCCCTCCAAAACTTTTACACACCTTGACTCGCACCATATGAACACTTCAACATAAGCGCTGTTCACTATCAAAAAGTGTAGGGTGAATGACGAAACAATACCTTCCGCGCGGGACGCTGGCTACCCACCATCTGCCGCTACATCTTATCTTAAGAACCAAAAGACAGGGCGGCCAGACTAGCACGCAGTATTCGCTGAGTGAA
Organism: Bdellovibrionota bacterium; assembly: GCA_044356425.1. GTDB lineage: Bacteria > Bdellovibrionota_C > UBA2361 > UBA2361 > OMII01 > OMII01. The sequence continues at coordinate 20,599 of JBIKWG010000018.1, read as the reverse complement.
TGATCGTATACCCCTTTAACATGACCTATATGTGGATCACCGTATCAACGCTCAGCATCTCTCAAAGAACACTTCTGCCAGCAGCTGGCCATACCGCGCTACAGCTGAAAGCTCAGAGCCACGCCCGAGAGCTCCTGCAAAGCTATGCCTCGCGCTCGGCTGTGCAGAGTGCCCTGCTCTTCTTGGGCAAAATAATTCCCCAACAGATTGTGCGCGAAGAGCAGCATCTGCGCCTCAAAACCACGCAAGGTCAGCAAAAGCTACGATCAATTCCATTTCCCTATGGCCTGAAAGGCGGGGCCGCTCGAGAGGCCCTCATCAGCGCTCTTGAAACCCGCGCCGCGCGAGAGCCGCGAGACATTGACCTCATTCGCAGAGGGCATCATATCAACGCGCAGGACGTTGAGATGGCTTGTCGTTTTATGCCACAAGATTATCTGCACGGAGCGCGCGTTGAGCTTGTAGCCGCGCTCTCAGACTACCTTGGCTCTCGAGATCTCTCAATAAATGAGGTGGCGGTCTTTGGCGATTCAATTTTCACAACTTTGCTCTGCATCCTGGATACCATCGGCCACACCATTAGACCCTCACGCTATCGCGGCGGATCATTACATAAAAAGCCCCAGCTTTTGGGTCGCACCCTACTGAAAATGGTGCGCCTGTATGCTGAAGGATGCAGCTGCGGTGAACCATGGTCTCTCACTGGAATCCCAGATGAGGTCTCTTTTTCAGAGTTTGACTTCGCTCTGAACTTAAACAAAGCCTTTCAACGAGGGCGAACGGTCGCTGAACAATTCGTCAGAACCGCTGAGATACTCGCGCTTATACCCGCCTCTGCTCACCCCTTGAAACGAGCTCTAGAAGAGCTGGAGCACCTGAGACATGGCGAGAGGGGGTTGTTTCCTGATGTGCCAGATTCAGAATGGGCGCGCTAAAGAAACAATTCCATCCAGCAGAGGGTCGGGATTTTTCACTTAGTAAGCCGAGCCCCACAGGGCTACCGTCATAATCAGCATGACCGCAAGAAAAATCAGCGCAAACACACTAAACAGGTAGCTCAACCAACCGGCTTTTACGCGCTGAACGACACAACTTCCCCCTATTAGATCATGGAGCGCGCGACGCCCTGGGGTAAGGAAGATGAAAAATGGATCTATCAAAGTCACAAATGATACGAGAACCCCGAACAACGCCAACAAGAGAAGCATCCTTGCTGCACTGCATCCCGTAGCTGCAGAAGCAATGACCAAGAGCAGCGGAAAAACAGCTGCGCAACCCTTGATAGCAAACCTTCGCACTGCCTGATCAAAAGCGAGTGGCTCTCCGCTGTTGCTCTCTACCATCAATCCCAAAGATAATTTTCCTGGAGTAGCTCCCAGGAAACTGGCCTCAAAGATGACGTTGTAGAGAATCGCAGGTACAGCAAGGGAAGCAACTGAAACAAAACTAATAATTCTTAGTTTATCAAGGGCCTCTACCGACCACACGCCACCGGAAGGCTGTAGGACATCTTTAAGGAATCGATAATCTATCTCCATAAGCTGAAATGCAAAAAACAGGATAAGTTGAGAAATTATCCCTAACACCAGTAAATCGAGGCAGAACGCTAGCAGCCGCGCAATATGTGAGGCTGGCTCTGCGGGTGGGTACATTTCGCGCTCGTACTCTTTACGTTGACTAGGCAAAATGCTCGTCTGCGCACGTCTGCGCTCGGTATCCTGTAGGCAGACACTGCATAGAGCTTTTTGGGGCAAAGCGTCATCTTTACAGTACATGCATTTCATATCGGTGGTAACGTCCTACAAACCGACAAACTTTAGGAAATGCGTCGACATCCGCCAGTTGGGAGATAGGGTACTATCCGGGATGATAGTTTACGTTTAGTGTATTGCACGCATCAGCAACCACGCTATCACTAGTTGAGTGCGCTACGCTGATAGCTCGAAACAGCATACGTACAGTACCCACTGAGATATAGACCAATGAACCAGGCAACTTCCGTTGCAATTAGCGATGACTCATTGAGACTCCTCGTATCACCACGTCTAGGCGGCAGCATCCTTGAATTCTCATTTTGCAGGTCAGGAGAGTGGCTCTCTATCATGCGGCAGGCTGCGGCGGATGTCTCCTCATCGTCAGATACATCGAGCTTTCTGATGGCGCCGTACCCCAATCGCATCCGGAATGGGCGCTTTACTTTTGCTGGCACTGAATATCAACTGCGCTCACCAGAGAAGCATTCCATTCACGGGGACGTTCGGAATCGACAATGGAATGTTACCGAGAGACGAACGAACTCTGTCACACTTGAGTTTAAGTCACGGTGGTACCCAGACATCAATTTTCCGTTCGCCTTCTCCATGCAGCAGAGTTTCTCGGTTTCTGATAGCACCCTCACGATCTGCTGTAGGCTAAGAAACGAAGACTCCAAAGCTTTTCCGGCGGGTTTTGGATTCCACCCCTACTACAACCGCGCACTTGCAGGAAATGATGAGGAGGTAACTCTTAGCTTTTCAGCTCAAGGGGCGTATCCCTTCTCGGGCGACCTGCCCCTGCCCGATGGAATGGCCTTACCCCTCACTGAGCAGCTGAATTTCCTAGTGCCTCGAGAGATCCCCGAGAAACTAGATCACTGCTTTGCTGGATTTGGGGGGACAGCTAAACTGCGGTGGCCCACAAGTAAAGTTACGTTGCAGCTGGAAGCCAGCGCCGCTTTCTCGCACTTCGTTGTCTACTCACCGCCTGGAAAGCCATTTGTGGCTCTTGAGCCCCAGACTCAGATGAATGATGGTTTTAACTACCTTGCTCGCGGAGAGACTAGCACCGGGGTAGTCGTGCTCGAACCGACCCAGGAGCTAGCCGCCTCTGTCTCACTTGCCGTGCGTGCCGATTAGGCACCTACGCCTTAATTCCCTCGATTTCAAGCGTAATCAGCACATCATCGCCAACCACGAGGCTTCCGGTCTCAAGCACCTTGCTCCAGGTAAGACCAAATTCTTTACGATTAATCTTGGCAGTTGCTACGAAAGCTGCACGCTGGTTACCCCACGGATCTACTGCCGAGCCCCCGTAGGTCGTATCAAGAATTATCGATTTCGTAACACCGTGGATGGTGAGATCACCGTGCACCTTAAACTCGGTATCCGATACCGACACAACCTTCGTGCTTTTAAAAGCAATCGAAGGAAACTTTCCAGCGTCGAAGAAATCACCTCCCCGCAAGTGATCATCACGCTTCACATCGGCTGTATCAATGCTTTTAACTGATATCTGCGCCTCAGCTTTGGCCGCCGTAACGTTTGCAGGGTCGTATGAAAACGTTCCGTTAAAATCTCCAAAAGATCCCGGAACCCACGAGATTGCCAAGTGCTTTACCTTAAATCCAATGCTGCTATGCGACGGATCAATCTTATAATCGGTCGCCATGCAGGTACTAGCGACTAGGCACGCGGCTACAACTCCAAGCATCTTTTTCATACGATTCCCCCCTTTCCTTTAATGTTTACATCTAAACTATAAGCTACAACATATCCTCTTCTATCTGACTCTCGAGTTGCCATAACAGACCTCGTAGTGTGCAGCTTTCATGGTCAGACAGAGTGGTTGTGATACTAAGAACTTCCGCGTTGTGCTTCGGCAATGCGGCTTCAATTTTTCGGTGGCCTTCTGTAGTTAAGAACAATCGCCGTGCACGAGCATCACTTGAATCTGCTCGACGCTCAACCCACCCACTCTGCTCTAATCGATCAATGAGGCCACAAACATTGCCTTTTGTGACCAAAAGCTTCTGAGCAAGCTCCTGTTGCGTGATGCCCTCTGCCCACTGAAGCGTTGCCATAACATCAAACTGAGCAATGGTAAGCCCATCAGCTGCCAACACAAGAGATATTTTTCTTTGCATCAGAGAGAAGGTGCGCAGCAACTGCACCCACAGCCGCACACGTAGCTCCTCGCCGCTTTCATACAACGCGAGGATAGCCCTCTGCCTGCCTTTACCTGAGACCCGACGTACCATATAGTTTATAACTAAACTATATACTGGCGCTTGAGTTAGATCAACAAAAAAGCCCTACCAGCTTGGGCCGGCAGGGCTTTATCTTGCTCCTACTTTTGCAGGTGGCTATTGTGACTACACCTCTGGTCGCATAAGCGGAAAAGTCTGGCAATCGCGTCCGCTCTTGTTGAGCAAGAACCAGAGAAGGCGCTCACTTGTACCAAATCCACAAGTTGGCGGCATACCGTACTCCAGGGCCTCAATGAAGTCTTTATCTGCCATCTGCGCTTCGTCATCGCCTGCAGCGCGTAGTCGCTCTTGCTCATCGAACCGGCCGGACTGGTCAATTGGGTCATTTAGCTCGCTGTAACCGTTTCCAACTTCACTGCCGGCTAACAAAACGTGGAAGCGCTCTGTAAGCTCAGGATTTGAGGGCTTACGCTTTGCAAGCGGCGACACGGCTACTGGCTCATCAACCAGAAATCCTGGCCCGCAAATCTGCCTTCGACAGTACTTCCACAAATTATCGATGGCCCGAGTTAGATTAAAGCCCTTTTTGTCGTACACTACCCCAAGCTCCTTGAGCTTCTTCTCTACGGTTGGCAAATCAGTGTTGAGTACGTTGATTCCAGTCATGCGCTCAATAGTCGGCACATATTCATAACGCTCCCACGGCTTATTGAGATCGAGATCAAACTCTCCAATCTTGAACTGTAAAGTTCCACAGGTCGCAAGCGCAACGTGCTTATAGAGCTCTTCTACTAGCTTCATCCCCTGTTCGTAGTTAGCGTACGCCCAGTAAAACTCCATCTGATTGTAATCGTTGAGGTGCTCTGCATCGATCCCCTCATTACGGAATTGTCGTCCGATCTCGAAGGTCTTCTCAAATCCGGCGACCATCAACCTCTTCTGCCACAGCTCTCCCATCGAGATGCGTAAGAATACATCAATGTCGAGCGCATTGTGATGAGTTATAAATGGTCGCGCGTCTGCACCACCGGTGGTTGTTTCTAAAACGGGCGTATAGACCTCAAGAAACCCGCGCGCTTTGAGAAACTCGCGCATGGAATTCCAGAATCGGTCGCGCTGATACACCACCTCACGTACGTCGTCGTTAAAAAGAATATCAAGATAACGCTTACGCAGGCGCTTCTCATCTTGCTGAAGGCCGGTATGCTTATCAGGCAGGGGTAATATTGATTTTGTTAGTAACGTAAGGCTCGTAGCAAGAACAGACTGCTCGCCAGTCTTGGTTTGGAAACGCTCGCCTTCCACACCAATGAAATCTCCAAGGTCTAGGTTGCGCACCCACAGCTTGTAGTCTTGCCCTTCAAGCTTACTCTTGTTCAGCACGATCTGAATTCGCCCGCTCTCATCTTGAATATGCATGAAGGTAATGTTGCCCATCTCGCGAAACAACATAACCCGGCCAGCTACGCGAACTTTAGTTCCGAGCTCGTAGGTTAACACCTGCTTTGTGGATTCTTTTTCGAAGGGACCAGCAGGAAAAGGCTCAATGCCTGCTGCCTTAAAGTTCTCAAGCTTCTTGAGTTTGTCTGCGCGAAGGTTTTCTAACATAGTTGCTCGCCCGATTTGATAAAGTCATGCAGGGGACCCCACAAATACCAAGAAAACCCGCAACGGGCTATAGTGAGGGATGTTTTTGGGGCGCTCGATCTCTGACTAATGCTTGAATCCCTAGGACCAGCCCGAAACCACCCTCGTCCAGCAAGCCCCCCACCCTGCACACCGGGGCGGCAGCCGACATATAGTGAAACGATTCGCGGGTGTAGATATTTGAAAAGTACACATCAATCACAGGACACTGCGCATCCTTAATCGCATCGTAAAGAGCATAGCTGTATGCAACAGGGCGCCCGGATTAAAAGCGACTCCACCATAAGACCGAGAGGCCCCTTGAAGATAGTTGATGAGATATCCCGCGCTATTTGATTACTGCAACGCAACAGGTATTCCCAAATCTTCGGCGGGTGGCTGCACCTTCGCCTAAATCTCTTGCAGGGGTAGCGAGCAAAACATACTCCGATCTCAAGTTCCTAAAAGGCTAAGAACGTGCCCCAAAACAACAAAGATTCACATCGCTGACGCCTCCCCACCCAAAACTACCCTTTACTGTAGGCCCATTTGCGCGCGGCTTTCCTGTAGGCGCTCCACCCAAGGGTTGTAAGATAGGCATCGACCTCGGAGTGCTCGTACAGCTCAACATCGTCAAAAACAAATACCGCCCCCCGATAGGCACGCGGGTGAAAAAAGTCGACCTCTGCCTTCAATGCGGCCACTGAATGGGGCCCATCAAAATGAACCAGGCTATAGTGTGTCTCGATGCGCTTCTGTCCCTCATAGACTGGCACTCCATCACTAAAACGCGCAAAGAACTCACTGTCTTCCATATTAAAGAAGAGAAACGAGGCATTCTTCTGCACGCAGTAGAGATAAATGTTAAGCAGACACTCGTTACGCATCTTATTTGTATAATCGAACAGGACCAGCTCTTTATCATTTGGAGCGTAGGGAATATTGCCATAGGGATCGATGGCGATATGAAGCTTTTTCTGCTGAGTTTCTAGCAGAGTATCAAGGATGTAGCGGGACCCCCCTCCACGCCGAAGCCCTATCTCGCACGTCATTCCTGCTACGCTCACCACCTTGCGGACAGCTTCAACTAACACCTCATAGTCAGCACTATCAGCGGGCAGCGAGGGACGGATGATAATCTCCATAGTAATCCGGTTGTAACAACCCCTTGCACTTCCGGCAAGCGATGTCGCTAGTGCTGCTCTTTCAGGCGACGCAGCAACTTGCGATCATGAGATGTTGGTCGCTCGGATGGGGCAACAGATTGCGCAACTCGGTGCATCTCTGCAATCGCTTCGCGGCGCTGCCTTCCTTCATCAGTCTCTTGATAGAGGTCAGCGGCCAGTGACGCAGACACTCGCTGGGCACTAAGGCTTTTTACCGTGACCTCAAAATCTCCCCGAGGAGTCGAAATGTGAAGCTTCTGACCAACTGTAACGACCCGACTGGGCTTAGCCCTGCTGCCATCAACATGCACCTTCCCTGCATCTATCGCCGCATGGGCTATAGAACGGGTCTTAAAAAACCTGGCTGCCCAAAGCCACTTATCGAGGCGCACCCCCTTCAGATCCTCTCCACCTTTCTGCTTTGTGCCCTTCTCCATATATCTAAAAGCTCAATCCCACGGCAGGATCTCTAAACCATGCCGCTGTGCTGCATGCAGTATGTTTAATCTTTTCTGCTCATCTTCTTGGCTGTGGACATGAAACTCGCAGTAAACTTTATTAATCGGCAGCTTTAGCTCTAGGATTTGCGGCAACACCTGATATTCAATACCTTCAGCATCCAGCTTCAATATCACGCTGTCAAAGCCCCGCCCCTCTTGCGCTATAATCCTCTCAAGCGTAATGGTCTCGACTCTATAGGTGTTATAGCTATCAACCTTAATGTTCCAACGATTAAGGCTCTGCTCGATAAATTTTTGACCCAGTATAGTTGCAGCCGTGTCAGAACACTCGTCAGCCCGGGTAATTAACTCTACGGCTCTTACCTCTGTATCTAGGGCTTTCTTGAACAGCTTACTGTTTGGTATCTCGGCAATATATTTGTCTAGAAGGTCCCAGCATTCAGGATTTGCTTCTAGAAAGATCTTCCTATCTTCAGCTGAGATCGATTCAAGGGAAGTAAGCTTCCGGTAACCCGACAATAGGTTGCATCCAGCATCAATTATTAGTTGCATAAGATCTCAGCTATCGTAGAGCTAACGCCCTGTAGGGTAAAATATTTACTATACACTTCTTTTCCCCTCCTTAGCAGCTTTTCGTAAATATCATCGGGAATCCTATGCAGGATAGAGGGTAATGCGGCGATATCTCGGTCGGAAATTATTACGGCGAACTCATTCCACGCAACGAAACTACCGAACGGAAAAGTAAAGCTATCGCTGACTATCACAGGCACACTGTTAAGCTGCAGAATTTCATAGATCCTAAACGACTGAATTATATTTCCTCTAGGAGCCAGGCAGTATTTCGATCGCAGGGTGATCTCCTTAAACTCGTTAAACTGCTCTGATGTTATGTGCGCACTCCAATTTTTTGGCTGGCAAAAATAAAATCCGGGCTTGTTGCTAAGCTCCTCGTACAACTTAACTCTCACGGTGTGCGTGAGTGTTCCGACAAAAGAGCACAAAATATCTTTTGCGGGTAAATTCAGCGGCACATCCGGCAACGTACTGGTAACTAGGGGAATGGGTATAATTCTGCCTTCGCCAGCTTCAGAAGCTGAAAAGACCAGCGTGTCTGGCGGCAAGGGAAACTGAACGCCATTATCATGTTGATTGACTGTAAAATACTTACCCGCCCTATCTAAGCTTTGAAGGACGTTATAAACTTCCGCGCTATTAGCCCCATCATTGTACACAGTTGTCCAATACACCGGGATAAATTGCCGATTGCACCGGCTAAATGCATCTACCCTACCCCTGTAGTAGTTAAAAAAGAAATGCTCTAGATACTGCGCCACATCGCTGTAGCGCGGGTATATAGGATACTTAGGAGGATATGGGCGTAGACAAGCGTACTGCTCGCTGGTTAATAACATATCTTAAAAGTTCTATCTTATTGTCAATTCCAACAGTGTAATTAGCATGCACCATTCTTAATCTATCAACTTGCGGGATGGTGAAACTTTGACCTTTCCAATAGCCGGCCTGCAGCACGCCATAGGTGAAATATTCGCAGGACAACGGAAGATACTTCAGGTCTTTTTCAAGATTTAAGAAGTAATTCAAAGCCACCTGGTCGTTTGCATAATCACTTAAATTATCACTCACTAATCGCCATAGCCTTCTCGTTCTTTCATTGTTCTTACAGAAGAAAAAACCGGCACACATTCCAGTCATATGGTCATTTTGGATCAGCATATCGTAGTTAACAGCGTTGTTGTTTGCTTGGAGTATAGCGTCCCAACCTTCAAACAAGACTACGTCGCAATCAGAATGAAGGAACCAAGCACCTTCTGGAACCTCTGAAAAAGACTGCTGCACAAACTCTACCTTACGCCGCATAGTCTCATTCCAGCCGTGGGCGCCAAAGCAGGCAGAGGGGCAGTCCTGCGGCAACCATTTTACAACCAACTCATGGTCGATAGAGAACGGGAAGTGCTTAATAAAGATGTCCAACAAAGGCCTGTGGCTGTCTGTGAAAAACGTGTAGACCTTCATACTTAAGCCTTTGCGGTCAGAGCCTTTTCTTTCCCTTCGCCTTTGTCGGCTCTGCTTTCTTACCACCCATTAGCTGCCTTGGGGAGCTCTATAGTGAGCGCGGAAAGCTTACATTTCGCGACCGATTTTGTCATTTGTTTTAAATCGAACTCTTAGGACGCGCGGCCGGAAAGGCCTTGAAAGCAGCCCGGCTCTTGCTTACACTGCAACCGCGGTAATTCAAACCAAGCACCCTAAAACAGCCACTCTCTAGGTAGAAAACAGAGAGCTTCTGCAGTATGTGCAGCAACCAAGACAAAGCCATCCGCAAAACGACTTTTAGCGAATAACACCATGAGCCTACTGCATCTCTTAGCCATCGTCTTTACCATCGCCGCTCTTAGCTCTTGGCTAAACAAGCGCTATCTTAAGCTCCCTTCAGCAATCGGCGTTATGTCAGTCAGCTTACTCTTCTCGCTCATGTTAATCAGTGTCGGACAAACGGGATTAGTGGATATCTCAGTTGCCTACACGATTGTTGGTGCCGTTGATTTTAAATCACTGCTTCTGCATGGGATGCTCGCTTTTCTGCTGTTTGCCGGTGGATTAAGCGTCAACCTTGACGACCTTAAATCAGAGAAAGCGCCGATCGCTGCACTTTCAACCCTCGGCGTTGCGCTATCAGCGTTTTTAACCGGAGGCTTATTTTGGGCCGCACTAAATGCGCTCGGGATAGACGTTCCTTTCATAATCGCATTACTTTTCGGAGCAATCATATCACCCACTGACGCAGTCGCTATTCTTGGCATCCTGCGAAAAGTTGGAGTACCCAAGAGTCTAGAGACAAAAGTAGTGGGCGAATCACTCTTTAATGATGGGGTGGGCGTCGTTGTATTCTTCACAATCATGAACATCGCGTTTGGCGAGAATCCAACCACAATCGATGTTATCCGTTCGTTAGGCCTAGAGATGTTCGGCGGCATCTCCCTCGGAGTAGTGCTCGGATGGACTGTTTTTGTAATGCTCAAAGCGATTGATGACTATGTTGTCGAAATTCTTCTTACGCTAGCCCTCGCCTCTGGCGGCTATTCGCTTGCCGAGCTGCTGCACGTGTCTGCTCCAATCTGCGTAGTAGTCGCAGGATTAATTATCGGCAACCACGGCCGAGAGTGGGCGATGTCAGAGAAGACCTTAGAGCACCTCGATACGTTTTGGGAGCTGATCGATGAGCTGCTTAACGCAATCCTCTTTGTCCTTATCGGCCTTAAGATCCTTACCCTTTCAATTGATGAGCAGTACGTGATGGCCGGGATTGCAGGAATTGGGGCAGTGCTCTTAAGCCGATTCGTTAGCGTGTGGATACCGATAGCAACCATACGGCACTTTCGACCTTTCAGCCCGCACGTAGTCAAAATTCTTACCTGGGGTGGGCTCAAAGGAGGCATATCTGTAGCCCTAGCGCTCGCGCTGCCAGTGGGAGAGCACACCGACCTACTGGTAATCTCTACCTATGTGGTCGTACTGTTCTCGGTATTAGTGCAAGGCAGCACCTTACCTGCCTTGCTTGCATACGCTAAACGGCCGTAAATCTCAAAGCTTCCTGGCTTGCTTAACAAAGCGCGGCAGAACCTGCGCGTAGCAAGAAAGTGGCGGTTGGGTTGATATTCGATTTTAACGACGGGAAAAGCCGACCGACATTTCCGTGACTCAACTGGAACCTCGGTCGAGCGCTAAACGAAGTCTGAGATCCGTTGAGAATCTTTTGCGGCGTGAAACCTCGAAGAGCAATCAGATATCTACTTTCGCAGTAGAGAGGGGGCTGCCGCGCTTACTTCAGGGGCGTCCGCTGCTGCTGCCTAAAAAACCAAGGTGCAGAACGTAAGGCTTCTGTGTGGGCCAAATGATGCATAGGTGTGGCACCTAGCATTCAGCGAGAGCCCTAGGGCCTGTTATCTCGCTGCACTGTCGAGCCAATTAACGGCTCGACAGTGGGCCAGACAAATTACCGCGAACAGCGGCTGACATGACCTGGCAGCTTTGCGATGGCACTCTGCAACGCGCGCAGAAAGTCTTCTGTTCGAGGTCGATTATCGGGCTTACGATTAGGAGCTTCCACTACTTTACATTCAGAGATAGCTCGCAATTTAGCCGTACGGGCATAACGGGCAAGCTGCTGAGCTGCTCGGTTCAGCTTGCGCTTGGCAATATCGCCTTTTATTCGGGGACACATTGAGCTCGGACAACAGAGCTCTTGATCACGAAACGAAGACGCCAAAAGCTTCTCAAAAGACCTCCTGGCTACTGCCGCATTGTTTACAAAGGCAGTCTGTTGACCGGCCCCGCAAGCGGCGGCTCTGCCCACAAAAGCAGGGATGCGCTCATAGAGAAGCTGCATGCGACGACGGATTGCGCTCTTTTGAGAGGTTAGCACCGTGCTCGTACACGGAGGGCTGCTCACCGTTCCAGTGCCAGCATTTGTAAGGTCATCAACTGATGTGAACCTATCAAAAGCATCATCAACGCCGTCGTTATCAGCATCATTGCCGCTTGGAACAACATCTTGATCACCGTCTCCATCAAGATCAAAAGCCTCCTTGGTATCATCTGATCCATCATTATCTGAATCAAGATCAACTACGTTGGGCGTTCCATCTCCATCAGAATCCTCCACGGGCTCTTGCACATCCGGCTCTAACGCATCATCAATTCCATCTCGATCAGCATCAGCACCGATTGGATCAGGAACAACATCTCCTGGATCTCGCTCAATGCTATCTTGAATTCCGTCTCCATCACTGTCTAAATCCTGACTATTCGGAGTGCCATCCTCATCAGCATCACCGCCTCCTTCGACGGAATCAGGGATATTGTCATTATCACTATCTTGGTCGAAGTAGTTTGGAATCTCATCGTTGTCAGGGTCACCACGCCCCTCCTCTTGATCGGTTATCCCATCTGTATCTGTATCACCCGTTTCAGAAGGTGTTGGTATAGGAGCTGGGTAAACGGTGACGCACGAAGCCAGGAAGATATGAAACGACGGGGTAGCTTCTCGCTGCAACGATTTATACTCAAAGGTAAGTTTTCGAAGAGCAGCTGTTGGCTGAAACCAGGCCGCTCCAGCTTCACTATCCTCAAGATTACCTTCGACTTTTGTTCGCGAAGTCGTTGAACTACTTTCTGACCCAACTACCGCTGAAGCTGCCGGATCCCATGAGGGGATATTTCCTGCGCCGTTTTTCTCGGGATTAGCATCGAAACGCTGCTCGAACCAACTATTGATCTCTTTCGCCGATGCAAAGCCACCTGTGTCTTTCAACGCACTAATCTGCACCTGATCAACATCAAGATCTGTTACTGCAAAAGCCCACCCTGAGGCTGGGCTCACCTCATCAAAAGTAATTGTGACCGTCGCACTGTGAGGAATATTGTTGTTTACCTCAACGCCGTTGGATTGTATGCGGACATTTAAATTCGGCTGGGTATCAGCCTCCCCGTAAATATCCTCCATCGAGTTACCGCCATCAAACACCTCGTTGTTGTTGACCCGCGCACTATCTGGTGCTCCAGTAACTCGCCACGTAAATCCGGGCATCCTGGCAGCGTTGGGTGCGGCGACAACGAAGCTACCCGTTCCATGGAAACTGCTCGTCTTGACCCAATCCGCGTAAACGCCGCCAGCTCGAGAGTAACACTGCTTCGGTTGGGCAGCCGCTGAAGAGATCAAAGCCAAACTTGCGGCTGCAAATAAAAATACCCTGCTCATAAATCTCGCACCCAACCACATTAAACAGTCTCAGCAATTCGCTTGACCAAGATGAAATCGACGGGCTGTTCGTTTTTAAAAGGGTCCGCCCTGTCGGCCGTACGTTAGCGATCTCAGCCGTAGTTGTCCACGAGAAATCCTGTAAAAATGGAGCCCGCGCTGCTGCCTAATCCGCCTTAGATTGCCCTGCTCTTTAATGTGATACACCACTTTGAGTTCTACTGACCTAAAGAAACAAGGCTTCAGAACCAACAGAAAAAAAAAGGATTTCTATGTCACAATACAAAAAGACACTATCGATGCTTTTGCTTACTACCGGAGCTGCGCTCTTCTGCGGCTGTGCTACCCACTCTGATGTTCGCAAGGCGCAGAATGACGCCACCAACGCGCAACGCACTGCCGATCAGGCGCTCACAACTGCCCAACAGGCGAAATCAATGGCCCAAGAGGCTAACGATCGGTCATATCGAGCGGAAGAGATGCTAAATCGTGGATTTAAGCGCTCAATGCGCAAGTAGAGACACACGTGCCTCAACGATGGGCCCTCCAACGATGTCTGTGGTGGAGGGCTCGCGTTGCTGCCCTAGCGATCTGCATTTTTGCCCTGTGGGTGACGCTTGCAGCTCACTCAGAAGAATTAGCACTTCCTGAGAATCCGTCTGACAACCTCATCGGCGAGCTGCGATATACAAGAGCTCGACCTGGCGAGACGCTGCTTGATCTGGCGCGCTTCTTTGATCTTGGTCACGATCAAATTATCTTAACTAATCCAGGCATAAACCGCTGGCTCCCACCGCCCAGTGCCTCGATTACTATCGCCTCGCGCTATCTTCTTCCGCCAGGACCAAGACGGGGGATCGTTATAAACCTCGCCGAGCTGAGGCTGTACTACTATCAGCTCAACAGAGGTCTCGTACTTACCTTTCCCATTAGCATCGGTGACATGGACTGGCGTACACCGTTGGGGATAACACATATTACAGCCAAGATGCAGAACCCTAGCTGGACCCCTCCTAAGAGCATCCGTGAAGAGCATGCACGTGAAGGCGAAGAGCTTCCTCAAACTATCCCTGGCGGCGATCCTGACAACCCACTCGGAGAGTTTGCCCTGAGCCTTGCACGCAAGGGCTACCTCATCCACGGCACAGATGAGCGCCGTGCGTTTGGTATTGGCATGCGCGTAAGTCACGGCTGTATTAGGCTTTATCCAGAGGACATCCGAACGCTTTTCTCTGTAGTGCCGGTGGGAACACCGGTGCGAATAGTTAACGAGCCGATAAAAGCCGGCTGGCACGAAGATCTCCTATTCCTTGAAATCCATCGACCACTGGAAAGCGAAGAGCTAGACGCCGAATCCGAACCTACGGCAGATGGTCTCTTTGCCGCCCTTGAGCGACTGCTAAAAGACTCAGACCAGATTGATAGCTACGCAGTGAAACAGGCGTTTCTCATCGGTGACGGCATCCCCATCGCGGTGGCCAATCGAAAAAAATCGGGCGGCCCGCACGCATTTAACACCCTGAAGCCGCTCACAATCGGGCCTAAACTCATGCCGTAGCATTGCCGAGCGTTTCAGCCAGAGCTATAACGTGGGGCGTCTAGCCTTTATCAGGAGGCCGCAAATGTTTCTTAATGCATTTCAATACAACCACAAAAGAAAGCCTCTGGTGTCGCTCACTCTAGCGGTATTATTGCTCGCATCTGCATGTAACGGAGGCGGCGGTAACGGCGGCGAAGATGAGTCAAGTCAGAATACGGCCCCTGAGACTTCCGTAGATGACTCGCCTTCAGGCCCTCAAGCCCCCAGCGGTGGGCGGGTCTGGACAGTTGCAGAGATACTTGCCGAATCAGCTAGCGGTGGCGCTGGGGGAGTGCCTGCCTGTGGTGGTGAATTTGGTTTTAAACGTTGCATCTGCGCAAATGACGTTCCTTCTTACGTTAGATACCGTCCAGCCGTAGCGGAGTGCGGCGGCTCAGCTGCTGCAATCCTTAGTGGCCGCCTGTTAAAAGCATTTAGCATCGTAGTGCGTGACACCCAAAACCGAGATCGTTGGCCTGCAGCAGGCTCAAATTTTGGTGGCTGCTCAACTGCTTTAGCAGACGCAAGCTCACCACCGAATCGGTGCAGCGCATTCAAAGTCCAATCAAAATTCAAGGTCGGGGATGGCTCTTCGATGGTGCACTGCTTTGGTGCGTCGGGGTACTCAGATATCTTCGCCGATGCTGCAAGATTGACGGTAAAACTCAGCGATGATCCGCTTTCAAACAACGATGATATCGAGCGCTATTGCCTACGCGGTGGCTCAAAGTCTCTCAATTAGGCCGATAGATCAGCTCTCTAGATTCATATCTGTGAAGTAGCTTGAGATTCCCTGCTCTCATAAACGCCATTAAGCTTCGGTGTAACACCGAAGCTTAATGGCGTCTATGAGAGAGCGCGCACGAGAGAGAGAGAGAGAGAGAGACCTCCACTACGGCAGAACATTCAGCAACTTCTTCCTCCATTGCTGCGGGCCAACTTCATGCACCGAGACTCCACTGCTATCCACTGCAACCGTTACCGGCATATCTTTGACCTCGAACTCATAGATCGCCTCCATACCAAGCTCAGGAAAGGCTATTACCCGAGAACTAACGATCGCTTTAGAGACAAGATAGGCCGCACCGCCTACGGCCATGAGGTATACCGCCTTATGTTTCTTGATTAACTCTACCGTCTCGGGGCCACGCTCTGCTTTACCGATCATTCCCAGCAGTCCGGTCTTGGACAGCATCAGTTCAGTATACTTATCCATACGAGTGGCAGTTGTCGGACCAGCCGGGCCAACTACTTCACCACCCACTGGGTCAACTGGACCAACGTAGTAAATGAATCGGTTATTGAAGTCTACGCCCTCTGGTAGCGGCTCACCGCGACCTAAGATATCAGCGATGCGCTTATGTGCAGCGTCTCTGCCTGTCAGGATCTTACCGCTCAAGAGCACTGTCTCGCCAGGCTTAAGAGAGGCAACCTGCTCTCGAGTTACATGCGTAAGATCTAACCGGCGAGCCCCCTCTCCCAGAGAAAAAGCAATCTTTGGCCACTGATCGAGTGATGGCGGCGTAAGCTTAGCCGGGCCGGAGCCGTCTAATTCAAAGTGGATGTGCCGCGTGGCAGCACAATTTGGAATCATTGCAACAGGAAACGAAGCAGCATGCGTTGGATAGTCGAGCACCTTAACATCCAACACCGTTGCCAAGCCCCCTAGACCCTGTGCGCCGATACCCAGCTGATTAACCTTATCAAAGAGCTCAATGCGCAGCTCCTCTGCCCGAGTTTTTGCACCGCGCGCTTTGAGTTCATAGATATCAACCGGTGCCATCAATGACTCTTTAGCCAAGAGCATCGCCTTTTCAGCTGTACCTCCGATTCCGATGCCAAGCACCCCAGGCGGGCACCATCCAGCGCCCATGTGCGGGACAGTCTCAAGCACCCAAGCTACAAGATCGTCATTGGGATTAAGCATCTCAAGCTTGGCTTTATTCTCTGAGCCGCCGCCTTTAGCGGCAATCGACACCTCAATTGAACTTCCAGAAACGAACTCAATGTGCAGAACTCCAGGGCTGTTATCTTTGGTGTTAATTCGCTTACCTGCCGGATCTGCCACAATCGAGGCTCGCAGAGGGTTACTGCTACTCTTGTACGCGCGGCGTATCCCTTCATCCAAAAGCTCCTGCAGAGGTCGCTTGGAGTCGATGCGAGCCTCTACACCTATCTTTACGAAAGCCACTACGATGCCCGTATCTTGGCAGAGGGGACGATGTCCCTCAGCGGACATACGCGAGTTAACTAAAATCTGCGCGATTGCATCTTTTGCACTCTTAGACTCTTCCGCCAGATACGCCTTGTGCATCGCTTGGATAAAGTCGACGGGGTGGTAGTACGAGATGAATTGGAGCGCATCTTCGATACTGTGTATGAAGTCTTCTTCTTTGATGATATTCATAAGAGAGGTATTATTGAGATACGGTGACTAATAAGCGTATTCTTTTCTGCACCGGACTGTCGTTCATCACTGTAAAGATACTGAAGTCACTCACCAACTGCAAATACTTCTTATGAACGATAGCGTCGATAACCTCTTGGCTGTTGCTGCTCAGTGCCTACAACAGGGAGACCTTACAACCGCTCAAAAAGCTGTTTCGACTGCCCTGGCTGCGCACCCCACCCATCCCATGGCCCTACATACACAGGGAATTGTTCTATCGCTAAAGCGAGATATCGATGGCGCTATCTCATTTTTTAAACAAGCAATTGAGCAAGACGATTCGCACGCGATTTTTTTTGCAAATCTTTCGGCGCTACTCACTGAGAAGCGGCTTCATGCCGAGGCGCGCGCGGCAGCAACACGGGCTGTTGAGCTTGACTGCAACAACGTAAAAAATCTGATTCAACTCGGATACACCCTCATTAATTCTAATGATTTTGTGGGCGCTCACGATCTATACGAGCGGGCTTTCTCTGTCGACCCCGAGTCGCTACACGCCCTAACCGAGGGGCTTAATTGCGCCCGACGGCTCGGTGACTTCGCCGCAACCGCTCGGTGGCAACGCAGGATCGCCGACTTATTTACCAAGAAAGAGCCAAACTCCGAGCAGCGGTGGTCAACTCTTGAGCTTATGAATCTGGCCTATACTGATGTGCTAGAAGAGCTGCCTAACAACATATTTCAGCGCTGCATAGCGGCGATCGATGCTCGCCTAGCCCATACAGCGCCAGCACCCTACGACGAGGCAGAAGACAAACCTAACCAGAAGCTTCGCATCGGCTACCTATCGGGAAAGCTGGGTGATCATCCGATCGGACACGTGACACAAGCTCTCTTTGAAGCCCACGATCGCTCTCGATTCGAGGTGCATGCATTTTCACTAACAGATCGACGAGACGAAGTCTCTGGTCACATGGAAGCAATTAGAGCCGGCTGCGACTACTTTCACGACACGAGTGCCATGGCTCCGGCAGCCGTAGCAGCTTTTATACGGCAAACTAAGATCGACATTCTCATCTTTCTTGACGGTCTAATGATGTCTGTGGGCGTTGAAATACTAGCGCACCGACCAGCACGCTTGCAGGTTTTTTGGCTGGGGCATGCCGGCATCCTCAATTTCTCATTCATTGATGCGACCGTAATAGACCCGGTTGTTCTTTCTGAGCAGCCGGCTCACAGCTCTGCGGTGATAGCGCTTCCAGTCTGCTACCACTGTGCTAGCCCACAACGAATGATCCACTGTGAAGATGCTGTCCTAAAGAAAGTGTTATTGCAGCGAGGCAATCCATTTGTTTTCTGTGCATTCAACAATCCGGAAAAGATTAATGCACGTACCTTTGACGCCTGGATGGAGATACTTCGAGAGACACCCAACAGCTTAATCTGGCTTTCAAATCAGTTTAACTCGGATGCTCTTGAAAGGAATCTAAGAGAAGAAGCTGCCCAACGTGGCGTCGACCCAACACGACTTGTTTTTGCAACGCGCGTTGCCAATAAAGCCATGCACCTCGGCCGACACCACCACGCAGGATTGCTGCTAGATGCCTTTGATTTAAATGCCTCAACAACGGCATTAGATGCCCTATGGGCGGGAGTGCCCCTTCTTACCCTCACGGGTAATCGATTTTCATCTCGCATCGCAACGACATTTCTAAATCACCTAGGGCTCAGCGACTTACTTTGCTCAAGCTCTGCGGAGTTTATCTCAAAGGCGGTTAGGCTAGCCAACAACCCCTCAGAGCTATCACAGATCCGCTCTCGCCTGGCCTCTGCGGTATGGGATAGCGATCTCTTTAAGCCCGCTGCTTTTACTCGAGCCTTTGAGACAGAGCTCGTTGCAGCTCTTATGAACGTGCGCTTTAAGCGCTAAACGCAGCCGTTGCTCTATCAGAGAAACACCTCAAAATACCACCTGCACCAGCCATCCGAGACCTCGAAACGGAAACGCTATGACATCTGAGACAAATGCCATCGGCTGAGGCAGTTGCGATGAGGTGAGAGCTTCTGCAGACGGCTCATTAGGTGCTGCTGCTGGTGGCGGCGATAAGTAGGACTGTTGCTCAGCTGACTGCTCATAACTGCGCTGCCACGGCTCTACCGCCTCAACGGTGATCGGATGGCGTTGCGCACACCCAGTGACAAAGATGGCAAGCAGTAACGTCAGGGCACAGGCGTTGCATATGGCCATAAATTGCTGAGCCTCCACAGCGACATAACTATATGCTCACTGATTACAAAACTGTAAGCTTTATAGAACGCCGCGCGATGCCCTAGAACAGGCAGCCCGGTGACCCCGGATTAGCAGGCGAACTCATTCATAGCGCAGCGCATCAAGCGTCTCTAGGCGTGATGCTTTTACAGCAGGACCGACACCGAACGCTACGCCGACCACAACTGCCACGAGAAAAGCCGGCAACATAATCCACACTGGTGCACGCATATCAAATGCGGGAAAAACCATATAGAGAACGTACGTTACAAGCGCTGCTCCACCAACCCCAACAAAACCACCCAACAAAGAGAGTGCGATAGCTTCAGCTAGCAGCTGCTGAAGAATATCGCGACGCCGCGCTCCAACAGCCCGTCGAATTCCGATCTCTTGCGTCCGCTCGACCACCGTAACCCACATGATGTTCATAATCCCAATCCCACCAACCACCATCGAGATGGCTGCGATGGCAGCTAATACGTAGGTCAGCATCGATAGAATGGTGTTCATGCTCTCCATCATTGAGACCTGCGTGATAACAGTGAAATCTTCTTCGCCATCACGGCGCTCTTTCAGAATCTCTGTAATCTCTTCTACGGCATCATCGACGCCGACCCGAGATGACGCCTTAGCGCGAATACCAAACAGCTTATCGTCATTAAAGAGCCGCAATGCCGCCTGCGTTGGGATAAATCCGAGCTCATCAAAATTTAGTCCAAGCTTGTCACCCATAGGTGCGAGGACACCCACGATTTTATACTCACTTTCATTGAGCTTGACTGATTGACCAAGTGGACTGCGATCGCCAAAGAGTTCGCGAACAACATTCTGCCCGAGCACAACGACTCGCCTGCCGTACTCGTCCTCTTCACGGCTAAAGTACTCACCAGCACCGATATTAATCGTAAGGATCTGCGGAAACTGTTCATTTGTGCCGAATACCGTAATGTTACTGATCGAATCTTCGTAACGTACACTAACCGTTCCAAGCACGAGCCCTGAAACTGCCTCAAGATTTACCGCTCGCTTCTCTATGGCAGTGACGTCTGCCGTTGTCATTTTTCTCTGTGCCGCCCCAACGGGTGGGCCAAAATGTGTCTTCTTATCAGACTTGCCTGGCTGAATGACTATGAGGTTGGTGCCGAGTCCTTCGAACTCTTTGAGGACATAGTTCTTCGCCCCCTGACCAACCGACACCAGCAGTACGATGGCACCAACACCAATAACCATGCCAAGCACGGTAAGTAAGGTGCGGAGCTTCTGCGAGCGCAGAGACTCAATCGACAGCCGTATCGTTTCTTTAAGTTGCACGCTCGCCTCTCACTGCTGCATCATTTACGATCGCCCCGTCGACCAGCTGAAT
>JBIKWG010000173.1:0-6329 GCA_044356425.1 Bdellovibrionota bacterium | reverse complement strand
AGTTCTAAAGCCGTACAAACATCTTGGTCGTGGCAGATGCGGAACAAAGCCTGGATCACTTCTACGAAGCGAGATCCCAATTCGCACCACGGTGTGGGATGTGAACGTTCCCGGGTTTCTTGAAGGCGATACGGTTGCTCACTGTGGTGGGGACCTATCGGGGCAGTTCGTCTGGACCCTCACCGCAACAGATATCTGCACTCAATGGACTGAAATTCGCCCCGTATGGCACAAGGGGGCTGTAGCAGTGATTGGGGCAATTGAGGACATGTACCAGGCGCTTCCATTTGCAGTTCAAGCGTGGGACTGCGATAACGGAGCAGAGTTCATCAACCGTTACCTTGTAAAGCACTTCGTAGATAGAAAGATTGCCTTTACTCGCTAAAGCCAATTACCAACGATCAAATTATTTTTTTATTCCGGGGAGGGGGAGCCAGACGCAGCAACATCGTGGAAGACGAAGGCGTCGTTCCGTCGGACTAGGGTGGTACCATGTACATCAGAGGCGGTATCGAGCATCCGACGTCTGACCCACTGGAGTCGATAGGTGTGCCAATCAATTCAAAGCGCAACTGATCTATCGGTAACGGAAGTATCATAAGCCAGGGTACAGGCAATCGGCCGCGCACCTATTTGAGTAGCGATCACTATCCCTGTAGCTTTGTAAGCATGGGGTTTAGTGTATTAGGTGCCAAGACGGCATCTCCGCATCAAAGCGATTTTTCTAAGTGCCTTCTACCGCAGGTGGCGCCAGATGCTTTGGAGGTAGCGGCCCACTGCGCTATGAGCAACAGACAGGGTGATCCCACAGGCGACTCAGCACAACCAGCGCGCACAGCACCATCACTCGACTTGACGAGAAGGCAAATTCGCACGTTGTGCGATGGGAGAGTTCCTCTTGATGTCGTGCTAAAGAGACGCGTTATTCCTGAGCATTTAAACCCTTCGACCGAACAGCTCTATAAAGTTTCTCGTCCGCTCTTTGAAGCAACGGCTGCGACGCTAGGAGTGAAAGGTGCAGAGCTTCTCATCATTGAAGAAGCAGAGAGAAACGCCTATGCATTTGAGATTCGCGACCACCACTGGCATATCAGACGTTTTGTTGGAATTACAAGCGGCTTAATAAATGCCTGTGATGATGATTCACTCCTTCGTCTTGTATATGGCCATGAACTAACTCATTCAGCGATAGATGCAGAGAACTCTGTTGCACAGGAGGCATTTGCTGATTTTAACAGCATGTTCAAAATACTTAATCCCCTAGGGCTTACGTATCACGTGGCTAAACAATTGTTTCATATACTTTCTCCATTAGAGCGACGAATTCAAGTGTATGAATCTTCGATGAAGGGGCGATGTTCGGTCTCCAACCTATTACATAACTCATTCGAAGTGCACCCTGATCCCCTCATACGGATTAATATTGCCATGGGGGCACAGCGACTTCATGAGCACGCAACTGGACATGATGCTCATACACACCGAGAAGGGACCCTGGCGGGTGTTGTGAGAGACATGCAGGCACTTCTTGCATGTCCTGAAGTCCGCACAACTGATTTACAAGAGATTATCTACGGCAGAAGTGATTGGCGGTGGGGAGGGATTTGCCGGTTACTTTCACCTACAGAGGTGATCAGGGCAGCAGATCGTGTTCTTGAGCTTGCAAGGCAGAGCCGACACCTGAAGCTAACTGGCAGCTCTCCTCCAGTTTACAACGATCCGACTTTTATGAGAGGCCAGATCCGTCGATATCAAGAGGAGCTGCTACGGCATCATTATGACATACTAGCGAAACATCCAATTAGTAGGCAATTCAAAAGCCACCCTGGCTTGGGTGACAAATTACATCGAATTGATTTTCTGCAGCTGCACAAGTCGCTGAAAAACCCCGCTTGGCGAGATATGCACTATGGTCGTGCTTTCTACAGGCATCATGCTGCCCGCCAAGAGAGCGAGCTCACTCGGACCCTAAAGACCCTCCGTGAGTATTTTGGCAATGATACCCCGAGACTACAGTCCCTTACTTGCGCACTCGCCACGCAGATCAACACTGTACTAGTCACCAATATTGACCCACAAAAAACAATTAATGCGCTACGGCCTCTATTTAGGGAGATAAAGAGAGAAACCGGATTGGTTGTGCAGTCGATTGTGAACTTGCCGCCAGAACACCGGTGGCACGCGCAAGTGCAGTATGCCTGCGCTCTAGCTAGCACGCTTACCGGAGAGCCCATTGCAGCATGGCGTAATCGTGCAAAAAGACTGCTCGATGTTGAGCCCCCTCAAAATAACAGTGTGGTATTAATGCATCCGTTGGCATTCGCACCAGGCCCTGTTCGAGAGCTGGCTGCTAAACTATTTCCAGAGGATAGTGCGCTCTGGGAACTTTGTTTCGATCGGGAGCCGGAGTTAAATTCCCTACATCAGGCGGTATGCGCTGGTGTCAATCTGGCGCTACAAATACTGCGCCAAAACTCTCGGGGAATCGATCAAGCCTTTGGCGCTTTTTTTGGCACCACTACTTGGAAAAAGGCGCAGGATTTCGATCGCCTCTGGGGGTATGGATGGGAACATAATTTTTCTCATATCACCGCTGCAATGGACCATTTCTTCCACACCCCGGCAAAGAGGCCCGATCCTCGAACTACAGCGAAGTGCCAGCATTTGGTGAATAGGTGGAACATGCAGGCTGAGTTAGGCGTGACACTGAACCCTCTTGAACTGGGAAGGGCTTTTACATCGTTGGATCGCTGGGTATATTTAGAGGAAGAAAAGCTTGCTGCACGAAGAGTCCTTGAAAAGTGCGCCCCTCAGGCTCTTGCTTATCACCACCTATCGCGGTGTGGCTTGTTGCGCAATGATTTTGACGAACTTCGCACGGATGCGAAGGTAAAGGAAGATACCAGGAAATGGCTGGCCAAGAGCTTAGCAAACGTCGGTAGGGGGCTTTCATCACGCTTCCAGACAATTGCTGAACCATCAGCCTCACCTGCAGATGCGTTGAAGCAATTTAAAGAGCGTTTTGCCCATTTCGAACAGCTTTTTCGATCCCTTCCGCAAAAGAACAGCTCTATTGAAGGGAAGATGAAGAACTGGTTCGCTAATATCGCCTCTCTACTGCTTGACCGTTACCTAACTGAGCGACCAGAACGCGCTGATCGACAAAACGAGTTGTATGCCTTTATTGACTTCCTTGAGCGCCGTGGCATTAGAGAAGAGTTGCGCAAGGATGAGATTCTTTGCTCCCTTAGGCGGGCTTCTGATGAACTCTATCAGCACCGTGCGGATAACTCGGTGTCAGCTATCCAGGAAATAAACATCTTACGGTGGAAAGCTGACCATATTGGAGGCCGTGAGGCCAAAGAAAGAGATAGCTTGCTAGCGCGCGTTACCGTGCTAAGTGGTGCCGTGGATCCTCATAAAGGGCTTACTTCTCTTACGAGCGTATTTTCCAGGATTCCTGGTCACGATCCTGAAGTACGGCATCACGCTGTGGTTCAATGGGCACGTTTAGCAAAGAGCTGTGTCGGTATTGATGATAGCTCGCATCAATGGCTGGTAAGAGCACATCAAAAAATACTAAGGCCTGCGCGGCAGTTACCGCCCATCACCAGAAGAAGTGTCTTGAACGAAGTTATGCATGAACTTCAGACGCAGGAGAAAGCGTCCACGGTGTTCAATACATTCGCTCCCACCCGGGAAGATTTGCTTCGAGATGGAAGCATCCTTAAGGCACTAGGACCGCTTGGTAAACTATTGGTTGGAGCCACAACACAGTCACAAAAGGAGGCAATTCTAAATTGGCTAAGAACACCGGAGGAAAGCCAACGCTATGGGGCGGCACGCGACCATCTTCTGAATTCGCTAGACCAGGGATATTTCAATAGAAGCACCATGACCGAAGAGGTACATGTAGTTTTATTGAATGCACATCGTGAATATCATATCTGGCCACTTGAAATACGCGCATCTCTCGTTGAGGTACTACTACTAAGAGTTACTCCGAACGGTAGTATCCCCGCCGCTGGAAAAAACTATTGTAGTCGCCTGCTTGCTGAGGCCGCCGGTACATACAAAGATATAGTCCTTAAAACCTTCGGCGTCCTCATTCAAGCGGCGCCGCAACATTGGCAGTTTTTCTATTGGTCGGTGCTTCCAGCCATTATCCCAGTCAAAGATCAATCAGGGGAACTGGATCGTGATGAGACCCTACGGTCAATAGCGCAAGGATTGATGCAATTTATATATACGCTAGAGCCGGTGGGTATCCGCGTTAATCAACTTATTCATATACTTCCTGAAGCGGACTACATCATTCGTGAGACATTTGCTGATGCTAAGCGCACACCCCTAAGACCCGAACGTGCCGAAATTATAGATGGTTATGCTCAGAAGGTTCCAGGCGCGGTCCGTGCGCAGATTTCTCACCTTGGAAGTGTACTCGGTACCGGGACTTATATCGTCGCGCTCGAGGTGCAACTCTGCTCAGGCGAGCGCGCAGCACTTCTGTTGTTTCGGGATAATGTGCAGCCCCGTGCGCGTCGCGGTATTCGGTTTCTGAAATCTTTTGCACGGCAAGCTGAAAACAGTGGAGAGAATTCCTTAGGTGTCATCGCTAAAGCTACTCATCGAATTGTGCGTCTTGTTGAGCGCTACCTTGAGGCAGAGACCAACGGTGAAATCCTTGCTGCACGACTTCGTACCATGAATGAGCGGTATGGCAACCAATACAGAATTATTTTAGGCGAAGTAATCTCCACCAAAGTCCCCAAGATCAGGGCTTGTGGCCCTGAGTGGATTCTTATGGACATTGTGGACGGAGAGCGACTAGTCGATATGCCCGCCGGCACGGCACGAGATCGAGCTCTGATAATGGGGATAGTCCAGCAACTACAAAACTTGTTGGACGGGGTGCGCGTTTGTCTCGACAGGCATTCCGGAAACCAAACGCTTAAGGGTTCGACACTGCTACACTATGACCCCGGTATGCTAGAGCCTGAAAAGTATACGCCAGATCAAGCAAAAGGCATCCGAGAGGTAATCCTTAGCCTTGCACGCTTGAAGACCTTCTCTAAGCTAGCAGAACAAGCACAGGATCTGATTGAAAATGCGAAAGGGCTCGATGAAGCGACAAAAGATGAGGTGTTCGCTGTCTGCATGCACCTCGGCGAGTCATGGGACATGCTTACCACCGAGGGAAGAAGTGCAGCGCAGGAACATATTCGACAGGTGTTCCATCAGAAACTGACTTCGGGTGAGCTAATCAAGGCCTACGGGTCTCTAGTTACTACTCGCTTGCGAGACGCCCTCAGCAAGACGGTAGCGACTATTCTCCGACGAAACTTTACTCAATAGGTAGGCGACGGTAACACACAGCAGACTCGCCTCTCATGCTGACGTACGGAGCTCCCAACTTCAAGACCCAGCCTACGGCAACGTTTCGCGTAGCTCTTCAAATAGCTCTAGAAAGTAACCATCCACTGACCGGCGCTACTGCCTCTCAAGATCGGACATAAGATGGATAGTAACATCAGTTCACTTTTTGCAAGGTAACCGTCTACCCAGCGACGCCCTTGCTAATCCATGTCGGACGTCAACGGCGCTTGAGCGAAGAGCTCTTTCCAGCGTCTTGGAGTTAGGTCAGCGACATCGGGCGCTTTAGTAACCGAAACCCGTAGGAGCACATCGACAAAATAGGTGTACGGGTCTATCCCGTGCAGCCGACAGGTAACAAGCAGCGACTGGATCTTACCCACATACTCTGCTCCAACCTCCGTCCAGCAGAAGAGCCAGTTCTTGCGTCCCATCGGAATGGCACGGAGCGCGCGCTCAAGATGGTTGGTATCAATCGGAACTGCAGGATCTGCAAGATACACTGATAACGATGCCTTTCTCTCAATAGCGTACGATGCCGCCTTGGAGAACAGTAAGATGCGGCTGCGTACTTTAGAGATACCGTATGCCGAGCGCAAGCGCTCGACACCATGGGTCGGGTTCTTAGTGATTGCAATCAGCCCTTCGGACAAGAGGGGGTACGATTTCTTAAGAATATCGACCCCAACTCTCTTAGCGCCCTTGCATTACTTCAACTCTTCGCTGCAGCTAGAGAGCTCCCTCCAGGGAGGAGAGCTGAGATTCGTCGGGCAATCGTGAATGCAGCTAGCCGGGAAGCCCCGCCGGGCCTCCCGGTTTAGCGGTTGAAATTAGGGTGGTCCCCATTTAACGGACAGTCGGCTAGGAAGGATTTGAACTCTCATAACTTATGTTAATATGGGGGTATATGGAGAATAAGAGAGAGTCCAAAAGCATAACTCGCAAGCAGTACAGTG
>JBIKWG010000172.1:0-6356 GCA_044356425.1 Bdellovibrionota bacterium | reverse complement strand
GCAGTGCTCACACCGCCCGACGTTCTGACCCAACTGCTAATGGCCGGCCCTCTGCTGGTTCTCTATACGCTGAGTATCGGAATCGCGTACCTTGCAGCACCGCGCCCTACGGAAGAACACTAGAGGATTCGCGCCCTTACAGGTATTTTTTGGCTATCTGCTGAAGCTTTTTGGCTCTACCTATCAAGCAGCGCCCAAAATTAGTCGCTACGAATGACAAGACTTTACTCTCTTGCAGGTTAGAGCGTGAGAAACAATCCATTCCCACTACAGAATGACCGCACTTGGCAAAACGCGCTAGAGATCGTGCAATCCAGCGTTGAAACCCCCTCTGCGGTTCCAACGTTGATTCGAAACTCGTTGAGCGGTTTGTACGGCACCACTGACTTCATGCACGCAGCTGGCTTCTCTGGATGGAATCCGCGTTGCCTCCTCCGGGCTGCTAACCTGCCAAGCGAGGGCGATGACATCACTGCCGCCGATGTGGCCCAGGCGGTGGACCGGCTAGGGGTGCGAACCGCTGCTGTGGTTGCAGGAATAAACTTCTCATGCACTCAAGTGTTGCGGTCAGATCCACCAGCCGCCCTCTGGCAACGGGTCTTTAGAGAGATGATGACTGAGATACAGGTAGGACACCTCTTTGGCGCTCACGCGTCAGAGCTTGGAGTCGATGGAGGTATGGTGCTCGGGTTCGTGCGCTGCGCAGGATTAGCCATTCTGTTAGCATCACGGCCCCGCGAATTTGCTGAATGGCACGCGGCAACCCAGGGGGTCGACTCGGCTCACATGGCAATTGAGGCCTTTGGATGCGAGTCTTACCAGGTTGGCAGTCTGCTTTTACAGCAGCTTGGCTTTGGCCCAGAGGTGGCAATCGCTACGGCAGTTGCAGTTGGAAAGCTTTCGTGTGAGGTCATCGAGTCGACGCCAAATATTCAGAGATGGAAGGCAGGTTACGCCTGGGTTAAAACCCTTTCGATGGGGCTAAGTGTGCCGCGAGACAAAGCCGCGCGAGATTTCTTTACTTCCCTTACTCCCCAAGCTAACGCAGACCTGGCGCATCCAAAACAGCTTGAAGAGCTCTACTCATCAATCGGCCGGATTCGCCGTGGTGGATCTTCGTGGGTCTGGCACCTGCCAGCGGGTTCCTACGAAATTACACCTCGACCGAAAGAGCTTATTAAGCAGAAGACCCTTGAGCCATACAAAACGGCCTCGGGGCTATACATTGATAAGAGCGCGGTTTCGTGAGCAAAAAAATGAGGAAAATTTAGGTGAAAACAGGAGCAATGTTTTATTGACACAAACAGCGTGATAGCCCATGATGGTTATAGAACGTTACACGGTGAGCGGGTGTTGGCTTTCAAATCCCTCCCCATGTACTTAGCTTCCCGAAAGGCTGGCACCATGCGCTGGTAACGTCGACCGAAACTGGGGCACCTACCTGGAGACAGGTAGGTGCCATTTTTTTGCGCCTGGGAGACATAACGCCGCGCACTGCTCGCCGCTGGATGCCAGCACGCGCAATCGGTCGACAGACACTAGGCGACAGTCTATCCTGCACCCGCCCTCAGTAGCCTTAGCCGCTCCTTACCTAGCGTGCTACCTTTGGGCAGCTGATAAACAGTAAAGCAAACAATGATTACGGTGCCTGATGTCCATCAAAACAACCTTCTCTGCGGCAGACCTAGCTAACCGCATACACGGAACTCTGATTGGCCCAGGTGACGTGGCGGTTGATTCAGTTAGTGCGCTAACTGACCGAACTCCTCGAACACTCACCTTCATCCGCACAACCTCTGGTGAAACCATTAGCCGTGAGCTTGTGGGCCGCTCAGAGCAGGTGCTACTGGTGCCTGCTGAACTAGCACCAGCTAAACTTGTGCCTGCTTCCCTTGAGCAGGACCGCCTAGCTCTGATCGCAGTAAATGACCCCTACAAAGCGCTGCTTGACCTGCTGCCGCTACTCTACCCGCCACACGAAGTTGCGCGCGAAATTCATCCTACAGCCTTAATTCATCCCTCTGCTGTGATAGGAAACGGAGTAGCTATTGGCGCTCACTGCGTTATCGGCGAAGGCGTCTCAATCGGCGACGGCTGTCACCTCTATCCACTCGTTTCAATCTATCGCGATGTTACGCTAGGGCGCAGCGTTACACTTCATAGCGGGGTATCGATCCGTGAAGGAAGCTCACTCGGAAACCACATCACCGTCCACAACAACACGGTGATCGGTGCAGATGGCTTCGGATACGTAGCAGATCCTACCACTGGATTACGAAAGGTTCCGCACGTTGGAAACGTCATTATTGCAGACCAGGTTGAGATCGGCGCAAACACCTCCATCGATCGCGGCGCACTCGGGTCGACAACGATCGGTTTCGGGACAAAGATCGATAACCAGGTGCAGATTGGACACAACGTGACAATCGGCAAGTTCTGCATTATCTGCGGACAAACTGGGATAGCAGGCAGCGTTACCATTGGCGACCAGTGCGTATTCGGTGGTGGCTCGGGTGCAGTCGACCACGTTACAATCTGCTCGAATGTACGGCTTGGTGGTCGCACCGGTGCCGGAGGAGATATTAAGGAACCTGGAGATTATCTGGGCTTTCCTGCAGTCGCCGCATCTCAGTGGAAGAGAGCTCAGGCTGCTATCAGGCGGTTGGCAAATCCGGGGCGCAACGTAGCCAAGAAAAAAGGGCGCCCTGAGAATTAGCCAACAGACCTACAGCACAA
This sequence comes from Bdellovibrionota bacterium, assembly GCA_044356425.1. Taxonomy (GTDB): domain Bacteria; phylum Bdellovibrionota_C; class UBA2361; order UBA2361; family OMII01; genus OMII01. The sequence continues at coordinate 3,620 of JBIKWG010000172.1, read as the reverse complement.
CGGCGAGGATGTGTGCCGAATGCACTGCCCGCCGTTCGCCAGCTACACTTACCAAGAGCGCTCCACTCTCGTCGATTCCCTGGTAAGTCCCACATATACTCTCTGTGCCGCAGTCCAACGTAAGCACCGTTTGCCCCTCAACAAACGCTGAGAGCGATTCCCACTCAGAGCTAAAGGTGCGCAATCCATGTCCACCCATAAACCGCCGGTGGCCTGAAAGAAGGGCTTGAGCCAACTGCTTAACTACCCAATCGAAGTTTACTTGATTACCTGATAGCTCTTGCCAAGAGACCGCATGCGGCACATCTTGGGGCGAGCTGCTGAGATTAAGTCCGAGACCAACGAGCAGAACGTTCATGCCCGCTAGCTCCTGCACCTCTACGAGGATTCCGCCGACCTTCCTGAGCTCTCCCTGTGCCACGTACACCAGATCATTTGGCCACTTAAGCCGCACAGAGGCTCCCGCCGACCGCATACAGTCCGCTACAGCCACTCCAACTGCAAGCGAATAGCCAGAAAGCATCGCCACGGGACCGGGGGCTGAAAAGATGAAGGTGCCCATAAAGGCCCCCTGCTCAGAAATCCACGAGCGACCCTGCCTTCCTCTGCCGTGGCTCTGAGAGCGTGCGACCACGAGGCCAGCCTGACCAGGAGCCGCCAACAGCTCGGGCAGCCGCTCCTTGGCGATATCCATAGTTGAAGTAATCTGATCATAGAGCGATGCGAAGGCGTATCCCTCAAAAAAAAGCTCCTGGCTCTCTGCGCTCACGACTTAGTTATCCTCATTGAGATATCAACATTGGTCGCCTGAGTTGTGAGGGCTCCCACAGAAACCGCATCGATACCTAGTGCACCCAAGCTGCTAAGCCGCTCACGATGCACTCCGCCCGAGACTTCTATCAGTGGCTGATGCGAATTTTGTCGAACAAGAGCTACTGCATCGCTAATCAAGATGTCCGAGAAGTTGTCTAGCATAACGATAGTTGGCTTGAATTCGAGGGCGATTGCAAGCTCCGTCAGATCCCTCACCTCTACCTCCCAGGGCATGTAAAGCGGCTTCTGCGCGAGGACGGCAGCAAGGGCTGCGCGAATGCCGCCTGGATGCGCATCAATATGGTTGTTTTTTACGAGCACCATATCTCCTAGCGATGTGCGATGATTACGTGCACCGCCAACTCGCGTTGCATACTTATCCAACACACGCCATCCCGGCATAGTCTTGCGTGTATCGAGCACGTGCAGCCCTTTTGCTTGCTCACAGAAGCTATGGGTGTAGGTAGCAACGCCACTCATGCGCTGCAAAAAATTAAGGACTGTTCGCTCAATAGCCAAAAGATGCTGTGTGCTGCCGTGGAGCTCACAGAGCCAATCGGCATCTGCCACACGCGCGCCATCATCAACCAACCTCTTCCAGCTCAGATCAAAAGATCCTTTGCGAATAATAACTGGTATGAGATCAAGCCCACACACTACAAGCTCCTGCCGCGCTACGATGTGCGCACTGCCTCGCTCGCTCTCTGATACTGCAATCGATGCTGTAATGTCTCCAAAAGCGAGGTCCTCTTCGAGTGCAAGCGCTACAAGCCTGCCTACAAGTGCACTATTAAAGACCGACATTTAGCGCTCCATAATTAGCTGATAGCCGTTCCGAGCCAATACCCTAATAGCAGCGGCGGCAGGAACTGCTAGAAAGATTCCAAGCAGACCACACAGCTGCCCACCCGCAAAGAGGGCTACAATGATTACTAGGGGCGATAGCCCAACGGAATTCCCAAGGATCCTGGGCGTAACAAAGGTGCCTTCAACACCCTGCACTACCATAAAAACCGCCCACACATAGAGTACGTGCAACAGATCTCCGAAGGTAACAAGTGCCATCAGAGAGGACAGCACTATACCCACCACGAATCCAAGATACGGGATAAGATTTCCGAACCCAGTAATCGCAGCAAGCAGCAGCCATAGGTCAACCCCAACCAGCCACAAGCCCACCGCATACAGCACAAACAGCACGCTGCACACCACAAACTGACCGCGCACAAACGCCGACACATACCCATCGATCTCGCCAAAAACAGCCGACACTCGCTCGCGGCGCATAATCGGCACAAGATTCAGCGCGCAGGCGTGAAGCTTTGGCAGGTCAACGGCAAGATAGAAAACGATAAAGGGCAGCAGCGCGATATTTACCAAGGTGAGAACCTGCGAGTAGCCCTGAAGCAGAGTTGAGGTAACACCGGCTACTACACGTTTGGCGGTATCACTACTGACATTCGATAGCAGAGCTGGTAACCCAGCAGAGAGCAGCTCATCTATTGAGCTACTTTCACGCAGCGCCTCTGGCAGATATTCACGACCTCGCTCCAGGTAGGGCCCAAGCCGCTCTTGGCCTAACAGTACGTAGCTATGTAAATTGTCAGAGAGCTTATGAAACTCCCGCACAAGGGTGGGAACGGCAGTCATCAGAAGTGTTGCTATCAGCACAACAGCACTCGCTACCACCAGAGCAAAAGCAATGCGCCGCGACACTCCGCGCGACTCAAGTCTGCTTAGTAGTGGCTCGATCGCATACGCCAAAAAATATCCAAGCACTAGCAGCACTACGAGCTCTTTAAGCTGCACCGCGAGCCATCCGATAGCACCGAAAGATAGCAGTGAGATGATCCACAGGGGAGGAAGAAGCGAATCGTTTGTCTTTAAGCTCATAGCACTGCCTGCCTACGCTCCACCTACCCACCGACCGTTACGTGAACATCAATACCGGTCGACCAAAAATCTGCTCGACCTCCTCACACAGCGCCTCGGATGGATTCACGCACACCGGAGCATCACTCCGGTCACGCAAGACCACCGAAACATCGCCGCTCTCAAGACTCAGCCGCACCTTCACAGGGCAGCTTCCGACGTGACGCTGAAACACCCCCTGCACACGTGGAAGGTGGGTTTCAAAATCGTCTCGACCTGTTAGTAACAGCAGTCCCTGTGTGGCACTACGATCCCGCAGCGCTATCAATGACTCCATCTTCTCAACGATTAACGCGCAACGTTCATCAGTGATATCAGCGCGTCCCGTTATCAATACCGGATCATCAGCTACGATGAGATTTTGCACCTGTCGGTAGGTATCGGGCCATACGATTGAGTCAATCGTGCCAAGCCAATCTTCCAGGGCAAACGTAGCGTATCGATCACCCTTCTTGGTATTTTTGAGCTTCATGGCGGTGATAACACCACCCACCCGAACCTCCTTGATACGCTGCGACTTAACATCAGCTGTGGACAGCGCACCCAAGCGCTTCAGGTCTCCCTTAAATTTCTCGAGAGGATGTCCCGATATGTAAAAGCCCAGCGCCTCACGCTCAAACGCAAGCTTCTGATTTACCGGCCACTCTGGAACGGCGACTGGTCGCTTAGGCACTGTGGGCCTGGTATCAGAGGCTCCAAAAAGCGATATCTGGTTCGGGTCAACATTGCGCTGCGCCGAGAAGACCTTAAGCAGATCATCGATGCGTTCGAACATCGAGCGGCGCGAGGCTTTGCTAAAGTCGACCCCTCCACTTTTTACTAGATTCTCAAGCACGCGGCGGTTAATGCTTGAGATATCTACTCGAGCAACAAGG
>JBIKWG010000171.1:0-6376 GCA_044356425.1 Bdellovibrionota bacterium | reverse complement strand
CATCGGGGATGATAGCTGCCCGAACTACAGCTTCTGCTGCTTCCTTAGCGAGTAACGAGGGCGCTGCACGTACCGAAGCCAGTCAACCACCACAACAGCAACAGCACAAAGCAGCTACCGCGAGCAGCAGACCTACAACCAAGCGCAAAGTTCGGCCGAACGTTTCGGTATTTAAGGTTGCTGGAAACTCCTAGAGAAGCGGCGAGATTTCGTTGCAGATATGTGCCCCTACCGTTCGATTGGAATCACCGTTATCCGCGGAACATTGATTGTAATAAACAACGAGCGCGGGGCGTTGTCAGATCCGGCTATTACTACGGCATCTGTTACCTCAACACCAGCAGACACAAAAGCATTTATGTTCTGAACAGGGGTCATCACACTTTGCATAGCTGCAAATGCTGCTATCCCCTCACCATAGAACACAGACCGCATGCGGGCCTGCCGATTGTACATGGAAACTATCTGTGACAGCGGAGTCGCTGAAAAATCGCCAACCACCATACGCGGAGAGATGCTATTTCGCATAATGCTAGCGAGTCTCCTAGAGGTCACTCGACTTTGCTCAAATGACTGCAGCGAGAAGCTACCCCGCAAACTAACTGCGCCGAGCTCAAGAACAACATCTTCTTCAAGTGCAATCTTTGTATGTATTCCTGCGAGGGACCCAAATCCTAGGTCGCTCCGACTTTCGTGTAAGAGGGGAAAGCGCGAGAAAAGACGGATGGTGTGCGGACTCTGTTCGGCACTGCGTAGCGAATGTGAAAAACGTGCGGCCAAGCTACCTTCCGTCTCACTAAGGTTCGCAGCGCCAGTAACAACAAGAATATCAGGAAGCAACCGCTTCAGATTCTCCTCTAAAGCTTGGCGCTCCTGGAGGTCAGAACTACCATGCACATGAAAGATCCCCACCGGAATTCCCTCATCTTTAGTTAACTTCACGCCAGCCGCATGTGTTATATATGGCCAAACGACCGAAAGAGATTGTCCAACTGTGTAGCTGCCAAAGATTGCAACGAGCACGGATATACCGACGTTCCGCCGACCTTTGTAAATACGAACAGCGGCTCGTGCGACCGAAAAAAACACCAGAGGCAGCCATACTAGGGTGGCGCCGCACACCACCTCTTGCCACCAAAAGCGTGGATAATTGAAGTGGCAAGCCGCACAGAATGCGGTGACCATCAGAATCAGCAGGTCAACAACGAAAAGGCAAATAGCCTGCGGCACAGGGCTCCGTTAATCGTTCCAGCTTAAAACGCCCTTACGCCAAACGTAAACCAGTCCTACGACCAGCACGCCCATAAACGAGAGCATCTCTAAAAGAGCAGGCCAACCGAGCTGCTCTAGCACCACCGCCCACGGATACATGAAGATAACTTCAATATCGAAGAGGATGAAGAGCATAGCAACGAGGTAGAAACGCACATTAAACCGTTGGTCTCTCACTGAGCCAACAGGAATGGCGCCACACTCCCAGGGCATCTGCTTTGTTACTGTTGGGTTCTTTGGACCTAACAGTGATGCGAGCAGCACCATAGTTACAAGAAAACCACCGGCCGCACCGGTGAGAAGAAGAATGCCGAGATAAGGATTAAGTTGAGCCATACAAAAAGAAAAAACGCACCCGAGAGGATTCGAACCTCTGACCACCCGCTTAGAAGGCGGGTGCTCTATCCAACTGAGCTACGGGTGCACACTAGCACGGCTTTCGGGCTCGCAACACCCACGAGGTTTTACAACGCTTGTGGTTGAAATGACTGAGCGCTCACGGCGACACTGGACGGTATGGTATTTCAACGCGGCAGAAGATTCAACCGGCTCAGTTGCAGCCACAAGGTATACCTGCAGAATAAGCTTACAATAGTAATCCTTCTCAGCGAGCCGAGACAGCTAGCTACACAGTTTAGAAGAGCTGGTGCCGTATTTAGCAGAGCCTAGACCCTGTTTTTCCGCAGCAAGGGCCTGACCGAGCACTTTTAAAGCGGATAATCGACGGCACAAAGCCTCAAGCGTTAGGGCAGACAGTGAGGGGTGCTGAAAAGCTAGAAGTCTCTGGCGAAAGCAATACCTAACAGATTCAGGTATTTACATAAACCAGACTTTACCTGAAGCGAGTTGTTCCAAACATCAGATTATAGAAGAGGACAACAACCCCTTCTTTTGAACCTAGTGATTTAATAGACGGCAGTCCTGCAAGCAAGTAGCCTCTCAAATCAGAAAGCGAGGGAGTATAAGCCGAGAGCTGACTTGATGAGCCAGATGTCGTATAAAGAGGGGTCCGGAGTTATTCGTAGCGAGACGTTACACAGGCACATAATATGACACTTCCGAACGCTAAAAAGCGGAAGATATTCGATGGTCGATACGAGATCATCTCGCTTGTTGGAAGAGGTTCCGACAGTGTGGTGTACCATGCCCGCCACGTAAACAGCCCGACGCACGAAGTTGCGCTCAAGGTTCTTCACAACCAAACAAGCCAAGAATCGTTAACCGACCGACTGAGAAAAGAAGCTCTTACACTTGTATCGTGCCGCCACCGCTACGTTGTTCGGCTCGATGATTTTCACTCTGTTCAAGATCTTTGCTACCTGTCCATGGAATATGCTCAGTTCGGAGATCTCAGGAAATACCTCTCATCGATTGGAGGAGCTTTGCCAGTTGAACAGGGGCGGGTTTATCTTCAGCAAAGTTTAGAGGCTCTCGACTTTGTCCATGCAACAGGCGTGATTCACCGCGACATAAAACCCGACAATATCTTGGTGTTGAATGAGCACGAGATTAGAATTGCCGATTTCGGCATAGCATTACTGCCAGGAGATGACATCAATCTTGAGGAGCTGAAGAAGGGAGCTGGGTCATTTACATACCTTCCTCCCGAACTGCTAGAGGGGATACGCTACGATTCTCGCTCAGATATTTATGGCTTGGGACTGTGCTTCTATGAAGCGCTAGCTGGGTTTCACCCCTTTGATGGGCTTCCGATTGCTGAGCAGCTTGAGGCTCGTCGTGACGATCGCATACCCCTCTTGCATCAGTTCAATCCTGCAGTACCGCTGGGGCTTTCAAATGTGATCGCAAAAATGATGCGATACGACCCAGCTCAACGTTTTGGAACAGCAGCCCAAGCACTTAAAGCGCTATCCGACCCTGGATTTGTTGACACCGCATCAAACGGCTCCGCAGCAGACCTTTTTAGTTCCAACGAAACTACTGCAACGCTCTGGGACGACCTCGATGAATTCGAGATATTCTCAAAGGCTGCTGCCGCCAATGAAGATTCCATGGAGGTTTCAGCGCAGTCTCTGATAAATGATGCACTGTCTGAAACCGGCAACTCAGAGCTAGATGCAGCAGGCGACGGCTCTGCTAGCGCCCGCGAGCGTGCCCATACAGAAGAATTCGATCTTGAGCGGATAAAGAACCTCGTGGATCAAGAGGCTCAAGGAAAGGCTCGGGCTGCAGCGGCAATGAGCCAGATTCAGCATCAAGCTGTAGATACTGCTGGTAGTCCCGACTTCGACATTTCGACCTCACCAAATCAACGTCAACAATCCGCTACATCAAGCAGCGTACAAGCACAAACGACAACCGTTGGCGCAACCAAAAGCCAACCAGGAAAAGCTATTCGTGTTGCGTGCGGGGCGGCACTGGCAACTATTTTGCTCGGTGCTGTATACTCCCGCTTTTTCGCTAATGAAGCACTTGAAGAAGCACCTCAAACAGTTACAACAGAGGCGTCAAGCAACTCGGCAAGTGATCAAGAAGTAACCGACAAACAGGAAAAAACAGAGCCGGCTGGGGAGATATTCTTCTTTCCACACCTTGCTCGTGGTTTGTACGCTGGAACAGTCTCAGATATTGTACCGGGAGCCATCCATCCGATCTCGTTTATCTCAATGCCCACACGCAAAAGTTTGGTGGTTGTTATTGGATTGCCAGGATGGACCCCCGTTGAAATCCCTGTTCCAGACTCGAAAACTGCCGGCAAAGAGACCAGCGCCGAGACTATCACCATTCGCTCTAACGGGCTTATACTTACGATAACTGGGGAGCTGTCAGGCGATGCAATAACTGGTACATTCACCAATGCAGTGACCGGGGAAACCGGCACATGGAGTGCAAAGCTCGTTTCGTAAGGTTTCTATGACAACGACCCGCCAAGGGCAGTTTCCAATCGACTTCGGTGGCCGATTACGGCGTTATGTCGCTGCCTGTACGGCTGTGACAATGTGCGCCATGGTAGCTTTTGCGACTCGTGCTGACGCTCAAAGCGCCACAGCAGCCAAACAGCTAGAAGTGGCCCACAAAGTACCCAGCCCGAAATCCCTCCCCTCTGCTGCAGCGATGATGCAGCTAGTAATAGAAGTAAAGGGCACCAAGTCAATTGATCAGAAGATTCGCCTGGTCGGTGCACGAGACGGCAAATTAATTGATATCGTTTTCCCACGCGGCACCCTGAATATGGCGGACGTGCCGACATATAAGTTGGAGGTTCCGGCGCCTATCGCGATGTTGAACTATCAATTTGTTGTACACCAACCTGATGGCACCCTAACATCGACTCCGCAATTCACCCTGAAGCGCCCATGCATCCAAACCTTTAAAGTGGACGTAGCTGAGACCCAACGTGACTCTTCTTTTAAGAGAGAAGTTGCAACACTGGTTGCCAAGGCGCGCACTTTAGAGCAAGAGACTAACAACCTCGACACAGCCCTCCGACTTCTCGATGATATAAAGAGCAATCTGCCGTGATACTACGCAAACCTATGTCAAACACTCGTCATTCGGCCCGATTTTCAAAGCTAGCCGCAACTATCCTAGCAACGTTTGCATCGACAATGTGCGGTGTTGTTTACTGTGCATGTGCGGAGCCTCCGACCAGCAATCTCGCCAAGGTGTTTGCCCGTTTAGAGGCGAAAAACGAGCCAAAAAAAGCGATCGGAATGTTACTTTCAGCTGCCGGCTCAATTCAGGTACCGGAAACTACCATCGTAAAAATTGCTGACAAGCTTTACGACGTCACATTTTTAATCGATAAAAGCGCACTGACTTCTGATACTGTTGCAACTGCTATCGCGTATGGAGAATCTGGTGAAGTATACTTCGCCAGCGTTACCCCTCCGGTGCTTTCTGACATCCACGCAGCGCTTGCAACAATCCCGGAATGCCCTGCAGAAGACCCCACGCAAATCGCCATGTTGAACCAATTAGGCCCACTGCAGCAGCTCGTTGATGTTCGCAGCGAACGGGCAAAGTTTGCTCGCCTTCGACTTGATCGCATACTAACGAATGAGATGCGAGCCCGCCTTAAAAAAGCAGAGCAGGTATTCGGTCTTGTTGCGCCGCAGGAATTTTCGTCAGACCTACCGGCTGCCGAGCTAGTTGATAGGCTTTCAAGGATCTCTTTTGCTCTCAAGAACTACCGTACTTTTAAGAAGCCACAACCAGCGGCGCCTGCTGCTACTCAATAGCGCACCTTTGCGCCAGGAAAGATAATGGGCTCGCCTCGCTCAGCTACACCACCCGACCGGCAAATATTGGAACGTGTTGAGCAAACACTTCGCACCCGTTACTGGTGCTTTACAGCATACTCAGAGCAGGATGGCCCGGCGACTTTACTTCAATTTCTAATCTCTCGATTGCCACACATTTCAGCTGAAAGCTGGGCAGAGCGCTTTGATTTTGGCGGCATTTATATAAACGGTCGAGAAGCGCTGTCGGACAGTGCGCTACCATACCCATGCAGAATTGAATACTACGAACCCAAATTCACAATCTCCGAAGCTTCAGCAATTTTTCCATCTTTTTCTGACGAGAGCGTCCTGTTTCATGATGGTTATATCGCCGTCGTGTATAAGCCTCCCAGGCTATCGAGCATGCCCGCCAAAGAGCAGCGGCACTTTAGTCTCAAGCGCTACCTGGACCAATACTTCAATACGCCGATTCATATGCCGTCACGACTCGATGTCTCAGCGCAGGGGCTCATTGTCGTCAGCACGTCACCTGAGGCTCATGCCGGACTGCAGCACGCCTTTGAACGGCGCACCGTCTCAAAGACATATCGATTTGCAACAAGCACGGTAGAGCCTTTTGAAGACCACAGCGTTACTCTTAAGATCGCCAAGGACCCGCACCACCCGGTATTACGCACAGCATCACTGCACGACGGCCAAACGGCAGAAACACAGCTAGCATTTTCTCACCACGCCTCATCAGGAGAGCACAAAATATCAGTCATTACCGCCAAGCCGGTGACAGGCAGGACCCATCAGATTCGTGTTCATGCAGCTTCTCAACTGATGCCGATAATTGGAGATAATTTTTATGGAGGAGTGTTTGCCCCTTATCTGCACTTAGTCAGCTTCTCTCTCTC
>JBIKWG010000170.1:0-6396 GCA_044356425.1 Bdellovibrionota bacterium | reverse complement strand
TACTTCTCCTTATATATAACCCAAAACTCTTCCAAACTTCTTTTACTGACAACTCTCGCAATCACCATCCAAGCCACAGACCTTCGGAACCGACGGCTTATCTGCCACCGGCACGGCCTCTTCAGCCACACTTCGCTCAACAACAACCTCCGCCGATGCTGATTTATTCTTCATCCACCGAGGCTGCAATCCGCGCTTGTTAATATCGGTTGTAGACTTCTCAATCTGCGTAGCTCCAAGCGACCGCAGATAGTAGGTTGTCTTCAGACCTTTCCTCCATGCGCTCATGTACATATCGTTCAACTTCTTCCCGCTCGGCTGAGCGATATAGAGGTTTAGCGACTGGCCCATGTCTATCCACTTCTGACGACGACTTCCGCATTCAATCAACCACTCTGGCTCTATCTCGAATGCAGTCAGGTATATCTTCTTGAGCTCGTCAGGGATGCGCTCAATCTCCTGAATCGATCCGTCAAAATACTTCAAGTCATCGATCATCTCTTCATCCCAAATATTGAGCCCCTTGAGCTCATCTACGAGGAAGGTATTGTGAACGATAAACTCCCCTGACAAGTTCGACTTAGCGTAGAGATGCTTGTAGTTAGGCTCAATCGACTGACTTACCCCCGTGATGTTCGATATCGTCGCTGTTGGCGCTATCGCCATTGAGTTGCTGTTTCGCACGCCGTTCTTCTTAACAGCTTCGCGAACAACACTCCAATCCAACGTGCTCGTCGCATCAACCTCTACATTTCCCCCACGCTCATCGGCAAGGATCTTAATAGTATCAATTGGCAAAAGGCCACGATCCCACTTCGATCCCTTGTACGAAGAGTAAGCTCCTCGCTCTGCAGCCAACTCGCTTGAAGCAAGGATGGCATAGTACGAGATAGCTTCCATACTCTCGTCGGCAAACTTCACAGCTTCTGGGCTCGCATAGCTGATGCGTTGAGCGTACAGCGCATCTTGGAAGCCCATCAAGCCAAGACCAATAGGTCTGTGCCGAAGATTAGCATTTTGCGCCTCTGCTGTCGGATAAAAGTTAATGTCGATGACATTATCCAACATACGAACTGCTGTGCGCACGGTCTTAGCGATGAGCTCTCTGTCTAGTCCCTTCTCATTCAAGTGACGAACCAAGTTGACTGAGCCGAGGTTACACACAGCTGTCTCTTCTGCCGAGGTGTTCAGCAGAATCTCTGTGCAGAGATTCGAACTGTGCACTACACCTACGTGATCCTGCGGAGAGCGTAGGTTGGAAGGGTCCTTAAAAGTTATCCACGGATGTCCGGTTTCAAACACCATACTAAGCATCTTTCGCCAGAGACCAACCGCCTCAATCTTCTTGTGTAGTTTCAGCTCACCACGTTCAGCTTTCTTTTCATACTCAACGTATCGCTGCTCAAACTTCTTTCCGTATAGATCGTGAAGGTCAGGAACATCACTCGGGCTGAACAGGGTCCACGGACCGTTTTCTGCAACGCGCTTCATGAACAGGTCTGGAATCCAGTTGGCAGTATTCATGTCGTGCGTACGACGGCGCTCATCACCTGTATTCTTTCGAAGCTCCATAAAGTCCTCGATATCAAGGTGCCATGTCTCTAGGTACGCACACATAGCCCCCTTGCGCTTGCCGCCCTGATTGACGGCAACCGCCGTATCATTTGCAACCTTAAGAAACGGAATAACCCCCTGACTCTTGCCGTTTGTACCCTTAATGCGAGCACCGGTGGCGCGCACATTTGTCCAATCGTTTCCAAGTCCACCTGCCCATTTTGATAGCTGAGCATCATCAGAAACACACTTAAAGATGTGCTGAAGGTCGTCCATCACTGTTGTGAGATAGCACGAGCTCAGTTGCGGATGCAGTGTCCCTGCATTGAAGAGCGTCGGTGTGCTTGAAGTAAAAAGGAACTTTGACAACACATCATAGAACTCTATCGCGCGCTCGTTCTTGCGCTCACCCTCATTGATGCTCAAGCCCATAGACACTCGCATCCAGAAAATCTGCGGGGTCTCGAGCCGTACGTCCTCGTGGTGAATCAGATAACGATCATAGAGTGTTTGCAAGCCCAGATACTGGAACTGCTCATCACGATTGAGTTTCAGAGCCTTGGCGAGCTTGTCGAGATCGAAATCAAGCAGCTTAGGATCCATGCGCTCTACCGCCACGCCCTTTTGAAGACACACCTTAAAGTAATCTTGATGCGACTTCTCTACTGTCTTGCTGTGGGCATCGACCCCTATCGTCTCCCGATAAATTATATCAAGCAGAAGCTTCGCTGCGACGTACGAATACGCCGGATCCTTCTCAATCTTAGACCGCGCAGCCATGATATTTGCCTGGTCGATCTCCTCAATCTTTATTCCTTCATAGAAGTTCTTGAGCGCCTCTTGAAGAACAACTTCGCTGTCTACGAGACCCTCATAACCCTTGCAGGCGTGCTCAATACGGGCTCTTAGCTCACCTTCCGAGACGGTTGTTGACTTACCATCCGCTGTGGTCGCCTTGAATACCGCTCCCGTCGATTTCTTATCAGCAACAGCGGCGGCTGGCACCTCCTTGGTAACAACCTCAACCTGCTCTGGCTCGAGAGCACGCTGCGCAGCGCGCTGAGCCCGATAAATAATGAAATCCTTTGCAACTTGATAAAAGCCTTCGGCCATCATTTGGCGCTCGACTTCATCCTGAACCAACTCAACGTGCAGCTGAGTACCCTCGCGAACCATCTGTACTGAGCGCGCAACGACCTTGTTAGTAAGAAGATTAACCGAATTAATCACGTCCTCAGGGGTCTGCCCCTCTATCTTAAGCGAGGCACGGAATGCTCGCTCAATCGCGGATGCTATCTTCATCGGGTTGAAACGCACCGCCGACTTTCCATCGCGACGCAGGATCTTCAGGCTGCCAGGCGAGTCATCTCGGGCCGCTTTGTGCTCATCGCGGTAGATGATGTAGTTGCGAGCTACATCGTAGTAGCCCCCCTGCATCAACTTCACCTCTACAGTGTCCTGAATTCCTTCAACAGTTACGCAAGCTCCCTTGGCAGCCTCTTGAGCAACCGCCTGCACTACATCATCAGTTAACCCCTGGGCCACACTGAAGAGCTCTTGAGGCAGAGGAGATGTACTTGGAAGATTGTTCGTAGCACGAAAGGCCAGCTCAACCGCCCGAAAAATCCGCGAACGTCGGAACGGTACCAGCGTTCCATTGCGCTTAACGACTGTAAAATTCTCAATGTTGATAGCAGCGGCCTTTGGCTGACCGGCTACCTGAGACGCCAACACACCGCTTAGTGTAGTGGTATTAGACACTTGCGAACCATTTACTGCTGCCACTGTCATACTTTTTTACTCCTTCCCTTACTTCTTTGTGAGAAACTCAAGCAACACTTATCCAACTCGCGTAAAAGCGATTAAAAAACACCCGGCTGTACTACCTAATGTGAGATTAGTTTCGGGGCTACCACTACTATATATAGTAGCCACCCAAGGAACCAACTACAATATATATGTACGAGCAGAACCTTCTTATTGTCTAGACGAAATGTTAGCGAAGTCAGAAAAAAAGTGACGGCTGTGGCTAACACCTTATAAAAACAGTCCCGTGTAAATGAGACGGCTTTCTATATCAACTCGGGGCGAGCGGTTCAACGAAAATCTTTATGCACAGCTCAACCCAACTGCCTGTATTCATTAACATATAAGATTAATGGCACAAACTGCTGGTAAAATAATAAACAGCGTTCACAAGGCTTGAGGGTGGTGCGCTTTTATGACTTAGCTAGCACAACTTCCTTGAATGCAGCTGCTCTGAGTTGCTCCCTCTTTCTGCTGCCAGTGGTTGCAGCTAAACTGCAGCGCCTTACGACAACAATGCACCACCTATGAAAACTGTTACTCGCAAAAACAAACTCGCAGCAACGTGCGCATCAGCTCTCGTTGGCGCCTTACTTGTCTTCGGTGTATTCAGATTTGCAATCCGAAACGACTCTTCATTTACTACTGGTCGAAAACCGTCACCACGAGCAGATTTAAGCGATGCGGAACAGAATACGATTGAGCTTTTTGAAGCAGCCTCAGTATCTGTTGTCTACATCACAAGCCTTTCTGTAGAGCGAGACGCACTTACGATGAATCTCTTTGAAATTCCGCAAGGAGCTGGGTCTGGCTTCATATGGGATTCTCGCGGCTACATCGTCACTAACTTTCATGTCATTCAGAATGCTCAGGCCGCAACAATTACGCTCTCTGATCAAACAAGCTGGGACGCGGAGCTGGTGGGAGTTGAGCCCGATAAAGATATCGCGGTGCTTAAAGTTTCAGCACCTAGCACAAGCCTTACTCCGATATCGATTGGTACATCAAAAGACCTGCGGGTTGGTCAGCGCGTGTATGCGATTGGAAATCCTTTTGGATTCGACCACACACTCACCATGGGCGTAATCAGTGGCCTTGGCAGAGAGATAAAGTCGGTAACCGATCGCCCAATTCAAGGCGTGATTCAAACAGATGCCGCGATCAATCCTGGAAATTCAGGTGGACCACTTCTCGATAGCAGCGGCCGACTAATCGGCATGAATACGGCGATCATAAGCCCTTCGGGATCTTACTCTGGCATAGGCTTTGCCGTGCCAGTTGATACAATCAACCGCATCGTTCCCCAACTTATCAAGAGTGGGCGGGTCAATAAAGCTGGACTTGGAATTCGTGTTGTTGAGAGCAACGTGCTGCGAGTAAGCGGGATAGCCGGTGCAATTATTGCACACGTTCTTCCGGGCTCGCCCGCGGCAACTGCAGGGCTCGTTCCATTAAGAAGAGGTCGCACTGGTGGTATCGAGCTCGGTGATGTAATCGTTGCAATCGACAGCAAACCAGTAGAAGTTGGGGACGATCTCTTACGTGTTCTCGATACACATGCACCCGGCGATACCATTATGCTCACCGTCACACGAAATGGCATTGAGCGCGATGTTGCTGTACGACTCGGAGCGCTGCAACAGCAATAAGAAAGGTTACGGCAGGTACTTTACAAACCAATTTGCGGTCTGTCGTGCCACCTCTTCTAGCGCGCCAGGCTCTTCAAAGAGATGTGTTGCATGAGGAACGATAGATATCTTCTTGATGCAGGTCATATGCGCAAGGGCATTTCGATTCAACTCTTCTACCTCTGCATCTCGCCCGCCCACTAGGAGCAACGTTGGCGCGGATACCTTACTCAGTGTATCACCCGCGAGGTCCGGCCGCCCACCCCGCGAAACGACAGCCTGCACACCTCCGTCAAGCGCTGCCGCCTTGAGGGCTGCAGCAGCACCTGTGCTTGCACCGAAGAGGCCGATGGGTAAGGTTGTAGTATCTCGATGATGCTTCATCCATCGCACAACATGAACAAGCCGAGATGCAAGGAGATCAATATCGAATCGATTGCTAAAATCTCGATCCTCCGTGGGCGTTAAAAGGTCAAAAAGCAGTGTAGCCAACCGCACATTGTTAAGAGATGAAGCGACCGCGGTATTTCGGGGACTCAATCGACTACTTCCACTTCCGTGGGCAAAGATCACAAGCCCAATCGCCTGTGCAGGAACATGAAGTTCTCCGGGCAACGCTTGATGGTCTACCGGAATAAGGATCTGCTCTGGATGTGTTTCATGAAGTGCTTGTTGCATAGGGCTGACCACCTGAGAACGATGTGAAGCGAATCGTGCCAGCATTGTGGAAAAACAGGTATGTCTCGTAGCAGGGATAAACATAACAGCGGAAAAAAGAGGGACGCTACCGTTTTAGTGCTGCCCGCGACTGTCGCACTAAAAACTTTTAATGCCTGCCGTTGGTTATGGCAGCATCCCGATCGCCGTTCGGGTATTGTTGTAGCGCTTGGGATAGTCGAAAAAAGGTGTCCTCCTTTTCTTTTTCCTTTTCCTCGCTTTGCCTCATTGATAAAGGAAAGTGAGGAGCTTCTGAGAATCTGGTAGCAGTTGCCACTCTTCGAAGGAGACCTTAGCCATAGCCTTAATGCGCAGGATCTTCCTGTCGATGTTCTTGCTCAGTTGGAAAGGGTCGAGCGAAGCGAGCTGTTCCTTGAGCTTTTGTTTCTCTTCCTCGGGGATGTAGTCAGATTCCAATACCCTCTCCAAGGGGGTCTTTGGCTCATCGTAGATTCTTTTATAACGGCTTCCAACCTTAAGCTTCTCTTTGAGTTTAAAGCACGGGGTAAAGTAGTTCTTGAAGAGGCGGTAGTCGTTCTTGTACATATCATTGGCTACCGGAACGATATCGGGATTCTCCATGCGCCTAAAGCTGCACGCGCGCAAAATGATCGGCACCCAAAATCAGAAAGTTCAGCAGGTTAAAATCAAAATGTTCGGCAGTTGATTGGCAGAAAGTTCGGCACCTCTA
>JBIKWG010000017.1:0-23053 GCA_044356425.1 Bdellovibrionota bacterium | reverse complement strand
GACACCCTCAAAACAGGGTTAAACATTACGAGCAACGCATGGCCCCGTCAATGCGGCTGCGATAGTAACTCAGTGTAGGTTATTGTTTCGACTCGTCTGCGCCAGCCCCCTACGAACAACAAAACAGCCCGTCTCGCCATCAACCTTGAGCTGTCGTTTGACGGACACAGCCGTAAAACACCTTTCTGCCATCTTCTCTCACCAACAAACTAATGCTTAAAGCGTCATTTTCGACTCATCCTCCCACCCGAACTTGCCGACAACTGTAGTCGATTCACCTGATTGAATGGATAGGCTATGAAGACATCGATTATCCGAAGTATCTTCTTTCTGAAAGCCGTGACGCTCGCGCTCGCCGCCAACCCATCGGCGTCCTGGGCTGATACCACCGACCCGTTCTCGGCGCTAACAACTTCGAGAGAGAGCAGAAAAATAACTAACATCTCGGCCGCCCCGCCCTACACAAGAACTTATCAAAACCTCACGGGTAACAGCAAAGACCTCACTTTTCAGGATGTATCCGATGGTCGAATCTTTACAGCCTTCGCATCCCAAGACGGCACCGTCGATGATTACGATCTTACAGGCTATAACAACAACCGGTGCAGCACCGTTGGAAGTCGCTACCAGGTGTATTGGGCCGACAAAACTGCGCAACTTCCTGCAGTATGCCTAAGCTACAATCGACAGACCTCTCAACAGGGCGATTCAAACAGTAAGAATCCCCGTATGGGCGGACCAACCAATGACGAAGGTCGATTCATCGCATTTGAAACTACCGCATCGAACCTAGCAAACTCCGGAACCCCACCGCTAGGCAGCCAACAGATCATGATGCACGACCGCAAGTTTGAATACTCCTGGCTCTCTGCTGGCAAGTGTGCGGCGATGCCAGATGGCAGCTCGTTTCTTTGGGGCATCAGCGACGATGGCAAGAAGGTTCTATTTACCTCAAGCTCTGGCAACATCATCGACAACCTAACTCCTGTCTGTACCGACCCAGGCCCATACAGAGACGTTTACATCCGAGACGGAAGCAACTGTAACGTCGGCGTTGGTCAGTGCTACACGTCAGTGCTCCACGATTTCTATGGATATCATGCTGGCTCCAATACGGTTGAAGTGCTCGATGCGGATGCTCAAAACGCCCATTCAAATGCCGATTTAACAGCTACAGTCTTTGACACTACAGCCACTATCCCCGTCCAATTTAGCCCCGATGTACGGGGGTACTTTGATGTTTACCTCGCCAAATCCAACAAGTTCTCACGAATCTCGGAGGCCCAAATCCCCCACTGCGACGTGCTAGGAAACCTGCAGGCGTTAAAAAACACCGACGGCCCTGCAAATGGCAACAGCACTCGGCCACGAATTGATGGGGTTGGTCGATATGTAGTTTTTGAATCTACCGCTGCTGACCTAGTAATTGATGACGTCAACGATACTGACGACCTAACTGACAATAACGATCTGCAGTGCGTGGCGGGTTATCCCCACCCGCAAACGTTCTCATACATTGATACAAAAGGGTTCTCGCAGATCTACATCTATGACACAACCACGAAACGCGTACAGCTCATCTCTAAGAGATACAGAGAACCGATCGCTGGAAAGACCTACGATGTCGAGGGTGCCAACGATGACAGCACAAACGCCTGGATCAGCCGAGATGGACACTTTGTCGTTTTTGAATCTCGCGCGACCGACCTGATGCACGGACCAATAGCCGAAGCTGCCGACTCTAACGGAAACTCCAGAGCGAGAAACATCTACATGTATGACCGCGTGATGGACGCAATGTACCTTGTAACTACCGGCACCCAGAGCAGCAGCTTACCGCGCGGCCTCACGCACGATGCAGCAATCACTCACGTCAGCAACAACGGCCTAATTGTGGCGTTTCAAACCAATGCTCAGAACGTGACCGGAACAACACTTGCCGACTCGAGTGTGCAGCATGTATACCTCGCACAAAACGCCTGCCCGCTTGATACAGATGGCGACACCTACCCAGACTGCCTCGACCAATGCAAGCAAGACGCGACAAAGTCTGCTGCGGGACAATGCGGTTGCGGTGTGCCTGATACGGATACGGATTCTGACCTAATAGCTAACTGCCTCGACAGCTGTCCAACCGATCCCCAAAAAACAAGCGCGGGGCAGTGTGGATGCAACGTAGCAGAGACAGACTCTGATGGCGATGGTGTCGCGGATTGTGTGGATGTCTGCGATCAGGACCCACTAAAGACCAATTCGGTTGGAGTATGCGGCTGCGGAGTGGCTGAAACCGATACGGACGCCGATGGCGTAAAGGATTGCGCTGACGACTGCCCAACAAATCCGGCTAAATCAGATGACTCACAATGTTCGTGTTCGCAGCTCAAAGACGTTCCTGGAGTGTGTGGTTGCAACACCCCAGATGTCGATGAGAACAACAACGGAACCCCTGACTGCAGAGATCCATCAGTAGAATCCACTCCTTCAAGGCCTAGGATCTATATGATTAAGGTTCCAAAGCGAGGTGGTGGATTCACAAATCAAATTACCGTTCAGCTCCAGTCTTTTCCCGGAACTGTTACCTACACCGCAACACTTACGGGTACATCAGGGGCGGAAACAAAGCGTGGCTCACGAAGGTACTTTACCTTCTCAAACGTCTCGCCTGGTCGCAAAACGTTCTCGTATACAGTCAGCGCCGGACGGGGCAGCTCTCAGGTTACTAGCAAACGCCGACTCGTCTCATTTAATGTAAGCTAGCCAAAAAAACAGAAAGCCGTGCTTTGCCGGCACGGCTTTCTGAAGCCCACACAAAACTCTCTCTTTTATCGCACCGCGCGAACTACCCGCCTTTACAGCTAAGCACTGAACCCCTGACGCTTTCCGAAAACTACTGTACTGCAATCAACTTCAACGTTTGGCCCCTTATTTGTAACTGTTGATACAAAGATACCAGGCTCAAAGGCTCGCTCTTTTAAAAGTTCAATTTTGGCTGGGTCCGGGATACTCATGCTGGCCTTAATCGAGAAGTTCAGCTCAACCATTACATGGCCTGGAGTATCATCAAGGATCTTAGTAATCATCCCATAGAGCGGATAGGTTGTTCCAACCTCAACTTCACCGAACTGAACTTCGCATCCGAATTTCTCAAAGAAGTTTTGGTCTTTATTATTTTCCATACTTTTTCCTCAGAAGAGCACAACCTATACATGCATATCCGCAGCATCAGGATGTGTGCTTCAGGCAAAGTCTTTGAGTATAAAAATTTCAGAGAAAAACCCAGCTAGACTGCTGAATACATTGCGGCGCCAGCAAAAGTAACCGCACAGTCGGTTCTCATATCTACGGCTTGTTCGTAATTAATAATCTCGCAGCCATACGACATTCCCGTACGCGAAAATACGTCCAAAATCGTGTACATAGTCGGAAAACCACATACCCTGCGGGCATCTCCATCCTCGCTGATGTGATCAAAGAGCGCTTTTTTATCCCCATTCCTAATTGCTTCGAGATACTTCGCATCCCGTTCTGCAATGATGCGCATTCCGTCACTCGATAGGGGATCACTATCGCCAAAGTGTCGACCTACGTGCGCCATATCTACACCCGCGATAAAACAGACGCGGCCACCATCTGCGCGCTTAGCGCGAATAGCCTCGACAAGCGCGCCTACAAACGACTCATACTCGTCATACTCGTGCGGATACCTGCCGTCTGCAATCATATGATGAAAGCTTCCAACCAAGATGGGGGCAATTCGAGCGGTTGGTTTAATAGCTGCCATAAATGGCAACTGAAGCTCAAGAGAGTGCTCGCGCTTATGCAAAAACTCATCAGCAAAGGCTCGCTGAGCTCCATGCCTATTTGCAACCTGGGCTACAAACACCTTGTCACATACAAGGGTACCGAGCGGGCATGCAAAATCTTTTGCAGTAAGGTGAAAGGTACGTGGACTATACTTATGTGACGTACCAATCACTATATAAAGCTCGGCATCACAGGCTGCCATGCGCGGATACGTCGCACCGTAACACCCTCCACCACGAAAATAGTCGATATGGGGAGCTATCAAGCATAGCAGCTCTCTGCGCTCTAGTGTCGAATCAGCTTTCTCTTTTGCAACTGCACCACAGAGATACGTCTGCACCAAAGCTCTTAACTCATCGGGCTCCCGTGGATACACAAGGCCGGCACGAGCCGCTTCACGTACTGTTGATTGCTCAAAGTCTCGCCGCACCTGCTCCTGCGCTGCAAAGAAGCGCGCGTTGGCCATAAAGAGATTTTCATCCAGCATGCGGATCAGACCGTCTAGGAGCTCTCTGGTAAGCCCGGCCGCTGTAAATCGCTGCACGATCTCATCGGTCGACAACGCTCCATCAAAGAGCTGCAGCACCGGAGCGACCGCTGGGACGAGGTGAATAGCGCGGTCGGTAAGCCCCAGCGGACATTGCAGTGCGAGCACTTCTCTTTGGTCCACCGTCCGCCACTGTATATCAAGCGGAGCACGGAGCTTGGGATATGTATAGGTAGAATCCGCCATCCTACTTTCCAACACAGAACTTCGAGAAGATACGCCCCAGAATATCTTCCGTATAGGTCTTGCCTACTATCTCGTCGAGAGCGTACAACGCTTCACGAATGTCGGCCGACAAAATTGAGAATGGAGCTGTTCCAGCACGACTGGTTTGAGCAAAATTTGCTAGCGCTTCCTCCGCTCGACGCAAACAATCACGATGTCGTTCATTCGTAATTACTTCACCAACATCAGAAGCATCAGGAATTTTTTTTGCTACATCTTCAACCAGTGCCTCAATCAACGGACCGATGCCAGCTCCACTTCTTGCTGAAATAAAGAAATTTTGCTGACAAATAGACGAGTCGCAGTGAAAGTGCGCCAGCGCGCCTGGATTAATATCTATTTTGTTCACAACCATCCATACCTGCTTAGCATGAGGACGAAGCAGGTCTATCGTCTCTCTCCATGCATTTGTTGTATCAGTTGCATCCACCATCAATAAAATTAGATCAGCCCACGGAATTCGCTCAATAGCTAGCTCCACCCCGATCTTCTCAATCGCATCTTCTGTGGCACGAATTCCAGCAGAATCGCAAAACGTAAACTTATGGCCCGCAAGTGAAGCTTCTTCTTCTATTAGATCTCGCGTAGTGCCGGAGATCTCAGAAACTATGGCGCGCTTCTTTCCAAGCAGCAGGTTTAAAAGGCTAGACTTTCCGGCATTCGGTCGTCCACACAACAAAACACGAACACCACCCTTTACGAGCGCACCAAATGAGTAGGTTGCCAACAGCTGAGTGACTTTTGCTCGTGCAACTTCCGCCTGAGCCGCCATCTGATCTATCCGGTCGGTCTCAATATCCTCTTCAGGAAAATCTATCGATGCTTCAATTTCTGCCAGCACATCGCGCAAGGGCTCTCCTATGGCAGTCACAGCCTGACTCAATCGACCTTTAAGTTGCTCGCCCGCAAAACGAAGCTCCTCTTCTCCCTTTGCATTGATCACATCGGCTATCGCTTCAGCCTGAGCAAGATCAAGCTTGCCATTTAAAAATGCACGCTTAGTAAACTCTCCCGCTGCGGCAGGGAGTATGCCGTATGCATACAACGAGCGCAGAACCTGCTGCACCAGAACAGGGCTTCCATGAAACTGAAACTCGGCAACATCTTCACCGGTAAAGCTCCACGGTGCGGGCATAAAGACCGCCAAGCCCTTATCAATCGAACCGCCGCTTTTAAAGTCAAGAATGTCGCCAAAGACAAGAGTACGCGACAATCGCACCGGATCTTTCTTGCCGCGAAACAAAGCACGCAGCGCGAGTCGTGTGCGCGGACCACTGACCCGGATGACCGCAACACCTGCGGGAGCTGGAGCAGTGGCTAATGCCGCTATTGTGCTTCCTTCCATTTATATCAATGTAACTAAGTAGCCGGCTCCTAATATCAGAACACTAGCGACCGCCGTGGCTACGTATACAGAGCCTTTAGCTGTATTACGCATGTATACCTGCTGCGTAATTGAGATGAGATTGTTTACAAGCCAGTATAGCACCAACCCCGCTGGCATGGGGAAAATAATAAACATGCCGGCAAATACAAAGGGCATTATCTGCATCATACGTGCCTGTGCTGGATCGGTCGAAGTATTCGGCATCGTTCGCTGCTGAAGAATCATTGAAGCAGCCATCAGCAAAACCATTACCGGAATACCGATACCAAAAACCTCTAGACGCTCAGGGGCCGACAGGTCGGTTATCCACACACCGAAGCGCGCGTGGCGCAGGTCTATTGCGTTGAGAAGCGCCTGATACAGCCCGAGAAAAACGGGAATCTGTATCAAAACTGGGAAGCAGCCCCCCATTGGATTTACACCTCGACGCTGATACAGCGCGAATATCTCTTTATTGAGTTGGGTTGGGTCCTTAACTCGCTCTTTGAGCGCTTTTATTTCTGGCTGCAACTCCTGCATCTTACGCATCGAATCAAAGCTCGCTCGCGAGAGCGGCAACATAACCGCCTTCACAACTAGCGTCAGTCCGATAATCGCCATTCCGTAGTTTTGGAAGATGCCAAAAAGAAAATCGAGGAGCTGCAGCAGCGGAAATGCAAGAAACGAAAACCACCCAAGATCAATGGCACGTTCGAGCTCGAGCCCCTCTATCTTGCTCAGCATCTTGTGATCCTTCGGACCTGCATAGAGCGAGAACTTTCCGCCGCCGGCAGCACCAGCAACCCGACTGACATACAGCTCACCTTCGTGCCCAAGCATGGTGTTTCGGCCTGAGGTGGTAGGTATCAGGGTTGCCATGAAGTACATGTCACCGATGGACGCCCAGCGACTGGTTCCAAAATCGCGCACGCCTTCTGGAAGCTCGTCAATCGGAACGTGCTTAACCTTATCAAATCCATCGAGGTAAGTGAGGTGCTGAGGCGTTGCGCTAGAAGTCTCTGCACTCTTTGGATAGTAGTGGCTCCACTCTAACCAGACTGGTTCGCTTTCGGATGAGGGCTTATCAAGAGCAACCTCAACACCAACGATATAGGAGCCGTTAGTGAAGGTAAGTCGCTTTATAATTCCAACGCCACTTGCAAGCTTGCCTCGATACTCCAAAACAGCCGTCGCGTCCGGCGCAAGCAAAAGATTCGTAGATGGCGCGGACACTGGGATGCCATTAACTGCTGTTAACGCATACACCACTGCCTCATCACTCTGCGTGCCTACATAAACTCCGAGTGGGTAGGCCGACCCTTCGGGGGTGTTCACCAGATTGAGCGGCTCATCTTTGCCGTGCTCTGCCTTATATCGGGCCAGCTTAACGGCCACGGCTCGGGCTCCGAGACTAGAGACTCCGAACTGAAAATTCTCAGTTTGAACGTATGAGATAGGCGAGCTCTGCACCTTTGAACGAGCAATATGCGCGGCTGGTGCGGAACCGTTTGCCACAACCTGCGCGGCAACCTGCGGCGGAGCTGGAACTGCCGCAGAATCGGCGGCCGCAGGCGCAGCCTGCTGCGATACAGGCGCCGCGACAGGCTGCTGCGGCTGCCGCGCTTGAGGAGCCAGAAAAATCTGCGTATACACCACCGCTACGAGTACGCACAGGATAATTGCTCGCATCGTTCGTTGATTAGACTCATCAGATTGCTGCACCACGGGAACCCTCATTAAGTGACAAATGATTGCTGCTCTACGACAACAAAAGCCCGTCTCAAAATCGAGGCCTCTGCCGCTGCCTATAAGTAGACCAAAACGAAGAGTTCTGCGAGACCCGCGAGAATAAAATAACCCCCTATCCGCACTGAGCGCGACTGCAGTGCGGCACAGGGTCACATCCGCCCGGATGACGTGGATGACAGCGAAGGATTCTTTTAATTGCTAACCCACCGCCCCGCAGCCAGCCATGCACTTCAACAGCCTCAAGAGCATAATCTGAACATGTCGGTTGAAACCGGCAAAAACGACCAACGAAAGGAGAAAGCGTCACCTTGTAGAAGCCGTGCAACAGGCGCGCAATCGGTCGCCGCTTTCTCAACAGATTGGATGCAGAGTTACCCATATAGAAAAAGCCTATGAGATAATTTTGTGAGCCCGCAGTGCGCCCAATATCTCACGCTGATAGTCATCAAACGAGCACTCCTGCACCCCTCGACGAGCTACTACAAGAATATCATACGGCGAAACAAAGGATGCTCGATGCTGGCGAAAGATCTCGCGGATGCGCCGCTTTATCAGATTGCGCCCAACAGCACGCTTCTCAAGCTTTGTTGTCACAGCAACAGCCAAGCGGCTCTCGCTTGTAGGCGAGGCCAAAACAAGGAGGAGGAAATGTTTGCAGTGGATCTTAGACCCGCGATCGCGACAGCGGGCGATGTCACCTTTTCTTCGCAGACGCGCCGAAGGGCCTAACGTTAGCGAAGGGCCCAGTGTTAATGAAGTCTGCGAAGATGGCACTCTTCCGGTATCACTACTAACGGTAGTGACCCTTTCGAGGTGTTGTTACAGCAAGGCTCTTTCGGCCCTTAGCGCGTCGTGCATTAAGAACTTTTCTGCCACCTTTTGTGGCCATCCTCTTGCGGAACCCGTGTGTCGTCTTGCGACTCTTTTTACTTGGCTGATACGTGCGTTTCATAGCGTACTACCTGAACTAATGAGGGGCCTGAAATATTGGGGGGCCTGTTCTAACGAGCGTCGCAGTCTAAAATCTTTCGGGGGTGAGGTCAACCCTAACCATCTGAGTTTGGTGGCAACGTAACAAAGGCCTGCAAACAACCACTCAAGCCGAACAAATACAAACACTTAACACCAACAGCAGGCGGCCACACAACGACTCGCTCAGGTGACAATAGCAGCCTTCAGACCAGAAAAGAGAAGCCCCAAACAATGCTTCTCACTGCCGGCGGACTGCCGTATTGTCGTCGACATGGCCCTTTCAAAGCGTCCTTTTGTAAAGCCCTTTGATTTCGGCCCCTCACACCAACCCTTAAGAGGGCTCTGTGACATTGCCCTTTCTTGTAGAAGGTGGGCATGATAATTTGGCTTCAGTTATTAAATGACCGTATGACTGTAAAAATAGATACTCAGAGTCAGCAAAGACATAAAGACAGCGTTGACGGTCCTACAGCGCGCCGGCCAGAGCTCGGAACGCTTAGAACCACGCCGACGGATGCCCTCAACATTGAGTGGAAAACATTTCGAGTTCAGGGCGACCGACCGAACGCTATCGCAGAGCTTTTTAAATCTGACAGGTTTGACCAAAAACAGCAGCTTGCATGGGTTGAGCGAAACAGCCGGCCACACCCACGAGATCCAAGCATTCCTAAGAATGCACCCTCCGTTCGGGACCTAATATACGAAAGCAGGCTTAGTGCGCTAATGGATGAACGAGCACAATCAAGGGTCGAGCGATCCTTTGCCGATTAGTCCACGCAGCTGTCTTTCACGACTATGGGTTTCTGTTGTTACCATCTATTGGTACAAACCAGAGATGCGCTTACGCTCAACCCAACCTCAAAGCCATGCGACCTTAACGATGCGCACTGTGTTGCTGATTGCAGCCATTCTCTTCGGTGCAGGTTGCGCCGATAGAGGCACTGGCTCTGGCCCGCACATACGAGTGCGCCTCGTTGCAGACCAACAATCAACATCTGCGGGCGCTGCCTTCACACTTGGCGTTGTATTTAAGCCCGATCCTGGGTGGCATATCTACTGGAAAAACCCAGGGGATTCCGGCTTGCCCCCGCGCTTTACCTGGAAGACATCACCAGGCGTGCAGATTAAAGAGCCCATTTGGCCGCACCCCAATCTCATTCCAGCAGGCCCGTTAACAACATACGGTTATGCAAGCGGTGAAGTGCTCATCCCCTTTCCTGCCACACTTAACTCAGCTCTAAAATCTCATAGCGCACATGCAGAGCTATCCCTAGAGTGGTTAGTGTGTCGTGAAGAGTGCCTTCCCGGCAGCGCAAACCTGGCGATCTCTTTGCCGGTAACCGATAGACCAGGCGCTGCCTCAGAAGAGGCTCCGCTCTTTGAGAAAGCTTTTGCTTCAGCTCCACGAGAACTCGACAAGGTATCGATCGCAATCGAAGAGCAAGACGATCGAATCGTCGTTGCTTTAATCCCTCTTGAGGCGCGCTTTCTGCCATCATCTGCAACATTTTTCCCCGAAGACCCGCGCATCGTTTCAAACTCCGGTCCTCATTTAAGCAAAAAAGAGGGTGGCGTCCTTACATTAACCCTTACGCGAGACCGCAATCGAAAAGAGCCGATAAATCGCCTGCGTGGGGTGCTAGTATCCGAGCAGGGGTGGTCGCCTAGTGGCGCTCCGCTCGCCGTGCAGCTCGACACCAACCCCGAAAAAAACGGCGCACCAGAGTTCGCGACATCACAGCAGCCCCTTGCCACAGGCGAAAGCGCCACAGAGATTGGGCTACTAACTGCCCTTGCTTTCGCCCTTATCGGCGGCTTTATTCTTAATTTGATGCCCTGCGTATTTCCGGTGCTATCGATCAAAGTTCTCAGCTTCATGGAGCACGCACAACACGATAAATCAAAAGTGCAGATGCACGGGCTTCTTTTTTCGGTCGGCGTAATTGTATCTTTCTGGATCCTCGCAGCGATCATGCTTGCGCTTCGTGCGGGGGGCCAGCAACTTGGATGGGGCTTTCAGCTTCAGTCTCCACATTTTATCGCCTCGATGATCGTTGTGTTCTTTGCACTAGGCGTAATTTTCTTAAGCGATTTTGCAGTGGGACAAGCAATTCAATCGCTGGCGGGCGGTATGAATCTGCCAACCTCTTACCTAGGGTCGTTTCTTAATGGGGCGCTTGCAACCGCAGTTGCTACGCCATGCACCGCACCGTTTATGAGCACAAGCCTGGCCGCTACACTAACGCTTCCAGCGCACCTAGGGTTTCTCATATTTACCGCGCTGGGTGTTGGGATGAGCGCGCCGTACCTAATTCTTTCATTTCGTCCATCACTGCTGCAGCTCTTGCCGCGACCGGGCTTATGGATGGAGAGCTTCAAACAGCTCATGGCGTTTCCGCTGTTGATCACCGCGGTGTGGCTGCTGCGGATTTTTGCCCGACAGATGGGGGCCAGCCTCTCAGCGCTAGCGCCACTGATGGATGTGCTATGGGCGATCGTTGCTCTCTCGTTTGGATTGTGGCTCCTTATGCGTGCGGCTCACTGCAAGCAGCAAACCATGCGAACACTCATGCGCATCATCGCTGTAGCAGCATGCACAGCCACGGTGCTATTTACATTACGTGCAGCCTCCCTTCCGATTACTCAAACTCTGAACGAGGGCGAGGCGGTTACTGATGCATATGGGCTCAGCTGGGAGCCATACTCAGAGGCAAAAGTAGCAGAGCTTGCCTCTGCGGGTCGCTCGATCTATCTCGACTTTACTGCCGACTGGTGCATCACCTGCCATGCCAATAAGCTCGTGGTTTTTAGCTCACAAGAGGTGCGCAATCTCCTTGAGCAGAAGAAGGTTGCCCTTCTGCGAGCAGACTGGACTGCGCAAAATAAGAGCATAACAGAGGCCCTGGCAAAGTATGGGCGAAACGGAGTCCCGCTGAATGTGCTTATTCCTAACGGCAACCGACAGAATGCGTTGATACTTCCGAGCATCCTTACAGCAGGACTGATTCAAGAAAACTTAGTGAAGTTAAAGTAAAGCAGTGAAAAGCAAACCTTACGGGCTATGCCGGCATTGCATATGGCCTCTACAACGGAGCAGCAACGCAACTCGTCGGGCATCCACAGCGAAGCTATACCCCCTGTGAAACAAGGCACCGCAACAGGTGCTCCTGTAATTTTTGAAACGACAGTGGCTTAGCTATCACAGCGGAGACTCTCAACTGCTGTGCTCGCACCAGTGCCTCTTCGTTAGGATCGTTAGTGATGAGCATGAATATCGCATCAGACCGAGAGGGCGTCCGGCGAATGAGCTTAAGCAGATCTAGACCACTGCCGTCGCTCAAGTGCAAATCCCCCAAGATGACATCCGCAGGGCCACTTAAAACACGATGCTCTGCCAGAGCCAACGAAGTGCACAGAGATATCTTTCCAGGCCCCGCTCCAAGGGCTCTTAACAGCGCATGCACAACCTCGCATGTAGCACGCACATCATCGACCACCACGAAGGACAGCGAGGAAACCAGCACATCCGAATGTGACCGCACTCTATCTTGCACCTTCCAGCGGATATCGTCAGACGGAGGTGATGCCCCAAGTGCACCGTCATTCGATGTATCTAGGCGGTCAACTGCTGAAGCCGCCACGGGAAAAGTAGAAAGAGAGGAATGTAGATGTTCCATGAGCGAACTAAACTATTGCAGCCCCTTACCTTGCCGGATGAACGCCGAACGCCCACCTGAGAGCGAATCCTTTTATCGGCAAATGAGCCAGAACCTAACGTGTCGCACCCGCAACCGCACAGGCATCCCCACTGGACTCCTGGTCCTCCCACCCCACCAACTGCTTCGACTTGCCTGCTATAGAGCTTTAGAAGTTGGCGCCCGATTATCCACTTTTTATCCAACGCGTATAACGGCATCCGGACAAATATCTCGCACCAGCTTTAAAAGAGCAGGAGGCTTTTCTGTTCTGCCTCAGTGCACTACCATGCACCCTTCTGCTTCAATGTGCAGGATGGCTAACCACCTATGACCGGAGACTTTGTATGCGCAGCTTCTTGCTCTCACTCTCTTTCACACTCTTGATTGCAATCCCTACGGCTTTTGCTGATGTGGCAAGTGTGGGAGCAGCAGCACCAGACTTTACCCTCACCAATTCTTTAGGTAAGTCGGTAACGCTCTCATCGTTTCGAGGAAAGAACGTAGTGCTTGAATGGTTTAACCCTGAGTGCCCGTTCGTTAAGAAGTTTTACTCTGGTGGGCAGATGCAGAAGCTCCAGCAGAAGGTTACTGGGGCCGGTGATGTGTGGCTCACCATCAGCTCTTCAGCACCAGGCAAGCAGGGGCATATTTCTCAAGATCAGGCCGTTGATACAGCGTTAGAGCAGAGTCTTAATTCAACAGCGCTCTTGCTCGATGGCTCTGGGGCAGTTGGAAGGCAATACGGCGCACGCACCACCCCACACATGTTTGTAGTGGATTCCAAGGGAGTCCTTGCCTATGCCGGAGCCATCGATAGCGTTCGTTCAACAAACCCCGACGACGTTCTGCAGGCAACCAATTACGTTACAGCTGCAATTGATGAGCTTAGGAGCGGCAAGCAGGTTAGCAACTCTATAACTGAGCCCTACGGCTGTTCGGTGAAGTATTAACCGATAAAAAGTGC
This sequence comes from Bdellovibrionota bacterium, assembly GCA_044356425.1. Classification (GTDB taxonomy): domain Bacteria; phylum Bdellovibrionota_C; class UBA2361; order UBA2361; family OMII01; genus OMII01. Next base: position 9,728 of record JBIKWG010000017.1, on the reverse strand, counting down.
TCTCTAATCGCTGTTGCCGCCATCCAAGTTGTTGCAACAGCCCCTCAAAACAGAAACATCGTTTTACATTTAAGTTGCTGTTTCATTCCCTAAAAGGGTTGCGTACAGGGGGGTATCACCTGTAACTATTCGGTCCGGTTTAAAGATGTCAAAGCGACTTGTCATAGTAGAATCGCCCACTAAGGCGCGCACAATCGAAAAGTTCCTGGGTAAGGACTTTGAGGTGTTAGCTTCGTACGGTCACGTGCGCGACCTTCCCAACAGCGCTGCTGAGATTCCGGCCGCAATAAAAAAGCAAAAATGGTCACGCTTGGGGGTCAATGTAGACTCTAACTTTAGCCCACTCTACATAGTCCCCAGCGATAAAGAAAAGCGGGTCAACGAACTCAAACGTGCCGTCAAAAACGCTTCAGAAGTCTTCCTCGCAACCGACGAAGACAGAGAGGGAGAGTCGATTAGCTGGCACCTGCTTGAAGTGCTTGAACCGAAGGTCCCCGTAAAACGGCTCGTCTTTCATGAAATCACAAAGAAGGCGATCGAAGAGAGCTTGAGCAATGCGCGAACGATCGACGAGAACCTTGTAAAGGCTCAAGAGACCCGTCGCATTATTGACCGACTGTATGGCTATTCAGTTAGCCCCCTCCTGTGGAAAAAGATGGTACCACGACTAAGTGCCGGTCGAGTACAGAGCGTAGCGATTCGCCTGCTCGTTCAACGCGAACGTGAGCGTGTTCGCTTTAGGTCCGCGGACTACTGGGATATTAAAGCAGTTTTCGAGGCGGCATCAGACCGCTCAACTCCATTTGAGGGACAACTTACTCACGTTGCAGGCAAGCGCGTTGCGATCGGCAAAGATTTTGATCCCAACACCGGACAGCTATTCAAAAAAGACGAGGTAATTCTTCTCGACCAAAAAGCTACCGATAATCTCGTTGCTGCGTTGTCGCAAAGCCAAGCAACGGTTGAAGAAGTCGAGAGCAAGCCGTTCACGCAACGCCCCTATCCGCCTTTTACAACAAGCACGATGCAGCAAGAAGCCAACCGCAAGCTAGGCTTTGGGGCAAAGCGCACAATGGCCGTTGCACAGACTCTGTATGAAAACGGTTTCATCACCTACATGCGTACTGACTCTACTACCCTGTCAGACGAAGCACTGGCGGCCTCTCGATCGCTAATTGCACGTGAATTTGGCAAAGAGTTCCTACCTGACAGCGCGCGCATTTACAAAACGAAGGTGAAGAATGCTCAAGAGGCCCACGAAGCCATTCGTCCGGCCGGGTCAGAATTTACCCCTATAGCAACCGTTAGAGATCGACTCGGCCAAGAGGCCGCACGATTGTACGAGATGATCTGGAAACGTACGATGGCCTCACAGATGCGAGATGCCGAAGGCACTCGCGTATCGGTCAGCATCGGCGTAAGCGATGCAGTCTTTAGAGCCTCAGGAAAAACGATCTCGTTTCCAGGATTCTTACGCGCATACGTAGAAGGCTCGGATGACCCTGAGGCAGATCTCGCTGAGCAAGAGAGAAATCTGCCGCCGCTTACACAGGGCGACAAAGTTTCAGCCCGTAGCTACGATGCGCTCAAACACACAACTCAACCACCGGCTCGATACACCGAGGGAAGCCTTATCAAAGAGCTAGAGAAGCTCGGGATCGGACGGCCAAGCACCTGGGCCACAATCGTTGATGTAGTGCTCTCTCGCGATTACGCTTTTAAGAAAGGAACTGCGCTTGTTCCAACCTTTCTCGCCATCGGAGTGATTGGCCTACTTGAGAACTACTTTACACACCTGGTTGATTACGAATTTACCGCCAACTTAGAAGATGATCTCGACGCTATATCGCGAGGCGAGAAGGACAATCTACAAAAGCTAAACTCTTTCTACTTCGGAATAGGCGGTGGCAACGACGGATTGAAAGACCTCGTTCAAAGCGGCGAAGAGAAGATCGATCCACGTGAAGTGTGCGCCATCCGCCTTGGAAAAGATTCTCAGGGCAAAGACGTTGAAGTGCGCATCGGCCGCTACGGTCCGTTTCTCTCTAACGGAGAGACACGAGCAGGACTGCCTGATTCTCTGCCCTTCGATGAACTAACTGTTGATAGGGCAGAAGGTCTGCTGGCTGAGGCCGCGAAGGGACCAGAGTCATTAGGTATCGATCCAACCACCAATCTGCCGGTGTATTTAAAGAAGGGGCGATTCGGCCCCTACGTGCAGCTAGGCGATATGGTTGAGGGCGGAGACAAGCCAAAGATGGCTTCGCTAATGGCCGGCACACCGACTGAGTCAGTGTCCCTTGAAATGGCACTACAGCTTCTGTCGTTTCCGCGAAATCTCGGCAAAAACCCCGAGAACAACGAAGATATCTTCGTTTATCGTGGAAAGTTTGGTCCCTATGTAAAGTGTGCAGACGAGAGTAGGACTATTCCAACTGATGAATCTCCGCTAACGGTGACTTTTGAGCGTGCTATCGAACTTTTAAAGCAGCCGCGCACCCGTGGTCGAGCAGCAAATCAACCAAAGACACTCAAAGATCTCGGCAAACACCCAACCTCCGGTGAGAGTGTTGTCATAAAGAGCGGTCGTTATGGGCCGTATGTAACAGACGGAACGATTAACGCTTCCCTGCCTCAAGGTGGCGATCCAGAGACGCTTACCATGACCGAAGCCGTCGCCCTACTTGAAGCGCGCGCAGCCAAGGCTCCGGTAAAGAAGAAACGCGCAACAAAGGCCAAGGCTTCAAAAACTCCGGCTGCAAAGAAGCAGAAAGCGCCCGCCGCTGCAAAGAAACCGAAGGCCGCTTCCAAAAAGAAAGCCGCTGATGCCGGTGCCGCTGACTAAGGAGCAGGCAAAGGAGGCTTGTTACGTTAGCCGACTAGGAGCCGGTTCAACCGTAGCTATGCAAAAAAGTTAGACCGTATTACCTCTTTGCGGAATCAAACCTTTTGTAGGGGGCCTGAAATGGATCTCATTCTCTTCATTTCTATTCATTGTTTTATTTTTGGAGCAGCGATCGGCAGCTTTCTGAGCGTCTGCGCCTATCGCATTCCCATGGGCCGATATGAGCCGATCCATGACAACGTCAAAGAGCTTCCACATCCGGTATCCATACTAAAGCCAGCCCGATCATTCTGCCCTGACTGCCAGAAGCAGCTGCTATGGTGGCACAACATACCAATCGTATCGTGGTTTCTCTTGCGAGGTCGCTGCGCTTTCTGCAGCAAGCCAATCTCGTTTCGCTATACGTTTATCGAAATCTCAACTGCAGCACTCTGCACCCTCTGCTACTGGCGCTATGGACTGACACTGACCGCCCTCGCTGCATTTGTCTTTGCCTGTGCTTTGGTTGTCATCACCTTTATCGACCTCGACTACATGATTATCCCTGATGTGATTACCTATCCAGGAACACTTCTCGGCCTACTGATTGCTTTAGCAAACGAGCTGTTCGTGCCCCCCTCCGCTCAGCTACTTGAGCCCCCCTTCGTTGCCTCAGCGTCTGCAGCGTTGCTCGGGCTTGCTGCGGGCCCAGGGCTGCTGCTCTCAATTTATTACTTCTACCTTATCGTGCGAAAGCGTGAGGGGATCGGACTAGGCGATGTCAAGCTGCTCGCAGTCATCGGCGCAACGTTCGGCATGGATGGAGCTCTCTCTACAATCTTTGTGGGCTCGATTATCGGAGCAGTTGTCGGCGTTTCTCTCATAGCAGTCGGTCGCGGTAAATTTTCGCAGTACATTCCATTTGGCCCCTACCTCGCAGCAGCAGCACTTCTGTACATTTTTGACGGGCAGGTGGTGCTTGAGTGGCTGGCTGGGGTCGAGCCCTCTGCATCGTGGTGGATAACGCATCAATGAGCGAGACTGCAGCGAACCTCGAATCTGGCACTCTACACATCTTCATAATTGAAGACGACGTGGAGGTGCGGAAGTCACTCACGCTAGTGCTAGAGAGCTGTGGATATGCAACCACAACAGCCGCAAGCGGCGAAGAGGCGATTGAAAAGCTCAAAGCCAGCACCTTCGACCTCATCTTAAGCGATCTGCGACTTCCTGGCGTTTCTGGACTTGAGCTGCTTGCTCAGCGGAACGATTCAACACCATTTATCCTTATGACAGCTTATGGAAACACGGATATCGCATCACAAGCCGTTCGAGCTGGAGCGTATGACTACATCTCGAAGCCGATAGTTCCAGACGACCTCATCTTTACATTGAAGCGCTTTGAAGAGCACCAGCGGCTCAAACGCGAAAACGTTGCACTCAAAGCCAGCCTCTCTGAGAAATATTCGTTTAACAAGATCGTTGCCCAGAGCGAGTGCTTTAAAGAGATCTTTAGCACTATTCGCCGTCTGTCACAGTTCTCTACCACAGTGATGATCACCGGTGAATCAGGCACTGGCAAAGAGCTGGTAGCACGAGCGATCCATGAAAGCTCCAGCCGCCGTGGAAGGCCCTTTGTAGCAATCAACTGTGGCGCCATACCCGAAACACTGATGGAGTCAGAGCTTTTTGGGCATCGACGAGGTGCCTTTACCGACGCCTCACGAGACAAGAAGGGGCTTTTTGAAGAGGCCTCGGGCGGAACCCTTTTTCTTGATGAAATAGGCGAGCTTCCCCTGCATCTGCAGGTAAAGCTTCTGCGCAGCATTCAAGAGCAACAGATTAGGCGGGTCGGAGATGAGCAGCTTATTCCGATAGATGTGCGGGTCGTCTCTGCAACCCTTCGCAACCTTGAAGAGGACGTAAAAGTCGGACGATTTCGCGAGGATCTTTTTTATCGGCTGAATGTAGTTTCGATTCACATTCCGCCGCTTCGCGAGCGACCAGAAGATATCTCGGTCCTAATCAAACACTTTCTTCAGAAACACTCTACGCGGCTGGGGCTAGGGAAGAAAGCGGTTTCAGCCGAGGTAATGCAGCTGCTTCTCTCACACTCCTGGAGAGGCAATGCACGAGAGCTTGAAAACTGCATTGAGCGTGCGCTCGTGCTATCCGCTGGCGACAACATTGAGATGGATGCTCTGCCACCGCAACTCCTTCGAACGCAGCGAACCAGTGGGGCTACAGCATCGCAATCGGCTACCTTTGATGAATCTAACCTCTCAATCAAACAGCGCACGCGCGAACTCGAAATAGAGCTCATTAGACGCGCACTCGCAAAGACCAACAACAACCGCACCCATGCTGCGAAGATCCTGGAGCTTAGCCACCGAGCACTGCTTTACAAGCTCAAGGAGTATGAATTAGGGGATTCATAGCGATACTTTACACACACGACAATAGTTTTGCGGTATACTTCACAGGATGTATCCAGATCGATCCACAATGTGGTTGGTATGCGTACTTGCCTTCTGTACCCTAAAAGGTACCGCTTTTGCGCAGGTCCCAAGCTCTCTTAAGCTGGGCACAAACTTAGCTGAGATAAACGACTATTCAAGCCAACAGCCTTTCAAAGATATCTTTCTCTATTCCCGAGAGTGGCTCACGCAGTGTCGAAGCAGCATCGATAGTGGCTGTACTTCCGAAAATGCATTCGATACCGGTGAAAGCGGCGCGATTGATCTTGATCAACACGGTTGGGTACGCTCGCTGCCCTCACCGTCAGCACCAGCTATCTTTACAAGCGTTGCAACGTTTTGGGATGTGCCCGCTGAATTTCCAGCCGGACGTTACGTTGTGCTTTTTGACGGCGCAGGCACTATTGAATACGGACTGGGCGCACAGAAAAATACCGCTGAATCTCAAACAGGTCGAGACATCATCACAGTGACCCCTGCAAATGGGGGCATACTTTTGCGAATCAGCGCGACCTCTCCTTCAAACTATCTGCGGAATATTCGTGTAGTTTCTGAAGCTGAAGAAGCATCACTATCATCTAGCCCTTTTACGCAGGCCTTTCTCAATCGGATTGCTCCTTACCAAGTGCTGCGATTTATGGACTGGATGCGCACCAACAACTCGTTCGTCGCTGCCTGGAACGACCGTGCGCGCAGCACGGATGCGCGCTATTCAACGCCAAAGGGCGCACCACCGGAAATTATGATCAGACTAGCAAACAGCTCGCAGAAGGCGCCCTGGTTTACAATGCCTGCACAAGCGACCGATGAATATCTGGCTAACTTTGCAACGCTTGTAAAGTCAGAGCTAAGTTCTGAGCTCCCCGTTTTTGTTGAATACTCAAATGAAGTCTGGAATCCTACTTTTTCGCAAGGATTCTGGGTTGAACAACAAGGCCAGACTACCTTTGCACAAAGCACAGAAAGCGGCTTTACCAAGCGGATTAACTGGCACGGCAAGCGTACGGCTGAAGTATGTGATATTTTTAAAGCAGCATTTGGCGCCCAGGCCTCACGCGTCATCTGCGTTCTCGGCTCGCAGGCAGCAAATAGCTGGACTGCTTCGGAGGCTCTCCAATGCCCCCTGTGGAGTGGCGCTCCCTGTGTTAGTCACGGGATTACAGCGCTCGGGATCGCTCCATATTTCGGTGACTATATCGGGCAGGAGCAGCACTACCCTGAAGTTGCTGCTTGGTTAACACACGCCGATAGCGGTTTGAGCGCACTCTTCAACGAGCTTATCCGCGGCGGCGAGCTGACAGGAGCGCCAAGCTCTGGGTCACTTGAACAGAGCTTTCAGTGGATCGAAGAGAACCTCGCGCTTGCTCAGAGTAGTAATCTGCAACTTGTTGCATATGAGGGTGGCCAGCACCTAGCCGGAATTGGTGCAGTTGCAAACGATGATGCTGTTACAGCGCTTTTTACAGCTGCAAATCGTGACACGAGGATCGGCGACCTCTATTCAAGGTACCTCGATGGATGGACCGCCCGCGGCGGCGCGCTCTTTACACATTTCTCAGATATCACTTCGTACTCGCGTTTTGGCTCGTGGGGCGCTCTAGAACGTATAGGTCAGAGCAGCTCCGCTAAGTATGACGCACTAAAGAGCTATGTCGGCTTCGCATCAACAACGCCCCCAAGCTCTTCTACCGTAACGCTTTATATACGTCGTAAGGGGGATGGCAGAGTTGTGTCGCAGGGTGGGGGGATCGTTTGTGGCGCGCGGTGCTCTGTATCGGTTCGCAAAGGAAAAAGAGTCGCAATCACCGCGCGTCCGGCCAAAGGCAATCGACTCGAAAGCTGGTCGCCCCCCTGCACCAAGCAGCGCCCACGCTGCGTGGTATCGATGTCGAGAACTCGCCGGATTACAGCTATCTTTAGAGCCCCCCGCACAGCTCGTCGCTAGGCTACCCAGCCGTAACATTTTTTCGTACCTAGGTAGCGCCCTACCCATACTTTTGGGCTAGTCGCAACAAAGCAGGCGACGTTTCAGATAGTTAGGCCACCCAGTCGGCTTGGCATCATTATTGTAAACCTCGTGCGGTATGGGACTAGAAGAAGTTTTTCAAGATCTCTACTCGACGTTGGGACCTCTGCTGAATGAACTCAGAGATTATCCCCAATTTGACGGTGCGCAGATAGAAGCCCTGAGCAGCGCGCGCAACTTTATGGCGATTGCGTCGCTGGTTGCAGCAGGTCGATGGTTTGCACCTCCACTCTTTCGATTCTCGCTGATCTTGGTTGATTTAGTTTTTACGATAATGCTCTATACCCTCTCTGCGCCAGCAATTCTGCTTGAAGCTCTAACAGCTTCTGAACACAAGGGCCGCCACGCCAAGGCAGATACTAAACGAGCGCGCTACGGCGGATTTGAAGACACCTTTACATATCAAGAGCGAGCATCTGCTCGCGCTGCAGAGAAGCAAAAAATACAGGAGGCCATTGAAGCACTTGAAGTGCTTGGAGTGCCAGAAGATGCTGAGGATGAAGAGATTAGAAAGGCTTATCGCAAGCTGATGAAGATGTACCACCCAGATTATTTTATGACGGCAAAACCTGCTGAACAGCAGCGTGCGCGCAAGATGACGCTTAAGATCCGTGCGGCCTACGATACCCTAACGGAAAACGACTCTGAACAGGCGATCCACTAGAGATAGGCCCTTCAATTCAGCAAAAAAGCCTCTACTCTCGACGTTAAGGTGCGACCACAAAATCACTTAGCGAGCGTCAGCAAACACCGCCCAGTGAGGCTCGACCTACGATTTTCTGCGCCTGAGCACATCTGAAATTTTTCGTCGCAGAAGCTGAAAGCTGATCGGCTTAACGATATAATCTGATGCTCCCAGCTCCATTGCGGCCTCAATCACAGGAATATCACCAACAGCACTGACCATGATGCAAGGGATATCGACGAGGTAGGGGTGATTGCGAATCTTGTGAAGGAGGTCGAGGCCGGACATATCCTTCATCATCTGATCACAAACGATGAGCTTTGCACCGTGTCTCTTAAGCTTTTCAAGGGCCTCGCGCCCATCACCAGCCTCAACGATCTGTGTAAATCCGAGCTCCTCAAGCATATCGCGCAGAATCGCCCGCGTAGACGACATGTCATCTACTATTAAAACCTGCGGCTCATCCCCTGGAATATCTAACATACGGTTTCGCCCCTTCCTCTCGGCTGTGACCCCTCTGATGAGTTATCGGGCGATACAGCAGCTTACTTAAGTGCAAAAACGGGGCGCTGCTTTTTGCCTTGGGCGTTACCATCCTTGCAGCTCGTGGCATGCCGCTATGACCGTTGGCAGGAATCAAGAGTTGCATGCTAGTCAGGCTGGTTGCGTGGGTGGGTAAAAAGTAGCGTTCTATTCTTTACGGGCCCCTGTTAAAAGTCACTTACCAAGCATCAACATGGAAATCCACGTGGGATCTTAAAATTCGGGACCGGCTACCTCGCCATACCTCTTCTTATTGCTCCCTAGTATCTTACTTAGTGGGTGCAGCTGCAGGTCTGCCAATACCAAGGCTTCTATTACCAGCCCCTCCCAGAGACTCTTTTTTTGCCATTAAGGAGGGCCCCCTTAGTCGGGTCTAAACTTTAGCAGTAGCATCGCTAGCAAGGGCTGATGTTATTCAAGTGCGCGCCGACATGAAATTGGTAATTCGACTTCACTTCTCATTGCAGATCCGCCCATTTAGCTTGAACTCTATTGCACGGGTCGTTGCAGTGAGTGAAACATTCGCGAGCTGCGCAAGAACAGCTACTTTTTTCCTTTGCTATTCATGCTTCGCAGCAGACGCGCTTTATAGCTAAGAGCCAGAATCGCTGCTCGAGCAGCAACATCTGCCATAACTGAAGAGGTCACATGGAGATAATTAGGTTCGTTAAAGTTGATCAAAAAATTGTCTGAGATCAATTTTAAATAGCTCGTCAATCCTAGAGTTGAGCCCTCTGGCTAAGACGCAATGCAAGCTGATTCTGTTACCGCAGTTAACACCCAAAGATCCTGCGTCTATTCTTCAACCTGCCTGGATGTACAGCAGATGCAGAATCTACCTACACACAGCCAGCGAAGACCTTCAAGCCCAACCCCTCCTATCGGAGGGGGCCAAGAAACCAATTACCAACGATCAAATTATTTTTGATTCCGGGAAGGGGGAGCCAGACGCAGCAACACGGTTGCTGACGAGGTCGACGCTGTACCTGCCGACGAAGACAGCAAAGCCCTGAACGGTGCGCAGCGCGAACCCAGGGACAGAGCCGCGGACGTCTTTGACCTTGAATAAATCCTCCCCGCCCTGCCTACACGCAAACGCAGCCGCTGCAAGAGCTTGGTCAATCGGATGCGAGAAAACCAGCCCCTTCTCCAGCAGCACCTTCCCTTGGTCCT
>JBIKWG010000167.1:0-6473 GCA_044356425.1 Bdellovibrionota bacterium | reverse complement strand
GCATGCGCTCTTTAGCCTTCTTAAGCTCAAACTCAGTGCGTCGAGTAACAACATCCCGACGGTGGTTGAGAAAGTGTGTTAAGAGCTCGATAAGCGAACATACCACTGGTCGCCCATCAACAATGGCAAGGCTAACAATTCCAAAGCTCGACTGCATTGGAGTCATCTTGTAGAGCTGATTAAGCACTACCTCTGGCGTTGCGTCTCGTTTTAGCTCCATTACGATTCGCATTCCTGAGCGATCGCTTTCGTCTCGCAGCTTTGAGATGCCTTCGATCTGTTTATCATTTACGAGCTCGGCGATCTTTTCGATGAGGCGCGCCTTGTTTAGTTGGTATGGGATCTCTGTAACAACGACTGCATCAACTTCGCGAGACTTTGTTTTTATCTTCTCGAAGTGGGCTTTGGCTCGCACCTGCATGATTCCACGCCCAGTTGAATAGGCGCTAATGATTGCTCCGCGTCCATAAATCGTCCCGCCGGTCGGAAAGTCTGGGCCGGGGATAATAGAGAGCATCTCTTGCAGCGTGGTCGCCGGGTTTCTTAGCAGCGCTAGGGCTCCTTCCACCACCTCTGAGAGGTTGTGTGGTGGAATATGGGTCGCCATGCCGACGGCGATTCCGTTGGCACCGTTGACCAGAAGGTTTGGTATTACTGAAGGAAGAACATCTGGCTCAAGGGTCGAGTCGTCGAAGTTGGGCGAGAAGTCCACGGTTTCTTTCTCGATGTCCTCAAGCAGCTTTTCGGCAAGCGCTGTCATGCGGCACTCGGTGTATCGGTATGCAGCAGGTGGATCTCCGTCAACTGAACCGAAGTTGCCTTGGCCGTCAATCAGTGGGTAACGTAAGTTCCACGGTTGAGCGAGTCGCACTAGCGCCTCATAGACGGGCATGTCGCCGTGTGGGTGGTAACGCTTGAGAACTTCGCCCACAACTCCCGCGCACTTGGAGTGCTTGCGGTTTGACACCAATCCTTCTTTGAGCATGGCATAAAGCACGCGGCGCTGAACTGGCTTGAGGCCGTCTCGTACGTCGGGCAGTGCGCGTCCAACGATTACGCTCATCGCGTAATCAAGGTAAGATTGGCGCATCTCAGATTCGATGGTGATGGGGTTGATTGAGCCTTGATTTTCCATTTCGTAACACTACGAAAATGGAGCCTCTAGTACAAGGGTTTAAAGTGCCTAAGCGGCATGAAAATATGGGGTTTTTTGGGGTTTTGGGGTTGCTTGTGGTGGTCCGTCAATGCTGCAAATAATGGCACCCCGCGCTCAGTATGCCGGAGCCTTGGTGTATGCGGGGTTAACGCACCATCCCAAGATACCACCACATCAGCGGGGATGTGTTTTCTATCTACTGAGCGCGCTCGCCCACGGTGGCTAGACCGCAGCCATCCAAAAGGGTACTCTCTGCGAGCGCCTAGAAGGTACCTTAGGTTTCTCTATCATGAAGCTCTCTATCGTCATCCCCTGCTACAACGAACGTAACACTATTCAAGATATCGTCTCTGCGGTGAAGGCCGCTCCCGTGGCAGAAAAAGAGATTATTATCGTTGACGATTGCTCCAAAGATGGAACGAGAGAGATCCTTGCTTCGCAGATCGCTTCCCAGGTCGACAAGATAATATACCACGAGGTTAATCAGGGTAAGGGCGCGGCGCTCAAGACCGGATTTCAGCACGCTACCGGCGAAGTTGTCATCGTTCAGGATGCTGACATGGAGTACGACCCGCAGGAGTATCCGCTGCTGATGGAACCTATTCAGAAAGGGAAGGCCGATGTGGTTTTCGGCTCTCGGTTTATGGGGGCAGCGCCACATCGCGTGGTGTATTTCTGGCACATGATGGGAAATCGGTTTCTTACACTCCTGTCAAACATGTTCACAAACATTAACCTCACCGACATGGAGACCTGCTACAAGATGTTTCGTCGCGAGGTGATTCAGGCGATTGATATCGAAGAGACTCGTTTCGGATTTGAGCCTGAGATTACCGCAAAAGTGGCTGGTATGGGGTGCCGAATCTATGAGGTGGGCATTTCGTATTACGGACGCACCTATGCGGAGGGCAAAAAAATAGGTTGGCGTGATGGGTTTCGCGCTATTTATGCCATAGTGAAGTACAATATGTGTCGACCGGCGTTGAAGATGCCGGCCATTATGAGTTCATCCTCAAACCAAGATTCGTCCAGCTCAACTAACCGTTGCTGCGCCGGGTGAGTTGCTCTCAGTATAAAAATTGCAAACGGGCCATCAGGCGTATTTCGAAAAGGCAACATAAGACATTCGCCTTGAGAATGCTGCCTCGAATATATGAGAGCGCATTTTATCGGGCCAGTTATAGGCAGCTCGTAGCATAAGATCCTCAAACAAACAGAATCGTGCTAATCCGCCCGTGTTCAATGCTCATTTCTCTAGTTTGTGCTCCTTCAGAAGCATTACAAGCTGTGGTATCCAGTTTGTACTGATTGAAGTGATATGCCCACGAACGCTGCAAAGATATCTAGGAAAAAAACACAGGACCCACCCTCGATAGCTTTGCCTATGGCTTGCAGCGTCGAGGATCAGATAAAGACGGCTTTTTCCATTTTAGCTCGCTGGAAGAAACGCACCCCTCTAGTTGGCGAGCTCGTGCGTTATTTCGAGCGCCGTCGATTGAGTTCGGTGGCGGCTGCAGTTGAAGAGACGCTTCCACGGTTGGGGCTTCCGGTCGTCATGCCCTCTCGTCTTAAGGGGTACTACGACCTATGTCGCGCGTCGAAGGGTGCGGGGCTTGGCGCGCGTATTTCGGTAGAGGATTTTAGCTCTTATCTAAGTGTCAAACATAATATCCGCTTCGGAAAGACGGCCCTCAAGAATTGGCATAGTTGGGGAGAGGGCACCGCGCAGCCGCTCTTTAAGTTTCGGGCGAGAGACAAGGACCTACGTAAGAAAATGAAACTGGTTGTCGAAGACGAATATCGAGCTCTCGAGCGACAGTTGCGAGATCAGAAGATAATTTCACGGCACCCCCGCTTCGTCGAGCTTGCTACCCGCGTTAGTCGCAGGTTTGGCGAGTTTTCGTTGCACGTAAGTGGCGTTAGGCTATTAGTGAGAGAGTTAAATAGAGAGCGTTCGCGCGCTCGTATAGAGCCGATGCGCTTCCATGCAGGTCGATGTGCTTTTACTGATAAAGTTGAACGCTCGCACTGGGAATTTGTTGAAAAGCATCGACGTGCTCCCACATACCACGAGCTTGCCAATCAGTTTTCGCAGGCAAGAAATAAGCCTTGTAGCTGGCAGGTTATTCGCGGAGCCTATCGGCGCATTAACGCTTATCGGATTAAAGGGGCGCCGAAGCTTGAAACACAGGTTACGCAGGGGCTCTACGACGCTGAAATCATCGATGCCCATCGATTGATTAATCGAGAAGGGCGTCCTCCAACGATGCGAGCATTGGAGCAAGCGATAAGAAAAGCTCAACCTGGCGCCGAGTTTGCTTTTGGCACGCTGCGAAAGCGCGTTCATGCGCTACGCCGCAGCGGAGAGCCGCTGCCAACGCGAGCTTACGAGATTACATCGGGCATGGTTGGGCGCGCTTATGAGAGGCTGTTCAATCTTTTTCAAAGCCCGCCCTCGATTAAAGAGTTGCGCCAACAAGTGCTGCTCTTAAATCCAGAGGTAGAGTGGATCTCAAGAAGTGCGATCTCGCTGCACGTTGCTGCGCTCCGATCTAACGCTTTGAAGGCTCCAAGCAGCCCAAGTTGCAGGCATCAATTTGAAGTAATTCGGCTGTCAGGGTGGGATCGTGTATCGATGATTCGTCGGCTCGTTGCAATGGCGAGCACCGGTGTTGTCGTGCACGTCAGCAACTTGATGGGACGATATGAACTTCCTGAGACGCAGAAGAGCAAGCAGCCGGTTTTTACCCTTCAAAGCAAACGCGTTACACGGCGCTTTGTTGCTCTTGCTAATGGGAGCGCTGAGATAAGAAGTAAGATGGACCTTAGTGAGAGTCAACGCACATTCCTGCGAGCCAAGGCGATGTGGGGAGATGGATTCGCACGGGCCGGCACAACCGTGCCATTCTGTGAACGGTTGGTGAAGGGCACAGCCGACCATTCGCCATTTACTGCGCGAGAGTGGCGAGCTTTGCTCTCATTTGCGCTGAAGCATGTGCTGCCGCAAGCGGGTATTTCTGCAGCGCAAGTTGCAGAGCTTAACCGTATCTTTGATAGCAATGTCGTTAGGCTTAGTAGGAGTCGCCCCGATCTGCGGCTGGTAATCGAGCCTGCGGTTCGACTTCATTCGCGCTCACGGGCGCAGTCAAGGAATAGTGGAGAGGTCTCTAGCCTTGAGCTGCTTGATGTGGCTTTGCGTCAGGCGTGTGATGCCGTTTGGCGAACTGCGTAGCTTTTTCTCTGTGATGCCTTCGGCGCCACAGGTTCGAATCTCTAGGTGCTGTAAGAAGGGATGTGGCTGGCGGAGAGGAAGGGATTCTCGTTTTTGATTGTGTCGCCCTTGGCGCCACAGGTTCGAATCCCTAGGTGCTGTGAGAAGGGGTGTGGCTGGCGGAGAGGAAGGGATTCTCGTTTTTGATTGTGTCGCCCTTGGCGCCACAGGTTCGAATCCCTAGTGGTGTAAGAAGGGGTGTGGCTGGCGGAGAGGAAGGGATTCGAACCCCCGTTACCGTTTCCGGTAAACCTGATTTCGAATCAGGCGCCTTCAGCCACTCGGCCACCTCTCCATAAGATGTAAGGCTGTTAGGGTATGTAGGCGCCTGGTAAAAGTCAACTTAAGAAGATGCCAAAAAGTTGGGCATCCCAATAAATGTGACCTGAATTAACGGATGGCTTGAAAGAATTTCTTGAGTACCGCTTCGCAGTCCGTTCGATTGATGCCTGATATAACGCGGGGAAGAGGGCCAAGGCGCGGGTCTTGGCTTAAGTCATAGAGTGACCCAACAGCGCCCTGTTTTGAGTCCCCAGCTCCAAACACAAGTGTTGGAATTCTTGCAAGGCGAATAGCGCCGAGGCACATCGTGCATGGCTCGAGTGTCACGCATAGTGTGCACTCAGAAAGTCGCCAATTCCGAAGCACTTGAGATGCTTGATTGATGGCTTGTAGCTCGGCATGAGCTGTGACTCTTAGCGCACTCTCAGTTGTGTTGTGTCCACGACCAATAATCACGCCTTCGTGGGCAATGACAGCACCAACAGGCACCTCGTTTGCAACAGCGGCGAGCCGCGCTTCAGTCAGGGCTTCCTGCATGAGGTAGTTTAAAAAATCTGGAGTAACGTGCCGCGACATTAAGTCGTTCTCTTAGCGCAAGATTATTAAGGAGGGTAGGAGTAGTCTTATTAAAAAGACAGAGATAGCGTTGTTGCTCCCTGGTGCGCGCACCGTCTAGGTCTGCCCGAACCTACAGAGCGCCGAGCGGAAAATACAGCGCCGAGCGGGAAACCTTGAGCCAAAAACACACTCAGCGATAACATCGCAAGGGGGTGAAGCCGCGACAAGCGGCGGGAGGGGGCCGCGCAGGCCCCCTTGGCCAGAGCGCCGAGCGGAAAACACAGCGCGGAGGAGATGTCTGCCGAACAGCACAGGTTAACGTCGCAAGGGGTGAAGCCGCGACAAGCGGCGGGAGGGGGCCGTGCAGGCCCCCTTGGCCAGAGCGCCGAGCGTGAAATACGGAGAGAGGGGGATTCGAACCCCCGATACAGCTTTTAGGCCGTATAACGATTTAGCAAACCGCCGCCTTCAGCCACTCGGCCATCTCTCCAGAAGCAGGAACAGTAAGGTACTAATATTGGTGCGCCCTGGAGGATTCGAACCACCGGCCTTCTGATTCGTAGTCAGATGCTCTATCCAGCTGAGCTAAGGGCGCGCTCAAGGGAGTGGAGGGTAGCAAATCTGTAGAGATTATCAAGCTGAGTCGTTATTTTGCTAGAACTAAGCACAACAATGACGGAGCCATTGATTGTTTTCAAGGAATTGCGGTACCCTGCGCGCCGACAAGCGGAAGGGTGGCCGAGTGGTTGAAGGCGCCGGTCTTGAAAACCGGAATACCGGAAACGGTATCGGGGGTTCGAATCCCTTCCCTTCCGCCACATTTGCCTCATAAGAGGAAAGTGTGAACTGGTGCCCTTTTAAGTCCTTATGGAGAGATGGCCGAGTGGCTGAAGGCGCACGCTTGGAAAGCGTGTATAGGCTAATCCCCTATCGGGGGTTCGAATCCCCCTCTCTCCGTATTTCCCGCTCGGCGCTGTGTTTCACGCTCGGCGCTCTGGCCAAGGGGGCCTGCGCGGCCCCCTCCCGCCGCTTGTCGCGGCTTCACCCCCTTGCGATGTTATCGCTGAGTGTGTTTTTGGCTCGAGGTTTCCCGCTCGGCGCTGTGTTTCACGCTCGGCGCTCTGGCCAAGGGGGCCTGCGCGGCCCCCTCCCGCCGCTTGTCGCGGCTTCACCCCCTTGCGATGTTATCGCTGTAGGGTGGTCCCC
>JBIKWG010000165.1:0-6560 GCA_044356425.1 Bdellovibrionota bacterium | reverse complement strand
CAGAAACGTGTTCCGTACACACCAGAGACCTGCGCTAGGATCTCATACAGTGACACAAGCGCTTCACTACCGGCCTCATAATTTACAATTGAGCTTCTTCCTGATGCCGTTACTAGCTCTCCAAACCCAGCGATATCTCCCTGCGACCAGAGATCGACTCCATGCCGCACCCGCGCACGCTCTGAGTAGAAGTGCAGCGCCCTGCGACGCAACGCATCTGGCATCTGATTTTTATGCTGGTCAAAGAGCTCTTCATCGACTTCACCGAGCAATGGCTTTTGAGAAGCCGGCTTTCCAGCAAACGCCAGCAGGATTCGCGCGGCTTCGTGACATTCAGCAACACGCTGATTAAAGGGAGTGGCTGTTAATTGCCGACTTAACCCCGAATATACGACCAACACCTCCCACGGCTCAGCCGCGCTACCCACCGGAACGGCTTTAATCGCATGTGTCGAGCAATCGATAGCAACGAGTGAATCTTTGCGGCCCGATACGATGACGGACTGATCCAAAATTCCGCTGTGCAAACCGAGATACCCATTTTCAACAGCGCGAACGAGCCCGATAGTTTCCAGCGCAGACAGTGAAAGTGCGTTAACGTATTCAAGAGCTCTCAGGTAGGCAATCGTTACTGCCGCCGAGGAGCTCAATCCCCCGATCGGCATCGCGCCATGAACAACCCCGCAGAACCCGCGCGACAATACTCCCTGCGCTCGACTCAGGGCCGCAACGGCCCCGCAGAGATAGTTCGCCCAATCTCCGCTCACCTTCTCTGGAACAGCAGCGAAGTCGAAACTCCTCAATGAGCGACCATGCTCGCTGTATACGGAAGCTCGAGCAGCCTCAATCGGCTGAGCTAGAAGTTGCATAGACCGGTCAATGGTAAACCCAGATACGAGCCCCCCCTGATGGTCGCTGTGTGCTCCAAGTGGGCATACGCGCAGCGGAACACTTACCAGAAAGCACAACTTACCCTCAGCTTCGCCAAACTGCTGTTGAAAGCTACGCTTCAAATCCGCTAGTAGCAGCTCGTCATCACGAACAGGCACGATCGGCAAACACATTCGGCTACCTACAGCTACATCATCAAAAAAGTCTTAGTTTATGCGTCCTGCTTCTTCGCGCGTCAGCAGCGAGAACAGGCCAAACGCCACGAGGTATGCTGAAGCACACACAACGAAGAGCGCAACGTACGAGCCGCTATAGTATAGAACAAACCCAGTAAACGTTGCTATCACCATTCCGCCTACTGCGCCCAACATCCCCCCGATCCCCACAACTGAAGCAACCGCCTCCTTAGGAAAGAGATCCGAGACAGTCGCAAACAGATTAGCAGACCAACCTTGATGAGCAGCGGCAGCAATACTCAACAACCCGACAGAGAGCCACAAGTTGTTTGAAACTCCAGCACCAACCACCAGCGGTGCAAGGAGCGCACAGCAGAGCATAACGCGCTTCCGAGCCGACATACTATCCATCCCCGATCGCACCAAGCGACTTGAAGCCCAGCCACCTGCGATGCTGCCTACGTCTGCCATGAGATATATAATCACCAACGGAGCGGCAAGGCCGACAAGCTGCACACCGTGATGCGCGCCGAGGTATTTGGGGGTCCAATACAGATAGAACCACCAGATCGGATCCGTGAGCAGCTTCGCCAGAGCGAATGCCCACGTTACACGCATACGAGCAACACGGCTCCAGGAATACTCAAACCGCACCGCCCTACTAGACTCATCCAGCCCGTCCGCCCTAACGCCAAGATTGTGGCCTAAACCACCCGCGGATCGGAACAGAACGATGGCGCACCCTACCCACAGCACTCCTAGCACCCCGGTCGCAAGAAAAGCGGCCCGCCACCCCCATGTTAAGGCAATCCACGGCACCACAAGCGGCGTAACGATTGCTCCAATATTAGAGCCAGAGTTAAATATACCGATAGCAAAAGCTCGCTCTCGCTCAGGAAACCACTCTGAGACGGCCTTAACCGCCGCGGGGAAATTGCCAGCCTCTGACAAGCCAAGGCCGAAGCGAGCATACGAGAACCCTCTGACTGAGCTCACTAGCGCATGCGTTACTGATGAAATACTCCACAGACATACGGCGACTAATAAACCAAGCCGGCTGCCAACACGATCTACAAGCCATCCGAATGAAAGCAGCCCCAGTGCGTACGCTGCCTGAAATGACGTAACGATGGCTGCATACTCAATCTCATTCCAGCCAATATCAGCCTGAAGTGTTGGCGCCAAAATGCCGAGGATCTGACGGTCGACATAGTTAATCGTTGTGGCAAAAAACAAAAGCGCGCACACGATCCAGCGATACCGTTGTGGCGCCTGGGCGGTATCACAGCTCGGCATACCCGTTACCCCAACACATCAACCAATACAGACTGCAGCGTTGCAACATCAACCTCAATATCGACTCCGCGATCAAGCTGAGTATCAATTGATACGTATTGATGATCGATAACCTGTGCGAGCGTCTCATAGCAATCACACGATACTACCCGCTCAAATGGAAATATCTCTACGAGCGATGATTGCTCAGGCATAAAGAGTGAGTGTGTAAGACCTGAGCCATGCGCAGCCAGCATAACTCGCGCTGAAGCGGCTACCTGAATCTGCTCTTCAAGTAAAAGCTCTTCAAAACACACCACTGCAAAGCCAAAGCTCTTAACCAGCGATTCGACTTCACAGCGATTGATAATTCGCCTCGTCTTGGCCGAAGGTGGGCGCACCACGAATAAACGCTGTGAAGCGCTAGCAGATGGCGCCGCTACATAGCTGAGAATCCAACCACGATACCCTCTCATAAAGCGGGCATTCCAGTGCGCGTTGAAGCCGGAAAAATATGTTGGTACGTAGAGGCTGCTTACTAGCAGGTCGCTCTCATCACTTGAGATCAAGCGCTCAGCATCAATTCCAACCAGACTCAAACTACGACGACCCCACGGGGCGACTGCGTCTGCCGGAACGAGATAGTGTCCGCGGTATCCCAGCGCTTCAGCGATAAAAACCTTCGGCAAGGAGTCCATCATCCAATGCCAGAAGCAATCCGTGCACGTAGATACGAGAGAGAGCAACTGTTCAACCGGCCGCTTGAGGCGAGTCTGCGGGAGTGCGGCCTCTAATTTCTGCAAAAAATCTTCGG
This sequence comes from Bdellovibrionota bacterium, assembly GCA_044356425.1. Classification (GTDB taxonomy): domain Bacteria; phylum Bdellovibrionota_C; class UBA2361; order UBA2361; family OMII01; genus OMII01. Next base: position 3,404 of record JBIKWG010000165.1, on the reverse strand, counting down.
GGGATAGCACTCCGCCGTTCTGCTCAGCAAGAAGTGCGCCGTCTCCAGTAAAAATAAATCCCCAGGCACTGCGAAGAGTAAGGTCTTTAGCGCAGTACATGCCAAGGGGTAGATCACCATAGAGGTCGCAACATAGCGGCCCCAGCGAGCTCGTCGAATGAACAAATGATACATCGGCAACATCGGCGATGTTTGTGCGAGATGCGAGCGCAGCCTGCGACAACGGAAAGTGCGCAAGCTGCTCTGCAGATACTGACGCTCGTAAGGGGGTTGCCACCATGAGGAATTTTACCTGTTGGTGCGTTACTAAAGCACCCTTCTTCAGTCTCGCATAGGAGTTGATGCACTCGCTAGCTCTGTCACAACAGCCTCAACAATCGGCAAGATATTCCTCCTTTGAGCACTGACGGCTCCCAGCGGAACGCCCCCGAAAGCATCGCAACCACGTGATATACCTACATAACAGCACACTTCTTTCAGCCTAATTACAGCGCTAGCGCGATTTTTGCATAGAGGCGGCACTTTTCTGAAGCCGATTTACCCCACTTTAGTCATCTATAAAGAGAAGGGATGGATTACACTCTCATCCCGCTAGGGGTAAAAAGGCGTTCTATGGGCTTAGAGGCAAAGTTAGTTCAAAAGATGGGTCAATCGCTGTTGATGACCCCACAGCTTCAACAAGCCATCAAATTGCTGCAACTTGGTCGCTTAGAGTACAAAGAAGCAATTGAGCGCGAGCTACTCGAAAACCCAGTGCTTGAAGAGATGCGAGACGAATCGGAGTACGCAAACCTTCCAAGCCCAGAGCCAGAGCCTTCCGGTCCGGCAGTCTTATCAAGTATCGCCGATAACTCGGATGCTCCAGAGATAGCAAATAGCGCAGCAGGAACAGAACCTTCTGCAGACTGGGACAGCTACGAAGACTCATTCACTGACTATCAAGGATCAGCCTCTGCAAAGAGCACGATTGACTACGAGGACAGACAGCCGCCTGAGGTTGTAGCAACCCTCAGCGAAAGCCTGGAGCAACACCTACTTCAGCAGGTTCGGATGCACGACTTCAGCCATACGGAGCTCGTAATAGTGCAACACCTGATCGGCAACCTTGACCGAGATGGATATCTTGAGTGCACCCATGAAGAAATCGCAGAGACATGCTCATGTGATCTCGAGGATGTGCAGATAGTAGCAGATACCCTGCGTTTTTTTGATCCTCCAGGAGTATGCGCAAGAAACTTACAAGAGTGTTTACTTACCCAACTTGAGGCCAAAGGCTGCGGAGATCGGCTAGAGGCTCGCATCCTTACCAGCCACCTTGAAAAGCTTGAAAAACGTCGCTTTGATGCGATTGCAAAAGCAGAAGGCGTGACTCTTGAGCAAGTCGGCCACGCAATTAATGCGATCCGTTCACTGGAACCACGACCTGGGCGTCCCTTCGCTGACGAGACGACCCGCTATATCATCCCTGATGTTTATGTACAGAAGATCGGAAGAGAGTGGGTTGTAACGCTCAACGATGAGGGCATCCCTCGCCTGCGCGTCAACCCGCAGTATACGTCTCTTCTGAAAGAGAAGGGGCATGAGGCGCACACAGCAGCTAGTCATTCATATGTAGCCGAGAGAATGCGCGCGGCCACCTGGCTTATAAAGAGCATTCAGCAGCGCCAGCAGACGATACTGCGCGTAACTGAGGCAATTATGAAGGTACAGCGTGAATTTCTTGAACACGGAATCGACAAGCTAAAGCCTCTCGTTCTTAAAGAGATTGCCGACCAGATTGACATGCATGAATCAACCGTTAGCCGGGTTACCACCGAAAAATATGTTCATACACCGCGCGGTGTATTTGAGCTGAAGTTCTTCTTTACCTCGGGAATCAAGACGGGCAGCGGAGCAGACATATCATCATCCTCAGTCAAGGAACGGATAAAATCTATTATCGCTGCTGAATCACCTAAAAACCCAATCAGTGACCAACATATTGCTGAGATGCTTAAGGCCGAGAAGATTGATATCGCGCGCAGGACGGTGGCCAAATACCGTGAGATGTTGGGCATCCCATCTTCTTCTCAACGCAAGGCGCTGCTGTAAGGTGCGTTAGGCGCATGAGCACCAACATAGCGCTATGATCAGAGGTCGTAACCGCCGCCCCCTACAGCCACGAGAAGACGGGTGAGCCGTGCTCTGCCAGCTACAAATCCCGTTTACTTAAAAAGCTTTACCAACTTAAGCACAAAATATCATGCACCTAACGGCATCAGCCGAACCTATACCCTAAGGGGCGTAGTTGCAGGGTAAGCAGCAAGGGGCTAGGTATTTTACATATTCTTTGGCAGGCCGTGGCAGCGCTAACAAATAACCCTGTTGTGTAAGAGAATGCGCTTTACTTTTGGCGACATGCACAGCTACCCTAGGAAGGCGAAGATCAGATGGCACTACGTTTAATGAGCACTTCCTTTCAACCACCCTATGCTCTCAGTCACTTCACCACATTCTTTTTAAAATTAAACTAAAAGGAGACACTATGGCAGACTCAGCACGAGTGATTAATGTAAGCATTGCGTTTCTTAATCTTGACGCGACGGAGGCGCTAAAACAGTACGCAACCGATAAGGTCAAGCACTGCGTTCAGAAATTCGCCCATCAAGATACAGAGGCACACGTGGTGCTAAAAGTTGAAAAAACGCGTCAGATCGCGGAAGTTTCTATGCACCTATCCGGTCATGATTTTGTCGTGAAAGAAGAGACCGAAGACCTCTACGCATCGATTGACAAACTAACTGATTCGCTGTCCTATCAGCTCCGCAAGCACAAAGAGAAGGTTACAAGCCACCATTGAACGAAATCGGCCCAATTGAGCACATCTCTTCGCTGATCCTCGTAACGGGGGTATCGGGCGCAGGTAAATCAACAGCTATGGACCTGCTGGCAGACAGCGGGTACTACGTTGTTGATAACCTGCCCGTACCCCTCATTGATAATTTCCTAGCATTTTCCCGAGTAGCAGGGGCGCGCTATCGCAACACCGCACTTCTGCTCGACATAGACTCATCTGAGAGTCAGTCGCTCTTGCTGCCGCTGCTGAGAGAAAAGAGCGTTCGGCCATCTGCGGTAAAACTCATCTTCTTAGATGCTGACAACCGCTCAATCCTTCGCAGGTACAGCGAGACCCGCCGACCCCATCCTGGATTTGATGCAGAAAGAGACCGCTCTTTGGATGATACCATTCAGCGTGAGCGAGCTCGACTGCAGCCAATCAAAGAAGTAGCGGACATTATCCTTGATACGTCTGCATTTAACATCCATACCCTTCGAAGGGAGTTGGCTGAATTCATCGGATCGCTTGGAGCGGTCGCTGACCGGACCATGCGCATAAACTTCCTATCATTTGGATTCAAGCGGGG
>JBIKWG010000016.1:0-23806 GCA_044356425.1 Bdellovibrionota bacterium | reverse complement strand
TTTTGCCTCAGCCACCAACAGGTCACCCTGCGCGATCTTTTCGCGCCGATAGAGATCGCCCTCTGACCGTATCTTGTCTGCTTCACTACTTCCCTGCTTTGCAAGATTCTGAATAGTGACAGCACCCTCTGAGTCTACCTTATTAACGTCACGCCGCGCCTCGGCAAATTCACCGGCAACCTTGTTGTACGCAGACTCTAACTCTTGGAGGTTTTTCTTAAAGATTGCTTGATCAATCTCCTCGCGATAGGTGTAGCGACGAAGAAGAACACCTTGTAGGGATACACCAACAGGGCCAAGCCGCTGTCGTAGATTGGCTTCAGCAACTTTTACGCGCTCTTCGCGAGCTTTTGGATCATAGAATTCTGCCGTCGAAAGCGAGCTCAACGAACGCTTCAACTCATTGTCGGCGATCTGCGAGAGATATTTACCCCACTGCACCTCAGTAGCCCCAACTTGGTTGATCAAATCAGATGCCCCACCATGGGTTCCAAACGAGTCGGTGCCGGCCTCGGGATGAAAGCGATAGAGCACTGCCACATCAATATTCACAGTGGTTCCGTCGATAGTCGGCACATCAAGAGAACCAAAGCTTGCTGGATAGGCCTTTACATCACGCTCAAAATCGATGATTCGCACGGTTTGCGGAACTTCGTAGATCGTTGAATAACCTGGGATCGTCCAGTGAAAACCCGGCTTTAAAACCTGTGAAGACAGCCCTTGCCCCGGCCCAAAAGCGATCTTGCGAACGCCTACACTGCCGACTGGAACAACGACTCCGCATACGTAAGCAACCGATGCGGCTGCAACACCAAGCAGCATCAACAAGACGAACAGGGCTTGGACAACCCCGCCGCGCTCTTGGGAGCTATTGAAACTGATGAACTCTTTGACCTCTTCTCTATCAAGCATGGTATTCATCGGACGTTTTTTGAAGTAAACGGTGAGCGTTGCAACTCTTTATCACGCCCCACCAACTCTATCAGATTATAACTTAAAACTACCGCGAATACGGATGCATGTACATGGACGGAAATATGCTCCTTACGAGGGAGATTCTGCGACCAATGAAGTAGCAGCCATGGAACGAAATCAGTGGAAGCTCCATGAGCGTGTGTGCCAAAAGACGCTGTACCAGACGCTATGAGAAGGTGCGCAGTCGAATAGCGATAGCTAAAAAGGGCTTCGGGTCTCGCGCAACGCCGTGCAATCGTACTTCGTAATGAAGGTGTGGGCCCGTTGAACGACCACTAGACCCAGACAGGGCAATCCGATCTCCGCGTCTAACGTGATCGCCCTCACGCACCAAGGACCGGCTGAGGTGTGCATAGCGAGTCACCAGATGAGGCGCATGCGCTATGTCCACCATCCATCCGTAGGTATGATCGTATCCAACCGTAGCCACAACACCATCAGCCGTTGAGAGAACCTTGCCACCGTGCGGCAGCGATATATCAACCCCTTCATGAAAGCTAAAGCGCCGTGAAAATGGCGAACGTCGGTGGCCAAATCCAGAGATAAAATCTCCCTCAACCGGTGAGCCGATAGGCATTACTCTCAAAGCCTTAGTCACTCCGGTAATAAGGTCAAGCGCCTCTGTGCGTGAATGCACGCTGTGCGCAACAGCAGCAGATGCACCAGAAACCTGTCCAAGCATTGAATCAGCACCCCTGGAAGTTTGCGCAACATCTAGCTTCGTCTCATCTGAGATACACGTGACGCCACCATGCTTGGCACGCTTACATTCAACCTCAGCGCCTCCCAAACCTTTGTTCATCGCGCGCAGCTTCTGCACCCTATCTGGGTGCATCGATGACTTTGCGGCGCCGGTTGTTGCGCTTCCAGCGAGCATTCGCGCTAGCTGCCGCAGTTCGCCTGAACCCTGCTGTGCCGCCGCAAGCGCTTCCTTGCTACCGACGTCAGTTCCACCGTTTGCAGTTACGGCCTTATCTACTAAGCCTAGAGAACCTGCTAACGCCACCACATCTCGTAAGGCATGCAGCTTCGCCTGCAGCTGATCGTCGATGGCTTTGTCTTTCGATCGCTCAAAACGGAGCACCGCCACTTCGTTCTCGATCTGCTGCAGAGAGGCCCGCAGCGCGTCGCGCTCGTGAGTCACGCGGTACAGAACATAGGCATCTCGAACATGATTAAAGAGAACGTTCGAGGCGCTGCCCGCCACGCAGATAAACAGGGCTGCGATAACGCCTACCAACAACCCAACAATGAGCACCAGCCGTCGAGAAACCGCCACAGCTCGACTCATCCGACGCTTTACAGCGACCATGGGAAGTGAGTCAGATAGCACAGCAGTTACATCTCTATTCATAGGTTCGTATCGTGGGATATCCCGGCCTAGATGGCCTGCACCGTAAGGTGCAAGCAGTGTCAGCCGCCAAGGCTAGGACATTTAGGCTAGGCAGGTCAAATAGCCCCAGAACAGCGTTACTGATGAGAACGCGTTATCCGAAGCGACTGACAGAAGTAACTCTATCGCCACACAAGCTATTCATTTGGGATAGAACCGATCAGCTCTCGAGCAGAGGCACGCGAGGCCTCAGTGATCTTGTAACCCGCTAACATTCTTGCAATTTCATCTACCTTCTCATCCTCAGAGAGCTGTCGAACCACGGTCACCGCTCGCTCGCCAACCTCCTTGTTTACTAGAAAGTGTCTATCAGAGAGAGATGCCACCTGAGGAAGGTGGGTAATGCAGACCACCTGCGACTGGGCAGATATCTCTTTGAGCATCAAACCCACCGATCGCGCGACTCCGCCCGAGATCCCTGCATCAACTTCATCAAAGATGAGTACATTGACCCCAGACCTCTCACGCAATATCTTTTTAAGCACCAACATCACTCGCGAGAGCTCGCCGCCTGAAGCTATCTGAATGAGGGGCGCATGCGGCTCACCTTTATTAGTAGAGATAAGAAATTCAACCTTATCAAGGCCAACTACCGAAGGTTCAATCTCTAAAAAACGCACATCAAGCGAGGCGTCGGTCATGTTTAGCTCGCGTAGATCGCGCGATACCGCCTTACATAGCTCGGCCGAGGCTGTTCTGCGAGCAGCACGAAGCTTGAGCGCAACTTCTCGGCATGCACTGTACAGTCGCTCGACCTCGCGCTCGGCTTTTGCACTGTCCGCGCCAGCGCTTAAAGCTGCCAGCTCATGCTTGCTGCGCTCTAAGAGAGCACACAATCCACTGTCATCGGTCTTGTACTTGCGCTCAAGGCGAGCCAGCTCAGAGAGTTCATCGCGCAACCCTTCTAGTTCACTCTCATCAAACTCAAGCGACTGTACATATCGACGGAGAGCTATCTCACTCTCTGCAATCATCTGTCGCCCGCTCTCAAACTCTTTGACCAAATCGTGCGCGGTCGGATCGATACGCGACACTTCCCCAAGCGCATGTCCGACTTCCTTGAGTCGCACCGCCAAACCATCATCGCCCATCATCAGATCAATGGCTCGCTCGGAGGCAAGCAGCAGCTTCTCAAAGTTTGATATCCGCTTAATCTCTGCCTCTAGTTCGGCTCGACGGCCGGCTTTCACATGCGGCAAGGCACCCAGCTCTGCAACGATTGCCTCAAGCTCACCTCGACGGCTATCCCCCTGAGCACGCAGCCGCCAGAGCTCGTCAACTTCAGCCCGCTTATCAGACCACGCACGATAGGCTGCACGTACTTGCTCGAGCAGCTCAGTGTTATCGGCAAAACCATCAAGTAAATCGAGGTGAAAGCGCGCATCAAGAAGCCGTGTTTGATGGTGCTGACTGCAGATGTTAACCAGCTTACGCACGATCTCCTCAAGCAGCGAAACTGTTCCGAGACGCCCATTGATGAGAACTTTTCCGCGACCCTCTCGCGGCAGTGTGCGCGAGACCACCAGCTCATCATCACCACCAACGATATCAGGTAACGTCTGTCGCACCTCATCAGCCACAACCGAGAGGTCAAAGAGAGCCTGCACTTCAAGCAGATCTGCCCCAGTGCGAATCAAGGCCGGGGATCCTTTAGCACCCAGGATAAATTCAAGTGCGTTTAAGATAATCGATTTGCCGGCACCGGTTTCACCACTGATTACATTGAACCCAGAATGGAATGACAGCGACTGCCGTTCGATGATAGCGAAGTTCGAAATGGTAAGCTCAGATAACATGCAAAGGATCCACTGATTCTAAGGGGGTGAAAGGGTTTTTCCCGCTCCACCTCAAGCCGATCGGATAACATGCCCCAGAGATAAGAGCAAAAGAATAGCGTTTAATCAGGTCGATTGGGGGCGCCCCAATTGAGTTTACTGCGCAAGATATCGAAGTAGGTCTTTCCGGCCGATATAACAAAGCGCACCGTCTGCTGCGCTTGCTTAACGCGTATCAGATCGCCCGGCACAAGCTGGTCTGACACCTGCCCATCAACTGTCACCAGAACCTCATCATCAAAAGCCGGTATGGTAACCTCAATCTTTGACGAACCTGGCAGAATAAGCGGTCTATTGGTGAGCGAATGGGGGCATATTGGTGTCATCAAGATAACGCTCAACGCCGGATGCGCAATCGAACCGCCAGCTGCTAATGAATAGGCGGTTGAGCCTGTGGGCGTGGCAAATATAACGCCATCCGCTCGAATACGAGCCAAATCCTGCCCATTAACCTCTATATCGAACTCAGGCAGACGAGAGCGCGCACCCTTCTGCACCACAACATCGTTCATCGCCTGAGACTCAAAGACAACCTTTCCCTCACGCTCAACCTGAACGTGCAGCAGTACACGCTCAGCACTGCTGACCTTGCCGGTCAACACATCATCTAAGACAGAGAAGAGCTCGTCTGGCCGCACCTCAGTTAGAAAGCCTAGCTGTCCAAAATTTACCCCCACAAAGAGCGGAGATGTCCCCCTAACGTGACGTGCTACCCCGATGAGGGTGCCATCACCCCCGAGTGTCACAATCGGATCTGCCTTTTCAACAAGCTCTCGATTAGAAACTCCACGTTCATGCAGCCCCAGCGCCTGCGCCGTATTCAGCTCGATCATGAGGGCAAGCGTCTGTGCCCCATCTTTCTTCGATTCACACCATGCGAGAACCTCGCGCGCAAGCTGCAGCGCATGTGCGTTTCCTGGTCGTGATACGAGTCCTATTCTTCGTGCCATGTATTCACTCACTACAGGTTTTTGCTTTGATTCGCCCCGGCGCTGCAATAGCAAAGAACGAGAGCATCTATATCGCTAAGGCTTTTTGTCATTCACTACAGACCCTGCAAGAAACGACCTTGCCACGACTCCCCTTACTGTCGGAGCCGCGACGGTAGTTTGCTGCGAATTGATATCATTAATCACGGTTCGAATCCGCTGGTCAGCTACTTGCCGTGAGCGATATTCGTGCCCAGCCATCGCCGCAACAACCTTACCCGGCACCGATACCACTGAATCATAGGTGTCTGACCACTGCTTACCCTCTGCGGCGGGCAGCAACGACGAAACGGTCACTGGCTCATACCCACTCAGCGAAAGAGCAGCATTACCGATTAGGTACACAGCATAAGGTGGAAACAACACCACAGTGCCTACCGTTACTGCGGCATCACCCAATCCTGGTCCGTACGCAAAGTTGCCTCCTACCTCGCTCAACAGCTCATTTGCCTTCTCAGGCGGGATAGTCTTCCCGGCAAGTGAAAACTCATCGGTAGCATCAGCCGGCTTTCGCTTAATTATGCCACAGCCATTCAGCAGAGGCAGTAAAAACACCACCGCGCTGCACAGCGCCAGTTTCCTAGCGCAACAACTGCTCGGCGCGCTAACTGCACAAACCAACCTCTTACTGTGATTCATAAAACCTTGTGATGTATTCATGATCATGGTGCCCTACCACGTGCCGCTGAAACAGATGAAAAGTTGGGGGAGCTAAAAATCGTTAGCTCCTGCCTCCACCAGAGATAGCGATTCCTCTCAAGTGTGGTTTTGTGTTATCCGATCCCCCTATGTGGAGTTTGTGGGCTTACTCACAGAAGAGCCGAACGCTTCAAAATAAAACGTGGATTTAAAATGAAACTTTCTAAAACCCTCCCCCTCCTTAGTTGCGCCCTCGTACTTACGGCAGAGATCTTGCCTATGCGCGTGGAAGCTGAAACCACTGCTCCAACCAGTACTATCCTCACCCACAAAGGAATCGGCGAATTTATAGATCTCAAGCAGCGCGCACCCGTGCTGTCAGTTGGGGTAAATCGTGCAGAAAACAATGTAAAACTGCTTGTTGATGCGACAGTAGAGAACGACGAATACAAAGAGTATCCGATTCGCTTTGACTTCTACGTAAACCGCGAACTCGTTTCAACGCAGCTACGGTCAAAAGAGCTCTCTGGCGGAATTGGCATCGATGTTCCAGCAAAGGAGGCGCCGATTCCATTTAACTACTCGGTTGTAGCGACCCTTCTTACTCCGAATCGCACATTCACCACGATAATCAACGGGGCGGTTTTCGAAACCGACCTAACAACGAAGCTTTCAACGTGCACGTACACGGTTTCAGACACCGTTACAACGCAAGCAGACGGCTCGAGCAGCAGCCGAGTCTATGTTGCTAAAGAGATCTCAACCACTCAGAGTGGCAATGAAGGCCTAACGGTTTCATTCACCACCTCAGAGCTTCAAGATGGCTCTGAGGGAGATCCTGTATCTGTAACGTCAACGCTCTCAATCGACGCAGAGAACGCAGCCGGCTCGATCTCTACTGTTATCTCAGAGACACCGGCAGCTAAGGTCGAGGTATCGGGCAAAGCCACATCGACTAACGGCGCGATTACATCAATTTCATTGCAGTCAGCGGATACTTTTACCAAGTTAGAATGTCGCTAAAGCAGCTACCGTCTCACTGCTCATAGCTTCGCGCCTCTAGAGCGAACCCAGCAGCGACATCGCGCTACCGACCCCTGTTGTTCGCTGTCATCGTGTTCGACAGTGCAGCCAGCAATTGCTCGACGTGTGTCATATGTGTCACAACCTGCCCGTTCCACTGCAACTGAATTGACTGGGCGGGCAACAAGCGCTGATTGATTGAAATTACTACCGGACCAGGGCGCTTCAGATGCGTGTTTGTGCGAGAGAATAGGAGCTGCGACACTGGACGTCCGTGGAGCTGCACACCGAACATATCTGCAAGCCATGCCGGCTGCTTACTTATCGCAAAATCCAGCGCTGCCGCAAGTGAGCCACGCTCTCCCTGCAACAGAGCCGGATACTGCGCAGAGTGCTGCGACAGCACCGTTTGTACGGCAAGGATTGAAATACCCTCGACCGCCCGCGTCCACTGAAAACTCCCATACCCATCGAAGGCTCCTGCCGTCTTGCCACGCACACAGCAGAGAGCTGCTGCGTTTAATGCCGGCCGAAAGACCGTTGAGATAAGCTGACATTCGTGACTTTTGCCAGTGCGCTGATGAGGTAGAGTGTGATTTCCGCCTGTGTTGGCTATTGAACCTTCATCTTTTTCCGCACCAACGTCTTCTCCTGCACCGCGACCACCTTGAAAATGCAGAACGAGTGAACAAACCATATCGACCTCCCCTGTCGGTACGTAAAGTCTAGGGAAGTAATTCGTGGAAGCGCCGAATAAGTTGCGTGTTACGGCATGTTTTTTTCTGGGCATTCTATGCGGTGCCCATCCTAGAGAAGTACCTAGCCCAAACACTTTGTTCTTCAGGTTCACAATGTAGCGCCGGCCTCACAGAACACCCCGTTTTCTTGGTGTGCCTCTTATCGATCTAAAGCAATCGATAACACCCTAGGGAAGCAATTCAGAGTGAGAAGTCAGAGAGTTTAAGAAGGAAGAGAAGGATTCACGGCGCACAGCGTAGCTATTCACAGCGTAGCAAGCATCGGTAGAGATCTCCCTTCTAGCGAGCTTTCACCGCAGCTCGCACCCCGATTAACCCACACCCTACCACCAGCAATCCCAGCGCAATCCACTGCGCCTCACTCATAGATAGCGCCAGTCTCGGATTGATGCGCAGGAACTCAACGCCGAATCGTTCTAGCGAAATCAGCACCAAGTACAGCCCGAAGCGCTGGTACCCATTTGCCAAGATAACTCTGCTCTTTTCAACAAAGGAAAGCACCGCCAACACCAGCAGCGATATCGTAGACTCAAAAAGCGGGGTTGGATACACCAGCTCGCCCGGCAGCGTTGGCACCACTCCGGTTGAATACGACATCCCCCAAATACCAGTAGTCGGCATGCCGTAATCACCATCACCAGAGAGCTGGCAACCGAGCCTTCCTACGGCGTATCCAAGCGCCAAACACGGACCAAGTGCATCGCACAGCTTTGCAATATCGGTGCCGTCGCGCCGCGCCATTATGTATACGCACACAGTTGCGATGATGAATCCACCATAGAAGGTAAAACCAGCACTTGCAGTCAGTGCAGATAAAAGATCGTGCTGGTACACCCCCCAATTTTCGCCGATGTGCCAGAGGCGTGCCCCCACCAACCCTGAGATGCCCCCTGCAGTAACGTACCGCTCAGCAAGCATTGGGTCGATGCCATAGCGCGAAAAGCTGCGGGCTAACCGCAGCGCTCCAGCAAAGAGTGCCAGGGCTATCATAAGCCCAAAGCTTCGAACAGGAATTGGACCGATTTCTAACAGAGTTGGAATCATCTATGGCTTCGCAAGGAGATCAGAAAATAGCCGAACAACGCTCGCTTCTCCCCAGGGCCGTGGACCAATGATGCGAGTAACAGGCGTCTTCTCTTCAGGATCAATAACTAGCATCACCTGCTGCTTCTCATCGAGCACAAAAGTTTCAGGTAGCCCTTTTATCTCATACAACCGCTTACTCTCTGCCTTGGTGTCGATAATAATCGGGAAGGTCAGCTGAAACTGCGCGGTAATAGCCGCGATATTCTCGATAGTATCATCAACCGCTACGCCAACGACCTGAATACCTTGGTCGCGCAACGAATCGTAGAGGCTCTGCAACGCCGGAAGCTCGGCTATACACGGGGGACACCACGATGCCCAAAAATTCACAACGATGACTTTTCCCTTGATATCAGAGAGAGAAAGCGGCTCACGACCAAGCGATAGTCCACGAATCTCAGGAGCCCGGCTGCCTGGTGTGATTCCACGCCGTCCGCCGTCATTACATCCGACAAGAACGCAGATAAGCAGCACGGAAATCAAACCAAAATGTCTCGGTACGAAACCCTTCACAGAAGCCTTTATACAGGAAAGTTGATAGCAGCTGACATACAGTTTCCTGCTAACCGGATGCCCTTTTTTTAAGTGCTCACCTCGGTAGCCTAGCCCCATAAAAAAACCAGCGACGCTCCGTTATACCACACTACAGGTGCGATACATTACAGTGAACGCGCTGGTTATCTTTGCCTCTCAGAAGAACACAGCCACCTTGGCTGTGCCCGCTGAGCACTACTCCGCCGCGGGAGCGCTTGCAGTTCTTGAACCGTACTTCTTCTTAAAGCGATCTACTCGCCCTTCAGTGTCAAGGAGCTTCTGCTTCCCTGTGTAGTACGGATGGCACTGTGAGCACACACCGACGCGGATCTCTGGGATAGTTGCTCCGGTGGTAAATGAGTTGCCACATCCATTGCAGTATACCTGCGCTTGGTAATAGGTTGGGTGAATATTCTCTTTCATAGGCGCGCGAGGCTACTACCGCCATTTTACCCTGTCAACCTTTTGGGAACCGTTTTACAGCCTCAAGGAACTCTTCAGGGGGGCTAATCCCGCGTCTTGCTTGAATATCCATAAAAACAGATTCGATCACAGCCTCAACCGCCGTCTTTCCTTTTGAGTTAAGGATCCGCTGGTAAATGATTATTGATCGCCCCTGCACCTCCAAACGGTCGCAGGTTACCGTGATACGGCCCCCTTTTAACTCGCGCTTGTAGTGCGCCTGCACCGACCCGATAACCAGGCCAAGACCGCGATCAAGGTAGCCCTGACAGGGCACGCCGAGCTGGTCCATAAGGGCCACCCGCCCCTGCTCCAGGAAGAAAAACGCGTTTCCGTGATGAACATGGTCGTAGACCGGCGCTATCAGCTCTGGCGGGATCTCTATCTGTAGTGAAAACATGCTGCAGCCCCTTGTTGCGAGAAACAATCAACACCACAAAGAGCGGGAACGATACCACTCCTTTCGAGTATCAGCCTCTTCCTTATTACTTCCACCCCAACTATTCCAGATTCTTTCATCTGAATCCAGCCTCGACCGAGCAGCCCTCCTGGCCGACGGGCCTGTGATAACCACCTTGAGTGCTTATCCAACAAAAAGCAGCACGGCTACAAGTCCGAGAATTTTTATCGCTGCACGAGCACTGTACTACTAGCTACCGTTCTCGAAATGGTGCCGCTCTAAGTCGGTCAAGTGGCCCAGCCGTACATCACACTTACTTTCGCAACATCTTCTCTGAGCGAAGATAAGCAAGTGCCGCGATAGTTGTTACGAATTCCTCGTGAGAAAGCGCTGCCTTTCCGCGCTCAGCGATAGTTTCTAGCTGCAAAATGGCAGCTCGTCGAATATCTGGTGTCGGCATACCACCCTGCTTTTTAAGCTGCTGAGACGCAGAATCAACATAGGATGATAGGCTCGCGAAGAAGTCAGGGGTCCGTGCGTTCGAGGGATACTGTCGCGTAGTGCGCTGACTTCCGAGATATCTTGCATACTCAATAAACGCGTCGGATGAGGTGCTTAACGGCCCATAAAGTGCGAGATCGAAAAGCTCGGCTACATTGGCTGTATTTTTTGGGGTTATCCGAGCTAATAGCTGATTGAGGGTTTGCTCAAGAGTTCCGTTTACCATCTCCCTGATCTCATCCGCACTCAACGTGGTTGCGTTCTGACCCGCTGACAATCCGCCACTATGTACAGCGGCTGCTGTTCTGTTACCTACCGGTGTAGCTTCGCCATCAGAGGTGACCGGATCACTCGATGCTGAGGTTTGATTCTCACGCGCGTCCTCGTGAGGCGTCGCCTCTATCTCAAGAAAGATATACTCTCCCTTGCGTTCGGCCACCGGCCAAGGAACAAATACCTTAGCGTGCCCAGCACTCTCCTTGCCCGCTCCGGTCTCGTCCATAACTATTCCACTAAGAACGCCGGCTGGAATTCCTGACTCACGTAGCATGGCGGCGCACAACATCGAGAAATCAACGCACACCCCCGCGAACTCCTTTTTGTTTTCCGCACGGCCATCTCTCCGCAACTCAAGCGCGCGAAATTCCATCATCCCAAAATTCGTACTCGGATCGCGTTTCTCAGCAGCGTGCCGTACCTGGCTATTGTCCCAGTCGTAGTGTCCCCGCTCAGAGATAAATTCTTTTATTTTTTCTATCCGCGCCATCGGCGGCTCATCTTGTATCTGCACCAGAAACATCCGAACCGTCTCATTTAAACCTCCAAACGGCTCACTGATCTGCTCACTCACCGCGCGGCCTTCATGTTGGATAAATCGCTGATAGTCAGACTGTGATACGGACGTCGCTGCTGCCTTCATGGCCTGATTAGTGGGAACAGCGATAGAATACGCCACACGTTGCACTCCGTTAGAGAGGCGCGCACGCGCAATCCCGTCTGGCCCCATGGATGCATCAACCGGTGCCTCACGTCCGCTATCGTCACAAGTATGGACTCGCGATGTTATGTAATCACTGTTAAGCATCCGCGGGAGCACTACCGTGTCCCCCTGCTTTTCACTCTTACCACTTGCGCTAAAGAGTGCAGCTATCCTTTTCAAAAACGACTTTGCTGACCCGAGTGCACTCTCTTTGGGGTGAACATGAACTACACAGCTCACCATTCGTGTCTCTAGGGAGTGTGTCGCCCTAGGAGGCAAGTCTAGCATCTGCCAGCCATCCGTGCCGTAACTAGCCAGCATATGTTGCGTCAAAAAATGGGGGGTCTTGAGAGAACTTGTGATTAACTCTCTATCTGAATGGTGCTTCGGGTCTCCGCCAACCAGCCCTATCTTACGCTCGGCGACATCTTCAAAAAGTGATGTCACAGAGGGAGTGCGGTCTCTAGCCCCTAAAATCGCTCCCATAAACGGGATTAAAGGCGCCTTTAATGCTGAGATACTGCGCTGTTGCTGGTCACGCTCAAAAGCGGCGACTGATAAAGGAGCCACACTTCGCAACACGGCTTTAATGTGCGCTGCCGACGGCGGCGTTGTTTTCGCTCTAAAAAGATCGAGGAACAGCTCAGGGCTCTCCTGGATCAGTCCGTTGATGCGGTTGACCGCTCCATCATAGGAGCCCACAACTCCAGCGAGTGCCGTCTTTGGGCGCTGCTCTGCCCGTTTAGCGCGACACTCCTCCCGGTACTCCCTAACACGTTCGGCTGTTGGTGCAGCAACGAGAGTCATCTTACGAAGCAGCTCAACTTCGCTCTTAGTTTGCCAATTCTTTCTGTGAGGCAATGCGATGAGGACTGCGACGTCCTTATCGTCCGAGAGGGACCTCATTACGATCGAATAGGTTTCGCGGCCCCCTACAGGTTCCTGCCTCTGTACCACTGGCATTTTGGAGGGCATACAACAGGGAAAATCCAAGGCAACATTACCATTTACAAATAGGCGAAAACCTTGCTCTGAAACCGTGTGGTCGAGCCATACCAGTTCACCCTGCGGATTCGCTAACAATTCCACATCACCAGAAACCTTAAAAATATGGGGGCCATGAGCAATTACCCAATCGTCTGCCCAAGTTTTAGCCACAAAAGCTGGCTCGCCCCCCACATTTACCAATTGCTTTATGCAAACAAACGGTTCGGAGACTTTTTCATCACTAACAACCCGCTCTCCATCCGGGCCCGATATTTGATACACCAGCCTATCTGAAAAGCCGCTGCAAATGCCCAGGAATTCAAGTCCGATTCCTGCGGAGTACCGCCATTCTCTTTCGCCATGCGTGATTGTTACAACATCTTTGCGGTCACCTGCTGGCGAGTGCGATCTGGTTACCGTGAGAAGTTCTCCATCCACCACTGCAACTTCATCTAGCGAGACCTCGTTATCCACAAAGCTACGAACTTCTCCCCGAAATAGTATCCCAGTGATCGCCCCCCTCTCATCGCTTGCCACAAACTCCACGGCAGGAAGACCGTGAGTTGCAAGGTGAAACTCTTTAAAACGAAGCCATGGGGCGGCATGGCTAACAATTAGCTCCTTACCGTGATAAAGATCAAAACGATGACCGCTATCCGTTGAAACATGGGAGATGGCGACGGGGTATCCATCAACAAGTTTATCGGATATTCTTAAATCCCGAGCATTCAAAGGGTAGCTTGAGGCGTGACAGTTGTACTCTGATCCATTGATGAATAAAGAGCACCTGCCGCCCACCTCGGCTAAGAACCCAACTTTACCACCAAGATTGAACGTACCCTTCCCTAGTCGCACGGGCGGGGTTCGCCACTCTCCAACCTTAAATACAAATCCTCCTTCGTCGAAGTGCTCCCAAGTGCATAGCTGTCCTGCTATAATTTTATGACTGCCTTCGAGTTCGACCGGCTCTTCCCCATCACGCAGTGAGATTATGCGCGACCCGTTGTACACAAGAATACCTCCGGGAGAGTCAATTACCGCATCAAACCGAAAAAACTTCGTAGAATCGGCGAGCAATTTTCCTTCCGATGAGAAAACAATCGTATTAACGGAGCCGGAGTCGTATTCATGACGAACTCCAATTAAGCTCCTTCCTGTCTGGTGCCATTCAAAGTCGTTTTCTTGGCGGGGGTTAGTGATCTCGGCAATTCGGACGCGGTGGTTGCCAAACCCTGAAATAAGAGTGAGTGTCGCTGCGCCGCTATTAGTGGCACTAACCGCAGTGCAAATAAGTTTAGCTTTCTCTCTATCAAACGTTACGCTTTTGATCCGCTCCTTTGGCAAGGTCTCTATTCTTCCAAGGACGACTACTTCTTGCGTTTTACTTTGGCGGCTAGGTGGCGCGGCTTCATTTGATAGAAGAACAAATGCCCCGTCCTCTCGCTCTAGCCGAAGAGCGCCGGGAGCGACGCCACGAGCGGCTAGCGAGGCCGCGAGTTGATTAGCTAGATCTTCAAGTATCCCATCCCGTGTCAGGGTAAAAACGATTGCCGACTCAGTACACGAATTCTCCTTCAAGAGTCGTTGCTGCTCGGCCGCCGCTAAATCGATATTTGTTCGGCGGGCGATCGTAGCAAGCATTTCAAAAGCGATCGTTTTCTCCCCAAACAACGCCGCTTGCTCTATTTCCGTAAGGGCGGTGCGCGCTGCATCTGCTCCGCCGCATGCTGCTTGAATCTTCTCTCTCCACGCTCTGGTGTACTGATGCCTATCGAATAGTCTCTCATATCTCTCCATCAGCCACTTAAATTTGTCGTCCATCCACTCGTTCTGCTGCGGCGTAGGCAACCCGACCTGTTTGACCTCCCGTAAGCTGACAAGCGGCATATAGAATCCGTCGATTCTATCCAGCACTCGCATGCATTCAGAGTCAGTATGGGGTTGAAAGAAGTCTCTTGCCACCACCGACTGCGGAGGTTTCAAGGCGGAATTCTCGAACAACAATCTGAGGTTGCACAGATCCGCTGGCTGTTTATTCGAAATCTCGCAAGCGATATCATAAGCTTGGTAGCGAACCCCCGCAAAAAATGACTGATGCTTCTGTTGAACAGCCGGGTCGGCCAAGATAGCCGCTATGCGTTGCGGAGATAGCTTTAAGTCGCTAGCTGCTTGAAGAAAATCTGCCACCGAATAACCAGCAAGGCGGACGAGAGCGTCCCTTTGTGATGGTTCTCTTAGCTTAACCAAGTCACGCAACACTTCGGCAATAAACTCCGACGAACCCGTGCTTACACTGCGGTCAGGTGTAGATACGACACCCCCAGAGCCAACATCTCTGTGTTGCCCATCTGTGGATTGACCAGCATGTTGTTTGGACACCGAAGCTCCTGGCATACATCTGTGTTATGCAGGGCTTTATGCGCGCGTGCTGTCTACATCTGTTGATTTGATGTTTTTCTTGAGAGCCCCGTAATAGATTCGAATAGTTAACGTGCTTCTACGAGAAACACCTAGACCGTGAAAGTATGATTGTTGGATGCCCCTTGCACGACAAAAAGAGCTAGAGGTTCGTTGCACGCTCGCTCTCTCTTTGCAAAGACCGATTTGTGTGCAGAGCTTTTGAGCTGCGTTTATCCCCCCCCAAAAAAACCAGCTCTTGTTCCGAGAGCTGCTGGAGCCGAAGTCTCGGAGAATGGCGGTCAGAGTGATCGAGATTCTTTAGTGGCCACGCGCGAGAATCGATCATGCGCAACCGAGTAAAAGATGGTTCAATAGAGCCGTTAAACATCGCTAGGAGTGCCCGATGAAGAGTCCACATGCCGCCCGCATTAAGCGAGCCCTCAACCTATTAAAAAAATGCCCTCAGCCCGCAGCGCTTGTGCTCTCGAGCAATCCACACCGTCTTCGTTCGCGTGACATCGATTTTCCTTACCGGCAAAACAGTGACTTCTTTTATTTTACCGGCTCTCACGCAACCAACTCGACGTTGGTGCTCAATCCAAGCTCAAAAACGCCCGTGCTTCTAGTAACTCCACCGAAAGATCCCGTTAAAACAGTCTGGGAAGGCGCGGCACACTCGCTTACTCCCGTAGCCCGCGAGATTAAGGCCGAAATTCTTGCGACAAAAGAGCCCTTAAAAGCCCTCGTGCAAGCTGTGCGCGGTGCTGGAATAGCATACCTACAATCTGGATTGAACACTGCCAGCTCCGAACTAAAGAGCAACCTAGCCAGCCGCAATCGGCTCGAGCTGCGAGGGCTTCCGACCTCTTTGATTGATTGTGAGCAGCTAACCGCCACGCTACGACTCTACAAAGAGCCGGGCGAAGTTAGATTGATAAAAGAGGCGGCAAACCTCACCACTCAGGCGCTCTTGAATCTACTCCCACTCGTTCGGGATGGCAGCAGCGAACGCGAGATCGCGGCCTTCATCGAGTACTTTTACAGCGCCAACGGCGCAACCTCGGGTTTTAATCCGATCGTTGCAAGTGGCAAATCAGCGGCTACGCTGCACTACCACGCTCTCTCAAAGAAGCTCAAGAAAGGAGAGCTCCTGCTTATCGACACGGGGGCAGAGCTATCGATGTATGCAAGTGACATCTCACGCACTATCCCCGTCGAGGGGCAATGTTCAGCTGATCTGCGAGATCTTTACGAGATCGTTCTGCGCGCGCAAATGGAAGCGATAAAAATAATCAAACCAGGTGTCCTTGTGCAGAAACTTTACGAGGTAGCAGCACGCGAACTAATCCACGGGCTGCGCTATTTCGGCATCCTCAAAGGCACTGAATCAAGCCTGCTAAAGAAGGGGGACTTTAAAAAGTTCTTCCCTCACGGCATCGGCCACTCGCTGGGCATCGATGTGCACGACGTAGCGCTCGGACCGAACGACCGCGTCACGCGGCTCGAGCAGGGGATGGTCATTACTGTCGAACCGGGACTTTACTTTGCAAAACCAACAGGCCCACTGCCTGCATGCGGTGTGCGCATCGAAGATGATGTACTCGTTACAGCTCAAGGATTCGAAGTGCTGACAGCAGATTCGCTCACAAAAGATTTCGATGAGCTGTGCGCCCTGGTAGGCATAGCGATAAACTCGTAGTAAATATCAAAGCACTGTGTGCTTGAAAGATGTCGTGCGTTTTAAAAACACGTTGCACTGAGAAACGTAGAGCTGCGCTTAGCTATCCTACCATACCGGTAGGATTGAACCCGAAGCGCTCAGGATCTTGCACAATCATTGATAGTGCAATCACCTTTGGAACGAATCGACGCGTCTCACCTGAGATAGAACCAGAGCGCGAGAGCTCCCAAAAATCACTATCGCCACTGCGTGAGATCGTGCGACTGATTGCTCCAGCACCCGCGTTATAGGCTGCCAACGCCAAACCCCAATCATTAAAAGTAAGGAAGAGCGAACGGAGATGCTTTGCTGCGGCCATAGTCGAGCGAACCGGATCCAGTCGTTCATCCTTGCGAGCACTGACGAGCAGTCCGTATGAACGCGCAGTTCCCTTCATAAACTGCCACATTCCGCGGGCCCCAGCAGGACTCAACGCGCGTGAGTTGTAACCGCTCTCAACCGCGGCGACCGTCAATAGCTCAACCGGAACACCTTCGCCTTCAAATAGCTTTCCTAAAGACTCCGAGTGCTGCGAGTGCTTCTCAAGAACATCGTTCACCGTTGAGCGGTCGCGCGTCATGAACCGGTCGAGCTCACTCTGCACCTCTGGCGTAATTCCAAAATCTGGCTTTGGAAGAATTCGGGCCGATTGTACCGACACCTGCTTGAGCGACTTCCTTGAAGAGGTAAAAAGCGGCTCAGGTGCTGCAAGCGCCTGCCTATCTCCACCAGCAACGCCTCCGGTCTCACGGGACACGAAGCTGCAGCCGCTCGCAAAAACAGTAACGCAAAAGGATGCAGCCAGCAGACGAAGTACACGCGCTAGGTTACCCCTCACGCAGCTTGCTGTTACGCGAGTGTGAGTTGAAAAGATGTCTGTCAAACAGCTTGAAGTTGCGGTCATAAGTCAAACCCTGGCGCCAAGTACAGCCCAACCCCGCAAAGCAGGCAAGTTTTAGGGGGCCCTCTGCCCTGACGAAGATCAACCGCTGGGGCTCAACTCTCTAGAATGACACGACCTCGCCATACTCAACCGTTGTTTGATAATAGCGAGGTTCCCTTGCAACAGTCGGTACGGGATCTTCATAGTCCGTATGGCTCCTATCCTGCATCTCATTATTTTGTGGGGTAAAATACTAGCCGTCGGGTTCTGTTATGTGGTGTACGGATATCATCACATGAGAGCGCTCTAGTTTTTAATCCCTACTCTGCTACAGTTTGATCTACTGAACCTCGCTACAATATGAACACAGAACCGCGCTTAGCCCTGACCTACAAGAAGCCCTCTCGTTTATACTGCACATGTGCACCTAGGGTGTGGGCACTGTCTATTATATTTATTACCACGGTGTGTGGGTGCAGCTTGCTCGGCGGCGAAAACAGCTCCACAACATGGAGTTCTAACGGCGTGTTGGCCCTCTCCCGTCCCGTCCCCGAATTTCCTCCAGCTCTATCGGCTGCTAACACTAACGCCTCAAAAAACACCGACACAATCGCTACTGGTGGCCGAGCTATGCTCGGTTTTATGCCGAACAAACACACCCAAGAGACGGCTGCTCTGACTATTGACCGAGTCAGCAACTCTGCTGAACTTTCTAAGCCAAGCGATTCTGCCCCACTCACATTCTTGATAGAGGGAAGCGCACAGCTTGCTACTGGCACCTATACAGTGCTGCTTAAGCAGCAAGCTCCGCTGTGGTACGCTCCAGACGACTATTTTACAGCGCGGGGATTGGACATTCCCGGTCAAGGTGCCCGAGAACGGTTTAGGCGCGGAGCGCTTGGCTCGCAGGCCATCTTCCTATCGGGCGAGACGCCAATTCACGCAGGGCCAACCTGGTCAGACGAGGTAGGCGGTATCCGACTAGATCCGACCACCATGGCGGCCCTATTTGAAGCGCTGCACGTTGGAGCCCAGGTGGTGGTGCGGTAGGTCGATTGACACCAAATCCAACGGCACAGCAACTGACCTACAGATTGAAATTAAAACGACACGATAGGGTAACCATCCTACCTAAGGCTGGCTTTTTTTCGCTGCCATATCTTGTTTGCTGCAATGCCTACCGCGTGTTTCTGACGCGCTTAAAATGCGAATGCTGTCGATCCGCTCCTCAAGCCACTTTCAGGCACCGATGGCTGCTCCAGAGAGTGCCACCGCCCAGTAAAGTTAGCTACCCCGATAGCCAAAGGTTCTCTTTCAGGTTATAGTGTCGGCTTCGTTTTGGTAATACATCGCTAGCACGGGTAGTTGAGAGCACAGGTAGTTAGGAGGTCGTTCGGACGTATGAAGTACGAAGAGCTTGGCAAAGGTTTCATCAAAAAACGTGATCGTAAGACCATCGGTCTCTTCATCGACGGCACTGGACTTGACCGAGCCACCCGCCGCATCAATCGCAAAGTTGACATGGCGGCCCTTGTTCGCGGAGTTACCTCTGGCATTGCACCTACCATTGCGCGCTACTACACCCTCATTCCTTACGAAGACGACTCAAGACAGAGGGCGTTTCTCGACGCCGTTGCCAGGGCTGGACTCTCAGTAATTGTGAAGCGACTCCCACCTAAGGGCGTTAATCGTCAGGTAAGCGTCGACCTAGAGATGGCAGCTGACATGGTAGCTTTTGCCCTGGGCCTTACTTCCTTCAGCAAAGAAAACGAGTACCTACCGGCGGACCTCTTAGCTGCTGTTCATGCCCATACAGGCACCGGACCGCTTCCGAGACGAGGCGCCCCACTGCAACTGAGCAGAGGCGAAGACAATGAACCTGCCGCCGAAAAAGACGGTGGCTCTCCGCAGATCAACGATGCAGCTCCGTCACAGCGCAAGATAGTGGTGGTCTGCCCGAGTCGAGACCTATCCTATCCGATAGGTCTCATAAAAGACCTGGGGGCCGATACAACCAATGCAGATTTTGGGCAGTTCAACACAGGAGACATCCTGAAATCAGCATCCAAATGGATCGACCTTTCCGATTCAGAAACGATCTGGAGAGACTAGCATTCGTTAGAAAAACGGTGGTGATAGACACGCTCTCGCCACCTGCCGTAACAAAATGCAATTCTGGTTATTTTGAACGCCCTAGGCCCACCCAAAGGCTAACTTGCACGCTCGGCAGGCGGTTGCTGTTTTTTTTAAATTAGCCCCACTAATCTGCTAGCTTTGAGAGCAACTGCCGCGGTAAGTTAGCCCGGCCTCGTCGGCTATTGGGGTTCAGATGATACCTGATCACAAAGACTATCCGGAGTACTCTCAACACGGCCAATCGCCCTGCGCTAGCAGTGGGGAAGTCGTCCCCCCATCAGGCATTAACGAAAAAAATGCCTCAGCAGTGCGGCAACCCGAGCCTAGCGATCAAGCCAAAGACCACAAGGCTCCTAGCAACAAAGAATCACCGAGCGTGCAATGCGTGCTGACAGTTAGCGGCGGACGTCTAGTTGGCGCGCTACCTCAATTTGCCGAGCTAGCGGTGCCACCTAAGGTCCAAGAAGCGACTTATTTGGCCGATGACTACACGGTTGAGGTAACATTCCAAGATGCTGGAAACACGAACGCAGTCTCTAAGCTGCGAATAGTGAGCAAGGCCGCAGATGGTCACCATAGTGTGCGCTATACCCTCGCTAGCGTACCGGATAAGGAACTCGGCGCAGCGCTTGCTAATGCTATCAGAGAACACACTGACTCTTCGCTACGCCCGCTTCCGACGCTGCTTTCTATAATTTCCAAAATAGTACCGATATCACCAGGCACGTGGATCACAGAGGTTATCACTGAGAGCGGCATTCATCAGGCACGACCAGACGAGCCTGCTGAGATTCTAGTCTTGTCAAACCGCACCCTTGTTGCAAAGAAGCTAACTCCAGCTTTTGAAGACTTTGCGAACGATCCTACAGCGGCCCGCAACGCTTTTACTGCCGGAGCCTATGAAAACGGCGAGCGGGTGCGCATTGACGCTTTTATCGACCCAAAGAACAACCTCGGGACACTGAGAATAAGAACATTTGATGCTTACGGCAAAAAGTGTCGGGAAGAGCTCCTTAACTTCCAAGACCAAACTGAGACAGATCCTAAAAAATTTCAGCATGCGCTCTCGAAAAAACTTTTTACTATTCTTGAAAGCTACGACCCTCATGGGATGCGCGGCGTTCGTACCGCAGCTCGTGCCGCACATGAAGAAACTGGCCGTAATACTGCCGAACAGCAGACCTCGCGGCAAGACCGATTGGAGCTTGGGGTCCTAGACTCAGCGACGTGTGAACGGATCGTAGCGCTCTCCTCCGGAGCCTACATCTTGCTCGAAGTAGCTGGCTCGATAGCTGCTCTTCAGATACGAACAAATGGCACCCCCAACGCAACGGCCACAACGTGGCTAGTCGATGCTCATAACGGCAACTCGGACTTTGCGTCTAAAGTGGTAACCCTAAGAAAGGCAATTGCTGGCCTAAGAAGCAACGTAGACCGCATCGTGTGTAAGACAGTCGAGCAACTCGACCAACTAACCAACGGAGCGAGGTCAAATCACATCCAGAGTGCGCTGCCGTTCGCTATACTTGGAGCAGAGGCAGTGGCGCAGATAAAAAACCTCACTGGCTTAGAAATTAAAGCAGCCGAGCCGAGCGCTGCGCAGCTCGTAGCGGACTTGCTGCGAGGGCGCGAAACGATTGACATCTACTTCCCTAGCCCGGACTGGAATAGCCAGCACCCAGAACACTTCTCTAATCTGCGCATCTCGCTCAATCCCATAGGAGGTGCCTACATACGCTTGTCAAATATGATGCGTGGTCGGGTCAATGCATATCTATCCCCCGCGGCCTTAAATGCTCGCGGCGGAATCAATAAAGTCGCCATCCGTCTAAGCCAAGCATTTGCTGGTCAAATTTACGGCTCTCGCCTTACTGCTCACAGAGAACTCGAACATCTTGCTCAAGCAGATGCAGCTCGCAGCTGGTGTTTTAGCCAAAGCGATGGCTACGGCCTCGACATGCCTGAAGCCCACGACCTCCCGGGCCAACGGGCGTACGATACTGCCGCATTGCTATTCAAGAGCTACAGAGATCTCAAAATGACGGACCCCTACCAGTTTTTGGTTACGTATGACGCACCCGGAACCTGCAACGTAACTCTTGAAGATAAGACTCACCGCACGGCAATGGTGCTTTCCGTAGTTCCAGAGGGTATCAACCAGATCGAAATCTCTGGCCCTCATCCAGCAATCAAAGATTACCGTGAGCAGTCCTCGTACTCGACCCCCGGTAATATCCCCGCACTTCCTCTCTTTAAGCCAGAGGACCTACACCGCCTGCTGCTGCTGTTCAGATTCTACTCTTTAACAAGAACATCGAAAACGAGTGTCCCGCTAGAACACTCGGAGCTCCTGTCTTTTGTCGAAACGGCGATGCTCAGGTGGTGTAATAAGCACTCATAATTCCCGAGTTTACGATTGACCTCAGCGTCAGCGTACAGGATACTTCCGCTTCGGTTGTACCCCTTGTTTTGTGGTCGCTGGCCCTCGCCACACCTCAGCTTGTTGAGGCAGAATCATGGGAGGTGCTATACGAATCAGTGGCCTACTACTAACAGCGCTGAGAAAAAGACTAGCTTGTTCCAATCCCTCGTCACACCATGGAGAACTCCCGCCGCTACCGAGACAAGAAGAAACCAGACCAACGTCAGGAAAGTCCCGGCGGACGGGTGCCTCCGCAATCGCTTGAGGCAGAAGAGTCTGTCATCGGCAGTGTCCTACTCGACAATCAAGCGATAAATGTATGTCTTGAGCGCATTCGAGCTGAAGATTTTTATCGCACAGCTCATCAGACTATCTTTGAAGCGATGGCCGCGCTCTCGGATAAACGAGAGCCGATCGACATTGTAACGCTTGGACAGCAGCTGCGGGCCATGGGGCAACTTGATAACGTGGGTGGCCCGCAATACCTCTCATACCTAGCCTCTGCCGTGCCGAATGCCGCTAACGTAGGATACTACGCGCGAGTGATCAAAGAGATGTCGATTCGTCGCCGCCTGATCCATGAGTCAACAGACATCATCACCTCAGCTTTTGAACTTGAGGGGGAAATTGAAGATTTCATCGATGGCGTTGAGCAGCGCATCCTAGGGGTATCTGACTTCAAAACGGCCTCATCCTTCAGTCGCGTGAGCGATATCGTTCAAGATTCAATTAGACTTGTTGAGAAGCTCTATGACCAAAAAGAGCCGGTAACGGGCGTGCCCAGTGGCCTTGAGAAGCTCGACCGCTTAACAGCTGGCTTTCAGCCATCCGATCTTATTATTGTCGCTGCTCGCCCTGCGATGGGAAAGACAGCTCTCACCCTCGGTTGGGCGCAATACGTGGGCATCTATCATCGCAAGCCAGTAGCGTTCTTCTCGCTTGAAATGTCAAAAGAGCAGCTCGTTCTGCGAATGCTGTGTAGCGAATCGCGGATTAACAACTCGGGAGTGCGCACAGGAAACCTCACCGAGCGAGATTTTGCGCGTATTGTTGATGGCGCAAGCAGAATCTCAGAAGCAGAGATATTCATAGACGACACACCAGCTCTTACGATAACAGAGCTGCGTGCAAAAGCTCGACGCCTGCATCGCGAGCACCCTCTTGGGATGGTGATAGTGGACTACCTGCAGCTCTTGCGAAGCCCTGCATACGCCCACTCACGCGAACAAGAGATAAGTGATATATCACGCTCTCTCAAAGCGCTCGCCAAAGAGCTGCAAGTGCCCGTTATTGCGCTCTCTCAGCTCAATCGATCTGTCGAGAGTCGCAACGACAAACGCCCAATGATGTCAGACCTGCGAGAGTCTGGCGCTATCGAGCAAGATGCGGACATCATTATGTTCATCTACCGAGATGAAGTCTACAACAAAGAGTCTCCCGACCGCGGAATCGCAGAGATCATAATATCAAAACAGCGGTCAGGCCCTACTGGTGCCGTCCGCGTAGCCTTCTCTGGTGAATATACTCGCTTCGATAATCTCGACGAAAGTGATGCGGCTTCTTACGGCGAGATGGACGCAGGAGATGCTAGCTTTTAAGCAGCTCAGGTCAAATTTACCGCGCGGGGCTTTGGGTTTACCGCTCGGGGATTTGCGCATAGCTCAATGTTCTGAGCTCAGCCCAT
>JBIKWG010000163.1:0-6663 GCA_044356425.1 Bdellovibrionota bacterium | reverse complement strand
ACTCTTAATACGTATTTCTATGACAGCGGGAGGATATTGTGGATTGATGTTCTTGAAGGCGGGCTCCAGAATCTCTCCTTGGTTCCACCGGGCTCCATCGCTAAAATTACTCTGCACGCAGGCACTACGACTATCCCCTCGGATATTGATGGTTACTCCACAGTAACTTCTATTTCGCGTTATTCGGACACCGTTAGGGGCAACACACTTTCAATAACTATGCGCGCCACGTCACTTACCCTTGCTCTGTGCCCCCTAATCGCAAATAGCGGTTGTGCTGAAGAGAACTGGACAGGTAAAACCGACTATGCATCTAGGCTCACTGGCCGCGTCTTCGACACAACATACTCTTCGTCAGAAGCAAAGGCCTGGGGGCAACTCTTTAAGGGGAAACGATTAGCAAGCAATGCGTCGATAGTCACAGCAAATTCGTTTGATAATGCAAGTCAGACGCTCGTGGAAATGGTAGGTGCGCCCTACACCAAAGCCGATAACGCTACTGTCAACGATGGTAGCCTCAGCATATTTATCCCTGACGTTGCAATAAAAGTAGCGTACGGGGCTAATCCTGATACCCTTGCGGCCGCAGGAGCGAACGGAGCGCTCACTTTTATGGACACCAGTACCACCTCCCCTGCGACGGTTACTATGACCAGAATGACAGGCGGTGTGCGATTTGATTTCAGTAATTTCACCTATCCTCGGCGCACTTTTGTCTTGAAACCAAAAAAGCTTCTATCAAAGCCCAAGAGTATTTCTGCGCGTGTTCAGAAAAGACAAGTCACTCTTACTGTGGGCAATGTTAACAAGGCAACAAGATATCAGGGAGTATGCATAAGAGCCGGCACCCTCAAGCATGGATTCTCAAAGCGCGGAAGTCAGACAGTCTCGATTTCGAGACTTGGCGCCGGACAGTGGCGCTGCCGTGGGCGTGGCGTGGCAAACGCGGGCGGTCTTTGGTCATCGAGCATTCCAGTGAAAGTGCGCGCTCGTTAGCCTTATAACTTTGTAATTAAGTACTGAATCCCCCTCTGAAGCGCTTACTACTTCTTGGTGGCTAGACCATCGAGCCCCGATTATACTAACCAAACCCATGGTGCTACTACTTAAGAAGGATCGTAGCGGTGTCACGGTCTCATTGTCGCAATAAGCCCTATGAATCGTATCGACATCGAAATAGAGATCCTAGGTTCTGGTGGAGCGGTGGCAACACCAAAGGCATTTTGTAGCTGTCGCATCTGCGTGGCGGCGATTGAGAAGGGGCCGCCGTTTTCACGCTGCGGGCCGTCGTATTTTATCCACGGACCAAACATCCTCATCGATACACCTGAAGAGATCAGGTTACAACTCACTCGGTCGAAGATTTATGCAATCGAGGGCTGCTTTTACTCGCACTGGCATCCAGATCATGTAGCAGGCAGGAGAGTCTTTGAGGCTAACTTAGATTTCGTCGGAGGATTCCTAAACAACAAGTGCACACCTGTCTATCTTCCTGCGGGAGTCGCTAAGGACTTCAGGTCCATCCCCGGGCTGGGTGAATCGTTTTATTACCTTGAGAAACGTGGGGTAATTTCACTGGTCGAACTGCAGGAAGGTCAGTCGGTTGAGTTTCCCACGTGCCGAGTGACTCCAATCCATTTAGCTGCCCCTGGGATGTACGCCTTTTTGATTGAAGCAAAGTCTTCCACCAAACGCGCTCTCATTGCTCCAGATGAAGTCTACGGATGGAACCCTCCGCCACATGTGCAAGAAGTTGACCTCGCCATACTGCAGAATGGACTCTTTGAGTTTGAACCGTTCTCAGGAAAGCGGAGACTGCCAGAGGGTCACCTAGAAGAGATTCACGAGATGGATTTTGAGTACGTGCTACAGCTGGTTGAAAAAATCCGAGCTAAGCAGACAATTCTATCTCACCTCGAAGAACCAGAAGATATGAGCTTCTTGGATTATAAAAAGCTTGAACAATTGCTATCGCCTCGCAAGCTCAACGTCTCTTTCGCCTACGACATGCAGCGTATCACGCTATGACCCATCAAGGTCCACTTAATCACCGTGGCCTTGCCCTACTGCACATCAAATATCACATACTCTCCCTCATCAGCTATTTTCTTAAAGCAATCAAAATCGCCAGGCGTCAGCTCCGGATGCTGCGCTAGTTCATTTAAAACCACGACCACATAGCGAATCGATTCGGAGCGTGGAAAAAGGGGTCGCTAGCGTACCGGCACCGTCTTCCTGGCTTTCTCCGGCGGCTCTTATATCCTGTCAGCAAAAGACGATTCAGGTAGTTACGCTTTAGTCCTGTTGCTAGCTCAAGGTGGTCAAGATGCGCACTCTTTTGCCCATTACTTGCCTTCGGATGTACCTTCCTAATCGCCTGCATCAGCTTACGTTTCGATTGAAGCGTCATCGTTTGCTCTTCACCTAAATGCCTTCAAACATTTGTAAGGCAACCACTCGCCTAATCCATGCTCAGAGCTCTGCTTCCCTTTCTTTTAATGTGAGTCATACCGCGCGGAACGCAAGAGACAAGAAGAGGTTCGGGTGCTCAGGTTGATCAAGAACTTGCGTCGCTACGTCTTATAGAGATTGGGCAAAATCAAATAGCACAAGAGTGGCGCCAATTAGATATATTACCGCAGGTAAGCTGTGTAAGAAGCTATCCCTGACTCGAATACGCACGGCGAGTCCGCACGTCATGAGTAACGACAAGCCTGCGGCAGACATGAGCCCCACCAACGGCAGCCACTGCCCTGCAACGAGCCCCAGGGCCCCCAAGATCTCTAGCATTCCGGTGATACGACGGAGGGCTGGAACGCGCCATCGATCGAATTCTTGAACCATTGCCTGCGCAAACAGACAGCGGGCGCCAAAGATAAGAAAAGAGATTATCAGAGCTAAGGTCAGCAGTTCGATAGTTCGCATAGTTACGTGTTACGCCCGTGGATGCAGAACCACCGCTCAATAGCGGTGAGACTTAAGTCCCCCGCTCGTCAACCGGTAGAGGCTAAGATACCTAATTGCTAGCCGCAAGGTGGAGGTTTAGAATGATGAGAAATTAAATATCACTCAACAGATCACTTAACAGCGCTTTGCGCGCACTGCCAGGCTTTCTGATGCATACCATACTTTTAGGAACAAAGATTCTCGTAGCGGCCTCAATCTTCTTTGTGTGGGTTGTACGCTACGAAAACATCGTCACGGAGTTTAAGGAGTATGGAATTCCAGCCTGGTTGCGTGATCTGACCGGTATTTTGAAGCTTGCTTTTGCAACCATGTTGTTCTTTGGCCAGCAAGATCTGGCCCTTCCAATAGTTGGATCGTTTGGGATTGTTGCTCTAATGGGCTGCGCGCAAGCCGTGCACATTCGAGCCGATACCGCGAGGTTCCGAAGAGTACCCTCCTTAGTCTTGTTGATGCTCTCAGCGGCCATAGGCTATGCAAGCCTTATGGTCGGGACGTAGTCCGAGGAAAGGAAGTCTGCTTTATTGGATACATCCCGTCATCGGACCATCGCCCTCTGAGTCAGTTGTAAATTGGTTTTTTCGCCAAGAATTTTTACAAGCCGTTTGGCCTCCATTAATATCTACAACCTCGGGAGGATTCTCGTTCTCAGCCCGCACCTGGTTGTGACTAAATACGTTTTTCTCGCCACCTACAAGGGTGAGCCCATCCACTGATGACGAGGTCAACACATTACCCCTAATCTGATTTCGGTTTCCTTCGAGACACAGACCTTCACTGTGTACGCCTTGCAAGAGATTGTCGCGCACCACACTATCCGAAACACGTAAGACCGCTCCAGTGCACCGTCGGATGAATCCACCCCTCAACGTACTCTTAGAGATTGTTAATTCACGTCCGTGCACGTAAGCAAGCGCAGAGCCATTGCTATTTGACAACGACAGTCGCGTTAGGGTGCTTCTCTTCCCCGTAAATCGTAAGCAGCCCACATCCTCGAAGGCGAATGCCTTCAATCCGATTACGCGCATATCACGCACATCCTCAAACAGAACAACCGTAGTGAGACCTACCCCAACATCAATATCTACCACCAAATCTCGAAACGTATTGTGGTGACCTTTTTTGACATACAACCCAGTCTGCAACCCCTTAATGGTACCGTTCTTCACCGTTACGCCGTGCCTGTTGAAAACCTCCACACCGGTCAAGCCTGTCGGAAGGACGGCATATCCATTTAAGTCCACCGTTATATTGTTTGCCCCAATAACAAGCGGCCCGGCACAGTTGCTGGTAAG
This sequence comes from Bdellovibrionota bacterium, assembly GCA_044356425.1. Taxonomy (GTDB): domain Bacteria; phylum Bdellovibrionota_C; class UBA2361; order UBA2361; family OMII01; genus OMII01. Next base: position 2,404 of record JBIKWG010000163.1, on the reverse strand, counting down.
TCGAGCGTTTTTGGTAATTGTGCCGCACGGCTTTGGCTCTTCTTGCGCACGCGCTACGTCCAACTGAGTAAAGGCTACAATCACTAAGCATGCCGTCCAAACACGCCCCAAACCCAACTCTGTGCCTCGCTTCATAATCCTCCTGTCGGGCTTGAAGCAACCCGCCTTGGTCCACAGCATAGGGGGAGGGTATACAATTTACGGTTCTGCAAACGACATGGGCACGGTCACCGAGCAGCTCTTGTGGCACTCTTATCAGAGAGAAATGTCCCACGGCACGTCGTGAGCTCATGTAAAATCGACTCAGGCTGTGTGGTGCGTTGAGTCCAGAAATAGGTGCCCACATCTATGCAGCACCCGCCGTAGTCTTCAACAATCAGGTGCGCGCTGAGTTAATGCACGATTTCTGCGAGAAAACTTATGGGAGGGATTCGGTTGGAAACACTTCGGCAAAGATGAATCAAGAGCCGCTGCTCAATTATAGACCCCTGCGCATATGGAGTTGTATAGTCAAACTCAAACACCTACTTCGTCGTGTTTGGCGCTGTCTTGAGCGTGCCTAATCCTCCATCTACCCCAAACACTTGACCGGTTATCCAGCTACCATCGTCTGAAAGGAGCAGCGCTGAAAGCTTGCTAATATCGGCCGTCTCGCCGAGACGCCCCAGAGGATGAAGTGCGCGCGAAAAGGAGGCGGCTGTTGGATTCGACGTAATCTTCTCACTGAGAGCGGTTTGCACGAGCCCTGGCGCGATACAGTTGACTCGCAGCTTTCGCGGCGCATAAGTCGCTGCAGCCGAAAGGGTGAGCCCAATGATGCCAGCTTTTGCGGCCGCGATAGCCTCATGGTTCGCGAGTCCGATTCGCCCCGCTGCAGATGAAAAAAGCAGAACTGAACCCCCATCGGTCATCGTGCGCGCCGCTGTTCGCATAACAAGAAAGGCGGATGTGAGATTGAGATTTATAACAGAAGAAAACTCCGCCTCGCTGGTGAGGTGCGCCGGTTTTAGAAGGATAGAACCTACGCAGTGAGCAACACCTCTGATTGAACCGAGTGCCGAAGCTGCTTCTGAGAAAGCTCGTTCGATGTCATCAAGCTTCGTTACATCGGCGACTGTATACCCCGATGCTTTGACGTCCTGAGCTGCACTAAAAAGGTAGGTGTACCTCTGCCTGAGAGCTCCGCCGCTATAGCCGAACCGATGCCACCTGAACCACCAAAGATAAGTATCCCGCCCATATGTTAAGCTCCTGGATGTCTTTTCGTGGTGCTTTCTTTCTCTCTCTCTCTTTCTCTTTCTCTAGTCTACACACAGACCACGCGATCCATTTGATTGCAATAGATCTACACGGTTTCTGAGGAAGACACCGTATGTAGGAGAAAAGCGCCGAGAAAAGCACTGTAAAAGCAATTAATCTAGCCCACTCATCAGAACACAGAGATGCTACGGTATCCAGCTGAGAGTATAAAGTAAGATTTTAGAAAGGGTGCCGCTGCTGCTCTATAGAGAAAGCTTATCTAGAGAGAACATAAATACGTCATGACCTCGAATTGAGCATGAGAAACACACCCGCAGGTAACATACAGAGCAAGTAGCCCACGCCCTAGGGACAGCCGAGCCCCCTCTTCTCTCAATTGCCCGAAGGCCCAAGATTATGGCCGCTAACTCTTAAGAAGCTCTTTGCACAAGCCGGATGCTAATAAACCAGAAAGTTGGGCCACCCGCTTTCATCTGGGTTACAGTAAGTTAGACGTTGGGGGGGGGAGATTCTACATGAGGATAAGGTCGGTTTTATTTCTCGGAGCAGCATCAGCTCTGTTTCTATTTTCTTCAATGCAGAGCTCTATGGCGCAGCAACGCGGCGCTTCTCCTGAGAGGCCGGTCACGGATGAATTCTTAGAGCGCAGTTTCTCAATGGGCTTACTAGGCCTGATAAAACCAAGCAACAATCCGTACCTAAACCCCCGGCCGTCGTTTAAAAAGGGTTTCAGCTGAAATGGGGACTCTCTCTAAGGCTGGACTACGACGCATCGTCAAGAAGCGTACTTTTAAGGGAAATTGCCACCGCTGGCTCTGATGAAGCTGCCGTCTACCTCGGCGTAGGTTGGCCGTATTTCGTTTTCACCAAAATCCAACCTGGACAGCGGGAGCAGAGCTCTACTGATCCTTTTGCGGTATGCAGAGCTGCAAACAGCATCATGCAGGATGCAGACCTTTTGCTGCCCGCTAAGAGCGCAAAGATTACCGCCGACCCAGACTTTCAATGGCTGGTGGGCGCGGTGAACATCGCCTGTAGTCAGATACTGTCTCCAGCGCCACGAGACTTTAATCCAGTACCAGGGCCGTTTGGAGGTCAGGCAAGTCCGCAACATTTTAAGCCAATCCCCGGACAGCTCGGAGAC
>JBIKWG010000162.1:0-6670 GCA_044356425.1 Bdellovibrionota bacterium | reverse complement strand
ATGCGCAAACTTCTGATCGTTTGAGGCATCCTTTGCCTCGATAAGTAATTGCTCGGTATCACGGCCGATACAGTCTGGGTCTAGGCGACTTGGGGGCACTTTGGATGCGCTCTGAAATAGCCGTTGAGAGATTCTTATAAACGCAGCTTCACTACAAGAGCCTGTTTCTGGGGCTGCCGCGAGAGCTAACGAGGCTGAATGAAAGAATTTCACCCAGGGACCACCAAGTGCCCACTGTCTTGTTTCTTCCATTAGAGTGAGAAATGTTTCTGCGTATGGAATGATCTTACGTACGGCATCTAGAGCGCTTGAGTCGGCCGAGGATATCTGTGTAGTCGGAAATACACACTCAAAAGCTTTGCAGTAAGCTATGACTTTGGCGTTTGATTCACAACCTGTCAGTTCATGAGCACCGAGCAATCCGAGCATCGCCCCACCCATCAGAGCCTGGTCACCGACCTGTCGTGTTTTAGCGATTACTGCTTCAAAGAGAGAGACAGCTGCCGGCCTATTGCTGATTACGATAGTCTCTGCCACCAACAGCGCGGCCGCGGTAATGTTCCGATAATCGTCGCAGTCAGCGGACAGTTGCTTTTGTAGGCGGCCCGCAATCGCATCGGTTACTTGGCAGGGCAGCTTTGCAATCCGCCTTAGTTCTCTGCAGGCGCAGTTCTGAGGGGCGGCTAGCGCTTCATAAAGCCGCTGCTCGTCGCTGGCCGGAAGCCATCGCTGGCTAGGATCGTGCAGCTCAACCGTTCCAAGCGACCGCTCCGTAGGGTCTGCGATGTGCATTTCCGGATCGTCTGCTTGCGTGGAGCCGTCGCCGCGGTGGGCCTTAGCTCGGTTGGCGGAGGAGTTTGGAAGTCCATCGAGCATGTTTGTCGTCTTTTCCCGTTACTACACACACTTATAGCTGCTGTTGAAAGTTATTCTGAATCGCTGTCGTAGTAAATGACGTGAGCCATAAAACCCTCAATGCTTCGGTCACTTAGCTCACTTTCGTACTGGATCAAACTCATGCGCATTGCCCATCGCCCTAATCGGATTTTTAACACAGGTAATTATTTTACACTTTGTAAGCAACTTCTTAAAAGCTACGGCGATTTACAGCTCTAGTAGAGCACTAACGGGCAGCGCGCTTCGCAGCTGCTGGTCTAGGGAGACCAGAGTAGCTGCGCGCAGATGTCGAATAGCAGGTACCGAGTAATTGAGGAGAAAGTGGCATGAAGACGCAAGAGATATCCTATTCAGAGAATGCTGAGCCTACATTTCGGATGGAGTTAGAGGAGCTGATGCAGCAGTCGTCAACCCTTGAGGAGTTGATCGAATACTGGTGCGTTGAAAAGGGGAGATCGCTCAACATCGGTGTAGTGTTTGACGACACCTATAACGTGATTGAGGAGCTGATAGAGATCGAGTTTCAGCATCCTGAAACCAAAGAGGAGTGTGCGTGTGTATATATTAGTCGCTTAGATGTGGTGCATGGAGTAGTGGCGCCCGTGCTGTTTGATTCTTTCATCACTGGTGAGAGGAAGTCAGTAACCGGATTTCTGGACCTGGATGATCACAAGCTGAACTCTTGGCTTGGCGAACTCGGCTTTGAGGATAGTGAGGCTTTGTACGCTAGAGTTGGCCCAAAATCTGCGATCCTTCCCGTCGTAGTGGCTTTTGCTCTTAGCATGCGCGGAGCGGTTTGTATATCTCAAGCAAACTGTGATTCGTTTGAGGATGAAGACATAGCAGAGGAGCTTGAGCGTGAGGGGCTTGATATGCACGAGCATCTCTCGCTTTCAGCTATTTACTTTTCTCAACCGCGTAGGGGCATGGTCGGCAGGTTATGCTTTGATATGATCTACTGTAGTCGCAAACCTGAGGCGGTTGACCAGGAATGTGACGATAAAAAGGGGCTCATAGCGTAGCTGTCGTGGCGAAGAGTTGCATATACGGCGATCAACAGGCACAATGCAGAGGCGAATAAAACTAGGCTGCAGCGCGGGTAGGCAGCTTACGAAAATAGCTAGCAAAAAGTGCCGATAAATAGACTGCCCGCGGTAAGCAAACGTTCAGTCGCCGGGTTATGTTACAAGTTAGTAATTTAGAGAAGCAGTACGGTGAGCAGGTTCTGTTTGATAGTGCCACCCTAACGGTTGCGCCTGGCGAGCGTGTCGCTCTGTTTGGTCGAAATGGGTCGGGTAAGTCTACCCTGCTTAAGATCCTTGCCGGCGAGGAGTCGGCTGACGGCGGAGATGTAAGCACCCCGCGTGGATATAAGATCGGATACCTTAAGCAGCACCTCTCTTTTTCGCAGCCTACTGTGTTAGAAGAAGCGTGTCTTGCTCTGATAGGCGATCCTATCTGTGAACAGTACAAAGCCGAGATAGTATTGGGCGGTTTGGGCTTTTCCGAGAGCGACTACAACCTGTCCCCGTCTGCACTCTCAGGTGGATTTCAGATTCGTATTAACTTAGCGAAGCTTATCCTCTCAGAGCCAAACATGCTGCTCTTAGATGAGCCTACGAACTATCTTGATATCGTATCGCTGCGCTGGCTAGAGCGGTATCTGCAGCAGTGGCCTGGCGAAATGATCGTTATCTCGCACGATCGTTATTTTTGTGATCAGGTGAGCACCCACAGTGCTTTGCTATACCGCAGCGGGTTCAGAAAAATTGAGGGCAACTCTCAGAAGTTATTCGAGCGGATCTCAGAAGATGAAGCGCTTTACGAGCGTACGCGGCTTAATCGAGAGAAAGAAGTTAAGCGTATGGAGAGCTTTATCAGCCGCTTTAAAGCGCAAGCTAGCAAGGCGACTTTGGTGCAGTCTCGCGTCAAAGCTCTGGCTCGCATGGGCACTATGGAAGAGCTTTCAATCGAGGCAAACCTTGAGTTCTCGTTTGTATATCAGCAGTTTCCAGGGCGCTTTCCGGTAGAGGTTGAAGGTGTTTCGTTTGGCTATGATCCTAAACTTAAGCCTTTAGTGCAGGACCTCTCAATCACGATTAAAAAAGACGATCGCATCGGAATTATTGGAAAAAACGGGCGTGGAAAGTCCACGCTGTTGCGCTTGATTGCAGGCGAGCAGGCGCCACAAGCGGGTGCCGTTGTGATGAGCCCGAATACCTCAATGGCTTATTTTGCGCAGACAAATACTAATCGGTTGGCACAATCGGCTACTATCGAGCAGGAGGTAGCGAGTGCTAACCCAGCACTCGGTCGCTCCGCTGTGCGTGCGATCTGCGGCTGCATGATGTTTGAAGGTGATGATGCACTCAAAAAGGTTTCGGTTCTATCGGGAGGTGAGCGTAGTCGCGTTTCTCTCGGTAAGATTGTGGCGACACCATGTAACCTTCTTTTGCTCGATGAGCCAACAAACCATCTGGATATTGAGTCGGTGTCGGCTCTTACAGACGCTCTAGAAGAGTTTGAGGGGGCAGTGCTGATTGTAACTCACAGCGAAGAGATTCTTCGCAGACTTGCTAAGCGCTTGATTGTATTCCAGGGCGATCAGCCGTTTGTGTATGAGGGAACTTACGACGAATTTCTTGACGATATCGGATGGGACGAAGAAGAAGACCAGTTTGGTGGGCCATCTAAGCGCAAGAAAAACAGGCAAACTAGCGACAAAGTTGCCCCTAAATCTAAGGAAGATAAGCGCGAGCGGGCTGCTGCGGTTCAAGAGCGTTCAAAGGCCATCAATCCAGCGCGAGAGCGAGTGGGGGTTATTGAGAAGTCTATAGCTACTCTCGAATCAGAGATTGTTCTAGCTCAAACTTTACTGGCACAGGCTTCAGCTGATGGAGATGCTAAAAAGATTCGCAGCGCATCACACAGCCTCGCTACCGCGCAGCGAAATCTTGAGGCGCGTATGGCAGAATGGGAGTCAGCACAAGCTACTCTTGAAGAGTTAGAGAAGCAGTTCGGTGTGGCGGCTGACGCAACATAGGGCGATCTACCAGGCATTTCCCACCTGGTAGTTGTTGGGGCACCTTGTTGACGTAGGTTAAACACGCTCAGAGCTTATGTTCCTGTATCTTCTGCCAGCGCTCTGGAAACTCTTCCCTGGTTTGATAGAGATAGTTGTAAAGATGTTCGTACAGCCCCGTCTCTTTGAGCAGCCCTATGTCATTAAGCATCTCTTCAAGAGTATCCTCTATTCTATCTCCGCAGCAGTACAGATAGAGCTTCAGTTTTCGGGGCAATAGATCGGGTCGGTGAAGCTTTACGTACAGTCCCAACCGATGAGCAGTTGTTAGTATTCGCTCGTTCTTTATAGCATCATCTGAGCAGGATAAGGCCTCAAGCCTGGCCGACATCATCTCTAGCTCTCCGGCGTGTAGATCGTAGAGCGCTTCGCCGACTAGGGCAGCCGCCGGAATCCTTAAGGGCTCTGGGGCTAGTAGTGGTGAGGCCAGTTTGGTCGAGTACAGATTAAGGATAACTTCTTCATATTTTTTCACACATTTCTTGATGCAAAATTCTTGCTCAACCCTTCTGCGGCCAGCCTCAACGATATTTTTATATCTCTCTGATCCGAGTCAGCTGATGGCCTCATCTATTACACGTAACGCTTGCTCGTTAGTTGGCCCATCCACTAAAAATCCGTGAGAGGCGTCGGTAATAATGTCACAAAATCCGCCAGAATTACTGATAATCACCGGGGTTCCTGACGCCATACTTTCTATAGCAACTAGTCCAAACGGCTCCTCTTTGCTTAGCAGTACAGTAAAGTGGGCGCGTTGATAGAGGTCAGCAACATTCTCTTGGATACCAAGAAACTTTACCTGTTCGGTTGATTCACCGACCCAGTCGCCAACAATCCAGAGCTCAATAGACGGGTGCATCGCGACGAGGTCTGCCGCCAGGTCATCAAGATTAACTGCCATCTTTGCTCGCCGGGCGATCTGCAGCAGGATTATCTTATCAGAGAACTTTCTCTCTGGTAAAAACGGGAAAAGATCGAGGTCGACACCGTTTAGAATCGTGACGCACCGATCGTCATCTTGCTGCTTTTTTTGCACAGCTTTTGAAACTCCGATGATGCCGTCTATCTCTTGATAGAGGCCTCCGCGCTCGATGTTGTGTAGGACTTCTATCAGGACGTGCGGGCGCTTTACAAACTTGCTTGCCTCGCACACTATCGGATCGAAGCCTCCCTGGAATTGAATTATATCAAAATCTTGAAGAATACTGACGAGGTGCTTAAATCGATTTGATTGATTAAGTGGGATATGCGGCATCTTCTGATCATACTCTGGGCCAGTTTTGGGCCTTTGGATTAAGCTAATCAGATGTGGGTCAATCAGCCGGCGGTCGTAAAACCTGTGGTAATACGACTCCATCCGCGCGGCGCCGCCGCCAATGCCCGAGCACCAGCTACATATTGCAAGTTTAAGAGGAGTTTCGCAGGGTAGACTATCTCTCACGAGAGCTTCTCAGAAGGTAAAGGCAGGCTCGTGGTGGCCACATAAAAACTTACAGGTCCTTTTTCACTATAGCAAATTGATCTTCCAGCTCACCGGTCGAGTCAATCAGTGATGAAGTGAGCTGTGTCTGCGAGAACTCCAGAAGGACAGAGCCGTACTTCCCGTTCGATGTATGCATGCCAGGATAGCGGCGTGGCTCTTCGACCTCTGCTCCTGCATTGCCGGCTACAACGTAGACAGTGCCAGCGTTTGGAACCGGCATACTTCCGGGTTTTCTATACGATTGATCCTGGCGTGGATCGCCGGAGCTTCCGTCTTTTATGAATGCTGACGTGAACGTTGAGGAGCTGCCGTAGTGACCGTTGAGTAGCTTGGATCGTTCATATCCGTGACTATGGCCTGCCATGACTAGGTCAACGCCGCCGTGCTCAAGAATGGGCACTACGTTTTCGCGCATCCACTTCATAGGTGCCTCATGCTTCGTAGAGAGGTCCGAGTCGTGAGAGCCAGCAGAATAGGCGGGGTGATGAAATAGCGCGACGGTCCATCTCTTCTTGTTTGAAGCGAGATCTCGTTTTAGCCATTCGATCATCTCGGCTCGAAAGGATTTGTCATCGATAAATGAGTTAAGAGAGACGAAATGAGCATTTGAGAAATCGAATGAATAGTACCGCTCAGTTCCTGAAGGTATACCACCTGCCTCACCGTGTTCGGGAAATGAGAAGACATCGTAGTAGGCATTAGCTGTCTGATCGTGGTTGCCTTGGGTTGACCAAGAGACGAGTGAAGAGAGGCTGTTTTGGTAAATTGAGAACATTGCGCGTTGATATTCAACATCTGTTCCGGTTTGATATGCATTGTCACCAAGAAAGATCATGAAGCGCAGGTTTGCTGCAGAGTGACGTTTCAGAAAAGCGTCGCGTACGGCAATCTGTGAAGGAGACTCACCTCGCTCTAAGGTGCCAGAGCTTCCAGCATCTCCTAGGACCCACACCTTAAAGCTCTCTGATTCATTCGCCGGCGCAGTTCTAAAGGTATTGAGAGCCGTAGCTCCAGAGGGTAAGACTACCGCGTAGGTATAGCTGCTGTTCGGCAGAAGATTAGTGAGGATTGCAGAGTGCTCACGAACTGAATCCAGTTTGGTGATTTCGCCGGAGGATGAGGATGCGATCGCTCTCCAGGTGATTTTTGTCGGTGCTTCAACGTCAGTTCGCCATCGAATGGTCACTTGGGAGGGAGTCCCGTTTTGA
>JBIKWG010000160.1:0-6735 GCA_044356425.1 Bdellovibrionota bacterium | reverse complement strand
GGGAAGCTCTCGAGAGCGATGCTTGCAGTGTGAAGGCCACGGGCAGATTCGGATTCAGCAGGGGTTCTTCACGTTAGCCCGCACTTGTCACGTATGTGGTGGTGTAGGTGAGGTGATAAAGAAGCCGTGTACAGACTGTTCAGGAGCAGGGCTTAAGGTCAAAGAGACAAAACTAAAGGTGAAGATCCCAGCCGGTGTGGACCAGGGCCAGCGGCTTAAGATGCGCAATGAGGGTGAGGCAGGCAGTGGTGGTGGGCCGAACGGTGATCTCTATGTTCAGATTTTGATCGAAGACCATCCCATCTTTCAACGACAAGAGAGCGAACTGGTGTGTGAAGTTCCGATATCGTATGCAACTGCTGCGCTCGGTTCTGAGGTTGACGTGCCATCACTAGAGGGGCCTGTAAAGCTTAAGATCCCTGCGGGTACTCAATCGGGTAAGGTTTTCCGCATTAAGAATAAAGGAATTCCTATTTTAGGCAGCAGTCCGCAGCGTCGAGGTGACCAGCATGTGCGGGTGTTTGTGCATGTGCCGAAGAAGGTTTCTCTTGAGGAGCGCGAGCTACTTGAGAAATTGGCTGCATTGCAGGGAGAGCCGCACATTGATGGCGTTGATAAGGGGTTCTTTGACAAGGTCAAAGGGATTTTCTCTTAGGCCAGTTGGATCGCTCTAGTTGGGGGGCTCCTCTGTGATTTCGGATGGTCAGATGGATCCTTCCAAACTATAGTTTCTTCTGTCTGTCGGGGCTGATTCGTATGGTCACACGAGTTTCTTTTTCGCTTAGTTTGGCGGCTGCGTGCCTCGTCGCGGTAGGATGTTCTGCTCCAGCCAAGGTTACACGTAAGCCGTCCCGCTTTCCTGAGCGCTCATATATAGAGCGTGACGAAGTCGCGCATATGCAGCTGTTGCCATGGGAAACGTGGCAGCTGTTTCAGGACCTGAACGGTCAGCGGTTGGCTAATCGTGAACTGCTTACTGGGGATGAGTATTCGAAGGCTGGCAAGCGTCGATCTGCTCATGAAGCCTACCTGGCGGCAAGTAAGCTATCACTTTTGCCTCGTGAGGCAGAAGCCGCGGCGCTGCGTCTGAGTAGCTCATACCTTATTGTTGGCGAGCCTGCTAAGGCGCTCTCAACGATTAGCGCATATTTCAAGAAAAAGGGGCTTGGAGAGTCACAAGTAAGTGCGCCGTTCGGACTTATTCTGGCATTTGCTTACGGTGAAACTGGCGATTCTAATCAGTCATTAGCCTGGTTCTCTCGTGTGCGTACAGACAGCAATCGGGGGCCCGAGAGCGAAGCTGCGGCACGAGGCGCGAGCCTGCTCGTGCGTTCGTTAGACCCTGAAAAGTTTGAGGAGTCGGCAACAAATTGGCGTGCTGATGAGTTTATTGCGCAGCAGATTGGGCGAGAGCGACTTCGTCGAGCCTCGCAGCCCGGTACTCAAGAAGTTGCTGCCACAGGTCCATTTTGGAAAGGGTATGATGACCCTAGCCTTTCTTTGATTGGACAAGCGAGCGCAGATGCTGCTAGCTCTGGTGGTTCCTCTGGCAAAGCGCCAGTTGTTGGTTTGCTCGTTGGGTTGACGGATAAGTTTTCAGCTCTTGGAAGAGACACAAAGCAGGGCTTTGAGTTGGCGATTGAGGCGGCTCATGACGAGCCTAAAGTGCAGTTGATGGTTCGAGATGTTAGCAGTGACTCGGCTATTGTCTCTGGTGCGGTAAGAGAGCTGGTAAGTGGTGGTAAAGCTGATGTTGTTGTGGGGCCAATCCTGTCTGATGCAGCTGTTGTTGCAGCAAACACCGCGCGAGAGTTGAATGCTCCTCTAATTGCCCTTTCCAAAAGTGAGGCTTTTTATACCGGTGGTTCTATCTTTCGGCTTGGTGCTACAACGTCGAGTCAGATCGATGCCCTCGTAACGGCAGCGCACATGGATCGGCGCATTACTCGTTTTGCCGTGGCGTATCCGCAGTCAGCAACAGGAGTTGAGTACCAGCAAGCCTTCAAGAAAAAGCTTGGCTCCCTGGGGCTCTCACTAGAGTTAGAAGTTAGCTACCAAACATCAGATGAGCTATCGTTAACTCGAGCGGCGCAAGAGATTGAACAGTCAACGGCCGAAGCAGTTTTGATTCCTGATAACATTGATACTAGCGCTCGTTTGTTGTCCAATCTCTCGCCGTCTACGCGGCGAAAAATTCGACCGATGGGCACTGCCCTGTGGGATAATCCGGTAAAAATCGCTAATTCTCAGGCGCTGTTTGAACATTCCTTTTTTGTGACTGCATTTTTTCCTAACAGTAATCGGCCACCGGTTAAGCAATTTGTTGAATCGTATCGTGGCCGATTTGGTAGTCCACCAAATTTCCTTGCGGCTCAAGGGTTTGACACAGCAACACTTGTGTTGCACGCCTTGCGGAGGGCCAACGCAGAAGGTTCTTCGTTTGCAAAGGCGCTAAGCTCTTCCCCTGCCTATGATGGTGTAACCGGCTACATTACAGTAGAGCAGCCAGAGGGGCTACATCGGGCATTCTACGTTGTAGAGGTCACGGCCGACTCGTTTCTTGAGTCTATGCCGGGGGCTGCTCCTTCCTCAGCCCAGGACGCCCCGGTTGACTCAACATTTTCGTTTCGGGGCAATCAGCGCATAGAGCCCGAGAGTGGAGCTCCGATCCTTGCAAAAGATGAGATTGTGGATAGTGGATACTAGACAGATGCCTACAATGAGCAACAAAGACCGGCTGGGTAAAGTAATGCCGGTGCTCTTGTGTGCTATAGGCCGCTGGAAGCACTGATTATTATCTGCTGGCTGCGAGTTACCACCACCCACCTAGCGAGCCCAACGACCATTTTTCCTGTTTTTATCACCCGTGAGTAGGGTCTATAGTCAAAGTAAGGGATGTAACAAGGGGTTAACGAAACGATGGCAAAGAAAGGTTCTCGCAAGGTTTCTCGATCAAAAAAGAGCAGTAGCGGTCGAAGTGCTGTAGCTCCCGAACCTATTTTAGTTCCGGGTTCTCTGCCGGTGTTGGCAGCAAAGGATATGGTTCCTTTCCCAGGCGTCATGATGTCGCTTTATCTGAGCCGACCTGCAAGCATTAAGGCTATGGAAGCGGCGATGGCAGATGACCAGGTAGCTTTCGTTGTTACCCAGAGCAATCCTGAAGTTGATGATCCGACAAACAAAGACCTCTACAAAATTGGCGTAGTGGCTCATATCGTGCGCACCCTGCAGGTTCCCGACGGCCGTTACAAGGTGCTGCTTCAGGGGTTAGTCAGAGCGCGAGTGAAGAAGTATGAGACCAAGAATCGATTTATGTCGGCTCGAATCGAGCCACTAGCAACAGCAACAACTCGCAAACTCTCTGCAGAGAGCCAAGCGATGATGAATCGGATTCGTGAGAATTTGCAGGTCCTTGTTGAGTATGAGCATTTGCCAGAGGAGATGATAATCGTTACTGAAGAGATTCACGACCCGGCGATCCTTACAGACGTGATTCTTGCGCACTACAAGCTAGAGCTAGCGTATGCGCAATCAGCGCTTGAAGAGCTTGACCCGCTGAAGCGCTTGCGTATGACCGATACTGTTATCTCGGATGATCTCAATAAGTTTATCTTGAGCGAAAAGATTAAAGATAAAGCTCGTGATGAGATGACAAAGGGGCAGCGAGAGTATTACCTGCGAGAGCAGATTAAACAGATTCAGCGTGAACTCGGAGAGGGAGATGTCGGCTCAGATGATCTGCAGGCGCTGCGAGTTCGCTTGGCAGCAATCAAGCTTCCGACGGTTGTTCAAGAAGAGGCTTTTAAGCAGCTTAAGCGGATTGAGCGCATGAGCCCTGAGTCAAGTGAATTTGCTCTGTTGCGGACGTACTTAGAGTGGATCACCGATCTTCCGTGGGGTAAGCGAACAACTGACCAGCTTGATCTAAAGAAAGCCAAAGAGATATTAGACGAGGATCACTTCGGACTTGATAAGGTAAAGGATCGTATCCTTGAGTATCTTAGCGTACGGGCTCTAAATCCGCGGTCTAAAGGTCCTATATTATGTTTTATCGGGCCACCAGGAGTTGGAAAAACATCTCTGGGTAAATCAATTGCCCGAGCACTTGGGCGTCAATTCAATCGCATGTCTCTTGGTGGTATGAGAGATGAAGCCGAGATTCGCGGGCATCGGCGCACATATGTGGGTGCCTTGCCTGGTCGAATCGTGCAGGGATTAAAGCAGTGTGGCAGCATGAATCCTGTGTTTGTGCTCGACGAACTAGACAAGATCGGCGCAGATTTTCGGGGCGATCCAGCATCAGCTCTTTTGGAAGTGCTTGATCCACACCAAAACGCTGAGTTTCGCGACCACTATCTAAACGTGCCAATCAATCTCTCTGAAGTCTTGTTCCTGGCAACAGCTAACACGATGGATACGATACCTGAGCCGCTTATTGATAGACTTGAGGTGATCTACATCCCTGGCTACACCTCGCAAGAGAAGCAGAAAATAGCGACCAAGTACATCATTCCGAGGCAGCTTGAAGAAGCGGGCCTTAAGAAGCAGCGCGTAGACTTTTCTAGCGGGGCGATTGAGCTGATTGTAGAGCGCTATACCCGTGAGGCTGGTGTGCGCAGTCTTGAGCGAGAGATCGGAGCTTTGTGTCGAAAGATTGCGCGTGAGGTTGCTGAAAAGAAGAAGGTAACCCGGGTAATTGAGGCTTCGCACGTAGCCAAGCTTCTGGGGCCCACCAAATATGACCCTGAAGTTACCGAGCAGCGCGAGGCAGTTGGGCTTGCTCGGGGACTCGCGTGGACTGTGCATGGTGGTGAGGTGATGCCTGTAGAGGTTTCATTGGCTAAGGGGAGTGGGGCTCTTACGCTGACGGGTCAGCTCGGGAGTGTCATGCAAGAGTCGGCACAAGCCGCCCTTTTTTACGCACGTGCTAACGCATCGGTGCTCGGTTTGGAGGCAGACTTCCATTCGAAATATGATATCCATGTACACGTTCCAGGTGGTGCCACTCCGAAAGATGGGCCGTCGGCAGGAATTACAATTGCTACCGCGCTAGTGTCCGCGCTCTCAGATCGCAAGGTCTCTAATGACTTTGCAATGACCGGTGAGATGACGCTGCGTGGCAACATTTTAGCGGTTGGTGGCCTGCGCGAGAAAGCTCTAGCGGCGTTGCAGTACGGTATCAATAAGGTGATTATTCCGTTTGAAAACTTGAAAGATCTTGAAGAGATTCCAGAAGAGCAGCGAAAGCAGATCCAGTTTATTCCGGTGAAGCATGTAAGCGAGGTGCTTGAGCTGGCAATTCTTGGGCGTCGTAAGAAGATAGCAGGCCGGAAGAAGTCAAAGCGTCGGGAGCTATCTGTAGGCTAGAGAGAGGCTACCGTGAAGAGATCGATAGTTGTTGCTGCGGCGTTCTTGGTGAGCGTTTTGGGTCTGTCACGACATGCTGGTGCAGAGTTACCCTGTGCTTACCTTAATGACAAAGGAGAGGTGCAATATGTTGCAGCGCCTAGCAAGGCGCCTCTTCATCTGCGCAGCCGAGTGGTTTGTGCGGATAGTCAGCCCAAGGATATTGCTCCGCCGAGCGAAGTAAAGCTTGAGGGTGCAACCAAGCAGGCGTCGTTTGTAACCGATCTCGGACCCATGGAGGTTCGTTGGCCTCGTAGTGTGGAGCAGTGTTTAGGCAAAAGTCCGTCGCGAGCCGTTGCGGATGCTGCATCTGCAGTGAATCGAGCGATTAAATCTGGGCGCTTTATGAGTGAGGTAAGGTCAGCCCGAAATGACTGGTCACTTGTATTCACGGATAAAAAGAGTGCATTTTCTCAGTTCCCGATGGCGCTTTCTTTGGGCGGCCATCCCGGATTTATGATTCCGCCAAATCAGATATACATCATCTCAGATTTTATCGCGCCTGATTGCAACGCTGGAGCAGTTACAGATTCGATGCTGGCGCAGGTGTTGATTCACGAGATGGGACATGTTGTTGAGTACCTCTTGCTCGGAGGTCAGCAGATGGATGGTGATCGTAAGCGAGCAGAGGGTTTCGCTTCGTGGTTTGAAATTTATGCATCTGATTTTTCAAGTGCAATATCGCGTGGGCATGTGCGTGAGTACTATCGAAAGCTCGCCGAGCAAGCAGTCCAAAGCAATTCGGTAGAATTTTCAGGTTCGGCCCAAGATTATGGGCGAGCGGCATTTGACTTTATTGCCATTACCGATCGCCGAGGTATCTCAGGCTTGATGGAGATATATACAGCGATACGTAATGAGCGGCTCTCATTCAAAGAGGCTGTCTACAAGCGGTTTCGCTGGGATGGCGCCGCACTAGATCGCGAAGCGCGATCGTACATCGCACAACGCTAATTTCTGCTACGATGTATAGTGGCCGCAAATCAAAGAATCGTACACTATGCGCATTCTGGTTTTCTGAGGAAACAGAGGCTATCTGAATATTGATCCGAAATGTCCTAGGGAAGTGCGGGCCAATGTCTACTTTCGCAGAAGGGGGTCTGCGCTGCCCTGGGGGTTGGACGTTCAGTTCTTCTGTTTTTTTATGGCATCTTTAAAGAGATCACCAAAAGAAGTTGTTTTTTTGGGGCTTTTCTCGCCGGCGGCTTCCCAGACTTTCTTTGAGCAGTCGCGGCCGCAAGCCGTGCAGCGATCCTGGCTGTCGCGAGGGGGGTGCCAAAACGGCGATAAGTTAAGGATCAGGGCTTCTTGCAGCGGATCTTCGAGGTC
>JBIKWG010000159.1:0-6793 GCA_044356425.1 Bdellovibrionota bacterium | reverse complement strand
AGATCCAGCCCGGGTACAGGGCCATCACAATACAATTAGACAACGTTGCCGGAATAGAGGGTTGGGGAGTTCCAGGCTCGAAAGTTGACGTGCTCTGGTATTCGGATTCGAAACAATCTGATGCTGTTGTAACAACAATCGTTAAGAAAGTTGAAGTCTTGTCGGTGCAGGGCAGGATGAATCTCAACGGAGGACAGCAGCAAGGCTACGTGCCTCTTTCGAGTCCTAATACTGAAAAGAGCTTCACAGTAACCCTTCGTGTCTCGCCGAGTGATGGGCAGAAGATATTTCTTGCTTCACGCTCTGGAGAATTAAGCTTGATGCTCAACGGAGAGTTCGATTCAATTGGTGAAGAAGCGGGGCCTGAACCTCTCACAAAGGATAGCCTTATCGATCGATTTTCAGCCGTAAAAGCGGCAGATCCGGATGATAAGGTGCAGGGCGTCGTAAAAGCTAAGCGCGCCGACGGTTCTGTTGATGAATGGTCGGTGATTCAGGGTCGTGTGTGGAGATGGGATCAAGGCAGATCAAGCACGTGGGCTGAATAGTGGTAGCCTACCGAGGTTGTTGTGATGAAAAAAGTGCCAGTGTCAGAACGATCCGGTGCCCTCTTGCAGCAGAGGGGCTCTCTGGTAGTTGAAGCCGCCGTAATCTTGCCGGTGCTGCTCGCAATGATAGCTGGCATCGTTGTGATGGGAATGAGGCTCTCTGATTACATGTACCTTAGTCAGGCGGCACGCGAGGTAGGCGTGGTACTGAGCAGAACTCCCAATATGGCCGCTCTAGGGCCGCTCGGAGATTCGAGCTTCTCAATATCATCGACAGCTTCTGGCGATTCTGCTGCAGCTACTGCCTGCATGCAGACTCTTTCAAGCGTGGGGGCCTGTGGTGAAAACGGCCAGAACAGTGCCTGCTCCACCTGCGCCCAAGCTGTTGCTGGCTGGTATGTTCAACAAGCGTTCAAGCTCAAAAAGCTCATATCTTCTTCAGATATGACTGTTCGTGTGAGATTTGCGGCACCGCCATCAGATGTAAACGCCGGTGCTACTGGATTATGTATGATTTTTATTTCAGTCAGCGCCACCACCAAGGGTTGGCTGAGCTATTTGGCGAGCTCCATCTCAGTCAACCAGTACGTTCCGTACGTTGGAACTCCGGTGCCTCCCGCCGGCCAAAATTGCAACAATTAATCGCTTAATTCGCAGTGAAAGGCCGGCTAACTAATTGACGGTACTATTTCATGGGTCAAAGCTGCGGTGGAGGCTAAACTTTTGTATCTGTTTAGACGACCCCCTTTAGGTATGAAGCGGCCAAGCGCAACACCACAGTCGGCATGTCGGCAGCGCGGTGCCATCATTGTCTTTTCTAGCATCTGGATGGTGGCATTTCTGGCATTTGTTGCACTAGCCATCAATGTTTTTTTTCTTGGAACGACACTGCTACAGCAAAGAAATGCAGCCGAGTATATGGCACTGGCGGCAGTCAAGACTCTGACGGCGCCAGCCTCGGGGGGTGGCTGTGCAAGCTTCACAAACGACCTGGGTAAGGCGAACTGCATCATCGCCAAAGCTGAACACGCAGCAGCTATTCCAGCAATCGGAGCGAGCTATTCACGCTTGGTTGAAGCAAGTGAGATGTTGGTAGCGTCCGATGGAAGCTCTCCGATGGCCTGCTCAAGCTTTAGTCCCCGAACTAATCGCGACTTCCCGTGGTGTGGATACAGACCAGCTAATAACAGTGATCGAGGTTTTATTGTTCTCGGGAATTTCGATACAACAACCGGGCTATTCTCGCCTGCTGTAAACGGCTCAGTAGGCAACGCCACAGCTGCATACGTTCATCTAAACCTTAAAAACACCTCAAGTGCTCCGCTTGTTGCTCCGTTCGCGCGGCTCTTGGGAGGCTCCTCAAATATTAAAATGGCTTCAAAAGCCGTAGCGTACCGCACAGGTGATCTTATACTACTCGCCCAAGATCCGCTGGTGCAAACTGGATCGTATGTATCTCCAGGTGAAGCGACCAACAATTGAGTCGAAGGATTAGTAACAGTTGGTTTTGAAGAGCTGTGCCTTAAGCGTGCGGTGCCTGTGTTGATTGTAGCTAGTGCAGCAATTATCTAGTAATGCAATTAGCAGCAACGGTTCCACGAAAACGAGAAACTTTTGGATATCACACGAGGTGCCTCGGTGTGCTTTGGCGTGAGTTACCGTTTATGAGCACAGCGCAGAGTGTCCACGGGTCATTCCTAAGGCCTCACAACCTAATAAGGGTGGCACTCGTAATGACCCGCCGCATACGGGCAGGACAGTAGATCTGAGATACTGAAGCGAAGCTAATACGTTTTTCCCTGCGGCACGTTGTCGTTCGTGCAGGGCAGAGGGGTCGAAGCTTTCCGGAGAGGGCTATTGTGGAATCAATTCAAAACGAAGTGACAAGAGGCACCTACGGCGCGCAGCAGCCGGCCGTGATGGGGGGGTCGCAGCTGGCGGCTTTTTTGCAGCAGCATATTCGACGTGGCTCGTTGATTGTGGTTGAGCCTGGCGGCAGGCGTACCCTGTGCGGTCAAGCTGAGGCAAAACTAGCAGTTACTCTGCATGTTCATCACGAGGGGTTGTTTGCGCGTGTTCTAGCTGGAGGCTCTCTTGCCCTTGGCGAAAGCTACGCAGATGGTTGGTGGAGTGTAGCCGGCGACCGCCTAGCGGATCTCTTCTCATTGCTCTTTGCAAATAATGTCGATCAGCTATTTACGCAGAGCCCTGTACAGACGCTTCTCGAAAGAGTGCGAAGGTGGAGGCCCCTGCGATCAAAGCGGGAGAAATCGCGTGAAGATATCCGTATGCATTATGACTTAAGTAACGAGTTCTTTGCACTGATGCTCGACGCGACCATGATGTACTCGTGTGGATATGCGCGTAATGAGAGTGATGATCTCGCTACCATGCAAGAGCAGAAGCTCGATCGGATTGCACGCAAGCTTGGTCTCGACCGAGGCGGTGAGTTGCTGGATATTGGATGCGGTTGGGGCGGATTGTTGCTGCACGTAGCAAAAAATTATCCGCAGGTACGCGGCCTCGGAATTACGCTGAGCGAAGAGCAGTACTCTTTCGTTCACGCAGCGCTGCGTGAACGCGGGCTTGCAGACCGATTCCGCGTGCAGCTGCTTGATTATCGCGACCTTAGCGGTCGCTATGATTTCGTGGTGAGTGTTGGCATGTTTGAGCACGTGGAATACGCATCTTACGGCACCTTCTTGAAGAAAGTCTCAACCGCTCTCAACCCCGATGGTGTAGCTCTGCTTCACACTATCGGACTAGAAGAGGAGCCGTCTCGGAGGCAGGATCCTTGGATGGAGAGGCACATTTTCCCCGGCTCTCGTTTGCCACGTTTAGAAGAGCTTGCTCGTACAGCCAGGCAGAGCCACTTGGCGGTTGGTCATGTAGAAAACTGGAGACCCCACTACGCTCTGACGTTGAAGCACTGGCGCAGAAATTTTGTGGCTAATTGGGGCGCAATTCAGCAGCTCGGGAGCCGGTTCGATAATCGGTTTTTTCGAAAATGGGATCTCTATTTACAGCTCTGTGAGGCGTGTTTTGTTGATTCCACTGTGGAGCTTTACCAGCTGTTGCTTACGCCCCGTCCAGCCTGGAACCTGCCACTAAATCTGGAGTTCGCTCCTACCGTTGAACGCGGGTTGCTAGCTGCTGCGGCGAGGCAAAGCTTAAGTCCTTAGGAATTTCGCGCGTTACAACTTCTCGCAGCATTTCAGGAAGTCGTTGACGAATAACGCCGAGCAGTCGTGGTTCGGCAACGACGACTAGGTCATCAAATCGACCCTGTATATAGGCTAATCGTAGAGTGTTGAGCGTTTCTGTGTAGAATGCGTGCAGAAGGTGATCCCGCGGCTCGACCTCACTGGAGTATGCATGTCGAGCATGCATGCGATTGTCTGTAGAGCGACCGGCGCGGTCGCTATCGATGTCAGAGTTCTTTAGTCGCCCAGCTGGGTTTCCAACGTCTATTTCAAGTGTAAGGGTGAGCTCAGCCCCCTGTCTTGAAAACACGCGTGCTTCGTCACGGCTTGCAACAAGGATCCATGTAGTGCTCATAGTTAACCTCTCAATATAAAGTAGCATGAAAACAGTGCTGGAATTGTTACCCGGGAGTGGTTACAAGTAGAGGGATTATGTATTAGGAAGAAAATCATGAAGCTGAGTAAGGTCATAGCTCCGGTCATCATACTTATCGCGCTCTGCTCGGGGTGCGGCTACAATTCTATTCAGTCTGGCGATGAGACAGTTCAGGCTGCTTGGTCTGACGTGATCAACCAGTATAAACGCAGAGCGGATCTAATCCCTAACCTTGTGAGTACGGTCAAGGGCTATGCCAGCCACGAGGAAGAGGTGCTCACCAAGGTAACGGAGGCTAGAGCTAAAGCAACATCAATGACAATTGATGCATCAACACTGAGCAGTGAAGAGGCGTTCAAACGGTTCCAGGAGGCTCAAGGTATGGTTTCGGGTGCACTCTCGCGGCTTCTTGCTGTTGCAGAGGCCTATCCTCAGTTGAAAGCGGATGGTAACTTTCGAGATCTTCAGGCGCAGCTTGAGGGTACAGAGAATCGAATTACGGTAGCTCGTACTCGCTATATAGAGGCTGTGCGTTCGTACAATACCACCGTGCGCTCGTTTCCCACGAATCTGACTGCCAAGGCGTTCGGATACAACACGAAACCTAATTTTGCAGTGGAAAACGAGAGAGAGGTCTCGGAAGCGCCTAAGATCAGCTTTTAATCATGAAGTGCCTTCGAGCTGTAGTATTAGTTTTTTTAACCCTGTTACAGGGCGCACACGCAGAAGCACCCCTGCAATTCGTTGAGATACCCGAGTTAACGAGACGTATTGTCGACACAACGGGTGTCCTCGGGGCAGATCAGCGAGCATTGGAACATCAGCTTGAGGTGCTTAAGCAAGAGAAGGGCAGTGAGGTTGCAGTGCTCATTCTGCCAAGCACAAAGCCTGAGACGATCGAGCAGTATAGCATAAGGGTGGTTGAGAAGTGGAAGCTTGGGCGTCACGGTGTTGACGATGGCGCACTGTTGCTTGTGGCGCTTCAGGACCGCAGTGTACGAATAGAAATTGGGCGAGGCCTTGAGGGCGAGATCCCTGATCTTGTTGCCCATCGAATTATTGATGAGCAGATACTTCCTCGGTTTAGGGATGGAAAGATCGTTGCCGGTGTGCAGGCTGGGATAGATTGTATTGAGCGCAAAATTCGCGGTACGGAGCTTCCGCCTGCTGTAGCATCAGGAGGTGCCGATATCGGCGCCGTGCTGCCGATCTTCTTCTTTGCTTATGGGCTTGGGGTGGCGTTTACAGCCTTGTTTGGCAGAGGATTTGGAGCGTTGCTGGGTGGTGGCTTCGGGTTTGCTGTAACACTACTTGTTCTGCCAATTGCGGTGGCGGCATTAGTGGCTCTTGTATCGGCGCTCTTTGTTCTGTTTAGCCCAGAGCTTACGGCATCTCGGATTGGGGTCGGTTCGGGCGCTGGAGGATGGTCTGGTAGAGGCCCCTCTGGCTTTGGCTCTTTCGGTGGTGGCTCTTTTGGGGGTGGTGGCGGCTTTAGCGGGGGAGGCGCATCTGGAAGATGGTAGAGATAGTACGTAGGTTGCTTCAGCATGCTCGGATGGGCAGGTTTCAGGTTGCGCGGGCGCTGCCTCAGGTGGAGCGCGCTAGGTTGGCCGAGGCCGTAGCAAGGCTGGAGGCAACTAGCTCTGCTGAGCTACGGATAGTGGTTGAGGGGGCGCTTACGACGGTTGCTATCATCCGGGGCGTATCTGCAAGAGAGCGGGCTATTGAACTGTTTGCCTCTGAGCGTGTTTGGGATACGGCTGATAATAATGGTGTGCTGCTCTATCTCTTGTTAGCAGAGCGCGACGCTGAGATCGTAGCTGACCGCGGTCTAAACGGCAAAATATGTGATGCAGAGTGGGGGGCGGTTGCGCGTATCCTGGAGCAGCGCGTGCCCTGTGATGGTCTGAGCACCGCTCTTCTTGCGGCTATTGAGCAGATATCAGAGCTCTTGCACAGGGCATATCCGTCATCTCAGGGGCGCAGAGAGCTATCCGATGACGTCATAGTGCGGTAAGCTCTTTGAACGAGTGCTCCGATGATACTTCTTTCAACGCTCAATGCCCGTTACATCCATGCTGCTGTCGGTCTCCGATATCTATACGCTAATCTCGGCGATCTGCAGAGCTGTGCTCGCATACTTGAGTTTGAGGCTGCACAGCCGGCGCGCGAAATCGCGGAGGCTCTTCTTGTTCATCAGCCGCGCATCGTAGGCTTCGGAGTTTACATATGGAATGTAGAGCGGACGTATGAGGTAATCTCTCTGTTAAAGAAGGTGCGACCAGAAGTTGTCGTTGTAATTGGAGGCCCAGAGGTTAGTTACGAATACCACGATCAGCCGATAGTTAAGGCAGCCGATTTTCTGATAACAGGCGAGGCTGATGTCGCATTCGCAGATCTCTGTCGCTGTATCGTAGCTGGAGAGCCACCAACAGAGCGGGTCATTAATGCTAAGCTTCCAGAGCTTGCGGCGCTAAAGTTGCCTTATCAGTACTACTCAGACAGTGATCTGGCTAATCGAGTCATTTACGTTGAGGTCTCGCGTGGTTGCCCCTTCACCTGCGAGTTCTGCCTTTCCTCAATCGATATCCCTGTTCGGCAATTTAATCATGAGCAGGTACTTGCAGAGCTCGATGTATTGTTTCAAAGGGGGGCGCGCACATTTA
>JBIKWG010000158.1:0-6819 GCA_044356425.1 Bdellovibrionota bacterium | reverse complement strand
GTGATAAACTTCTCGGCAGAGTCGCTCATTATCACGCGCACTTCGTATCCACGTGTTGTCAGGTAACGGGTAAGCTCGGCTGCTTTATATGCGGCAATTGAGCCAGTAATTCCAAGAATAATTTTTCGCTTCTCTGAGCCCTGTTTCATGCAGCCCTACTAATGAAAAAATGGATTAGTGGATTTCTCAACCCCGACAGTTGTGTCGTCGCCGTGGCCGCTCATGACTTGAGTCTCAGGGTCTAGGGTAAATATCTGGCTTCTAATGCTATGCAACAGCTCTCCGTGGTTACCGCCTGGCAGGTCGGTGCGTCCAATCGAACCCGCAAACAGGGTATCACCACTTACCAAAACCTTCTCGGTTGCAAAGTGAAAGCTCACATGTCCAGGAGAGTGTCCGGGAGTAAAGAGCACTGTTGCTTTGAACGCGCCTACTGAAAGCGTCTCACCCCCACTAATGTAATTGCTCGGCTCGGGACAGTTGTGCCACTCACTCGCCGGAAGTCCATACATCTGCGCGATCCCTACAACGGTTGCGCGAAATTCAGCTTCAGCTGGGTGGCCAAAGAGGGGCACGTTAAGCTGTTTCAGAAGTGGCAGTACGCCTCCACAGTGGTCAAGGTGAGAGTGAGTGAGCCAAATGGCAGAAACAGCGAGACCCAGAGCGCGGACTCGCTCAAGGATCTTCTCAGCATCTCCGCCCGGGTCGATTATTACTGCATCTCTTGAGTCAGAATCCCAGATGATTCTCGCGTTTTGGGGAAATGGGGTTACGTGGATAGTTTCAATCTTTAACATATTTTCAATGTCTGCACGTGCGTTGTGCCAGTCCTTCTTGCCCTGCTACCTTGGGGATGAAGAATTACATGTAATGTATATGCTTGATAGCGACGGACCGATTAGGTCTATCGGTTATCACCGTCAAGGAAGCTCTTAATGCCCCTAGCTACCCCTTCTGCAAGAAGCTGCCTGAAGCGACTGTCTGCTAGTTTAGCGCCATCACCAGGATGGTCAACAAAGAACAGCTCCACCAGAGAGCATGGCATATGTGCCCCAACTAACACAAAAAAAGGGGCGCTTTTTACCCCAAGTGAGCGCCCCTTAGGATAATCACGACTGACGTGCCTCATAACCTCCCTATCCATGGTGCGCGAGAGCCGGATTGAGTCTTCTATCTTACCGCTCTGAATAAGGTCGCTTAACATGAAGCTCAAGTCATCCAGGTCTTCTCCTGGGGCAACGCCATTCTCGCGTTCGGCAAGCTTTCGACTTGCAGCGTCGTCAGTGTTGTCTAGGTAGTACGTCTCAAGGCCATTGAGCTGATGTGATGGGGTTGCATTAACATGCAGACTCACGAACACATCCGCCTCCCGACGATTAGCATACGCAGTCCGGCGAGCAAGTGGCGTAA
Organism: Bdellovibrionota bacterium; assembly: GCA_044356425.1. Taxonomy (GTDB): domain Bacteria; phylum Bdellovibrionota_C; class UBA2361; order UBA2361; family OMII01; genus OMII01. Next base: position 5,409 of record JBIKWG010000158.1, on the reverse strand, counting down.
ACGCATCGTCTCGCCTAGTAAGCACAACGCGGATGCCGTATGAGGTGTTCAAGATCGACTCCACTCGCTTAGCAACATCAAGGGTTACCTCCTTTTCTATCACACCGCGATGGCCAACCGCCCCGGGATCGTCCCCGCCGTGTCCAGGATCTAGTACCACCCGCCGAACATTCGAACGCTTACGTGAGAATCGCCGCTCAAGCAGGCGGGGTGCCTCCATATCCGGCGAGGGAATAAGAGAGCGGAAGGTATCGTTCTCTATACCGCGAAGTCGCTCATGAGCGCGAATACCACCCTCTGTTGCTGCTTTTACCGCTCGCTCATAGAAACGACGGGCTTTTCCTGGTGCGCCCTCGCCGCCAAGAGCGATATCACCGCGCAGAATTAATGCATCATAGAGGTCTGACGTTGGAGCAGCGGTTTTCAGCACCGGCTCAAGAACCTTGGCGGCTTTTGATATGTTTTGGTCGTCCCGGCCGTAGCGCCACAGGCGCAAATGCACGTCGGCTGCATAAATACGGTAGCGAAATGAGTTGGGACCATCTCCTAAAGAAGCGATTGCGCTGTCAATCCGTCTCGACAGAGCCTCCCAATCTTGGTGCTGTGCGGGGTTATCGCCTGTGGGGTCTACGTTTCTAAGGCGCACGTACTCGCTGCGGACAAGGTTTGAGCTGCCGTGGCGTTCGGCATGGGCTGACGCTGTAATAAGCCCTAGCACCAAGGTAAGAGCGCCCATCCGTGCGAAGCGGGCACAACACCCCACGAGTGCTTGCATGACCTTCCTCTTTTCTCTATCCCGGCGCAAAACTACTCCTTACCCGAACTGCTTTGACCACTACAGTGAGATTACTCGGGGAACCAGTCTGGTGCCAGTACCAAGTTGGCACCCAGGGGCCTGTACCTGTCTAAAGTTTTTGCTTTCATTATACCTTAAATCTACCTACACTTTCCGAAACTATCCTCTGGAGTCGCCGCGATGATGCACAATTTTACCGATCGTTCCTCTTCTAGAGGCACTTGCTGCTGCTCTCTCGTTTGGCACTTGATGTGCGCGTTTTGCATGGCTGTCATCTGTCTAGTAGGTGCGGCTCATGCCTCAGACAGCTCGGCTGATGCACAAGCCTCTGCCCTCTCTCCGCTTCAACTGACGGTAGAGGGAATTGACGGCGCTAAGGTTGCGATGAGCACCTTTCAAGGTAAGGTCATACTTGTGGTCAACACCGCCTCTAAGTGCGGTTTTACACCCCAATATAAAGACCTTGAAGTTCTCTATGAGCGTTACCGTGAGAGAGGTTTTGTTGTTCTGGGTTTTCCGAGCAACGACTTTCGCAATCAAGAGCCTGAGGCTGATGATGAGATAGCCAGGTTCTGCAAGACTAAGTTTGGCGTCACCTTTCCACTCTTCAAGAAGGGCTCTGTCACTGAACCACACATGCAGCCTTTCTACCGCGCACTTTTATCGCGGGCCTCAGACGAATTTAAGGATCAGCCCTCTTGGAACTTTGAAAAGATCCTTCTCAGCAAAGAGGGTGTTGTCGTTGGCCGGTTTGGGTCATTTGTGAACCCATTGAGCGATCGCATCACCGCTGCCATCGATCGAGAGCTCGCACCCCCGCTTCAAACCGTAGCACGATGAAGTATCGGTTGGTCTTGCCTGCACTCATAGTAGGTCTGTGCACCGCATGTAGCCTCTTAAAAGCTAGGCCCGCTGATGACAGTGGTTTTCTGCCCTACCCAGAGCGGCTCAAGCCGATGCCGGAACGTGCTCCCTTTAATGCCGTCTATGTGCCGGACGTAGCGCGCCTTGAAGAGCTTCGCAGGAGGTATCAAGGTATCTCAATTATGCCGATAAATTCCCTGCCCGCTGAGGCAAAAATTAAGGGCCGAAAGTTTTCGTCTGCGGTTGAAGAATCTCGCATAGCGGATCTGCAGGAGTTAAGTGCATATTTTCACACTCGTCTAAAAAGTGCTTTCTCTGACTACGACGGCGACGGCCTCTCGGCGGAGGGAGTGCCGATAACCGTCAAAAAATTTACCGTAGTTAATGAGCCGACGGACGAAACTCTTGTATTAGAGATCGCCATCACTGAGATATCCCCGAACGTTCCAGAGGTGTCAGTGCTTGCAACCATCGCAGGCATCTTCCTGCCGGGCAGTGGAATCATTAGAGTGTTTGGCTCAGGCAGTATTGCTATTGAGGGCATTGTGAGGGACGGCAAAAGTGGTCAGATGCTAGCCGAATTTAGAGACCGCGAGGCCGATAAGTCTGCTCCACTCTCTGTGCGCGACTATCAGATGTATGCACACATTCGACGCTCCTTAGACGATTGGGCCGACCAGCTAGCCGAGCTTGCAGGCACTGTGTCTAGCCATCAGGTGCAAGATTCCCTGCCTTTTACGCTAAATCCCCTTTGAAAGGCCTCTGTGTGTTGTCGAGAACCGTGTAGAGACGAGCGGCAGATTAGTTTATCAGCTCCGGCGCTCTATCTATAGGTCGAGTCTGTCACAGTAGCGCCTAAGAGCCCTGCGGCTTCCCCTTTTGCGCGAGCCCCTTTAGCTCATAGAGAAGCCCAAGCGCCTCGCGCGGCGTGAGCGAATCGGCGTCAACCGCTAGAACGCGTTGCCGCAGCTCCTCTAGTGACTTATCCGCCGCACGCTGCGGGTTAAAGAGACCGAACTGACGTTCATTGGTCGATGTAGCAGCTCGGGGCCTGTCAAGACCCTCAAGCGGCGCCCCTGAAGCAGGAAGAATCGCGAGCACTTCATAGGCCCTCTGAATCACTGATGCCGGCAAACCTGAGAGCTTTGCGACTTCAAGTCCGTACGAGCGCGGTGCAGGGCCAGACTGAATGCGGTGAGTAAAGACAACTCGATCTTCCTCTTCCACCGAGCCAACCGAGAGGTTATCAACGCTCCCCTCGAGCCCCCTAAGAGCCGTTAGTTCATGGTAGTGTGTCGCAAAGAGCGTGCGCGCCTTAACCTCGAGCGCAAGTTGCTCTAGGATGGCCTGAGCAAGGGATAGGCCATCTGAGGTAGCCGTACCTCGCCCAAGCTCGTCTATCAATACGAGCGACCGTGAGGTTGCTGAAGCCAATATCTGCGCAGCCTCACGCATCTCAACCATAAAAGTTGAGTCACCTTCGTGAAGATCATCGGTTGCCCCAAGTCGCGCAAAGATGCGATCTACGATGCCGACCGTTGCTGAGGCTGCTGGAACGAAAGAGCCCATCTGCGCCAGTACAACGATAAGCCCCGTTTGACGCAGGTAGGTTGATTTACCTCCCATATTGGGACCTGTAAGCACAAAGCAGCTCGGACCAGCCGCAGAGAACGCAACTGAGTTAGGAATAAAAGCACCTTCTAACAGCTCAGCAATAATCGGATGAAATCCGCTATCAATCTCAAGCACAGGCTCTTCTACTATTGTCGGCGCTATCCAAGCAAACTGCGAAGCTCTATCTGCAAGTGCGGCAAGCGCATCAAGTGAGGCCAGAGCGGCTGCGACCGTGCGCAGCACGTCGACATGCGGAGTAACCTTGCTGCGCAGCTCTGTGAAGAGCTGCTGCTCTCTGCGAATCTGACGGTCGGTTGCAGTGACGACTGCATGTTCGTGCTGTTTTAGCTCTGGTGTTACGAATCGCTCTGCATTGGCAGTGCTCTGCCTGCGTTGGTAGGCATCAGGCACCTTAGCGCCGTGCGCAGTCGGCACTTCAATAAAATACCCGATTACATTGTTAGAGCGCACCTTGAGGCTACCGATACCAGTTAGGTCGCGCTCGCGCGCTTCAAAGCTTGAGCGCCAGCTCTCGGCGTTTGTGCGCAGCTGTTGAATCTCATCAAGCTCTTCATCGAAGCCAGCCCTGAATATGCCCCCCTCGTTTACCGTATGTGGTGGGCTATCTACGAGAGCTGACGCGAGGCTCTTGGTAAGAGTCTGGTCAACATCAAGTTGCAAGCGCAGCTCGCAAAGCAGCGAACTAGGGCTCTCTCGTAACAGCTCCTGAATAGAGGGTAGTTTTTCTAAGGCATCGCGAATAGCGCCCAGGTCTTTTGGCGATGCTACCGAGAGCTGCACCCGGGCAGCAAGCCGTTCAAGATCGGCGATGCCGTTTAAGTGTTCATGAACCAGAGCTGCATCAGAGAGAAATGCCGCAACGGCTTCCTGTCGTTTGGTAATAGCTGAACGATCAAGCAGCGGCGTCAGGATCCAGCTCTTGAGCTGGCGTGCACCGAGCGGTGTAACTGTTCGCTGCAGAAAACCGAAGAGCGTTCCCAGCGTAGAGCCGTCCTTACTATTCTGAACAAGCTCAAGATTTCTGCGTGTAGATGCGTCTATCGCTACATGGCCGTCGGCTCGGGCTAAAGAGAGCGAAGTGATCGGTACTGCATTTCCAAGGGATACCTCATCAAGGTACGCAAGCAGCAGTCTTACCGAGCGTTTTGCTGAGGGGGACAGGCCATGAAATTCACTTGCGGCACACCCCGGCATGGACGCTTCTAGCGCAGATGAATGCGCTGCCTCAGGGCGAAACCGAAGTGAGTTTCTTCCAACAACGGCTTCAACCCCACGTACCCACGAACTTCTGCGGTCTATCGCATCACCGTACGCCGCACGCGGAAGCACAACTTCACGAACGGAGTACATCCCGATTTCACGAGCGAGTGCCCCGGCTTCAATCGCATCCTTTACCGTTAGCTCACCCGTCTGAGGGTCGCTTAAAGCGATCGCAAACTCATCTCCATTCGCACTTACCGCAACCGCAGCAACAACGCTTTGAGTTGAGTCTGAGGAGACGCTCGTAAAGAGCCGCATGCCTGGTGTTACAAAGCGCTCCAGGCTACGCTCTACTCCTGCCCCTGAACCTGTTTGGCTCACAACTGCAACAGAGAATCCAAGGGGTAGCAATCTATCAATGTAACCGTCGAGCACCGCCAGCGGCACCCCACACATGGGGATTGGCTGCAGACTGTTCTTATCGCGTGAGGTCAAGGTGAGGTTTAATGCCTTTGCAACCTGAACCGCATCTTCAAAGAAAAGCTCATAAAAATCGCCCACTTGGAAAAATAAGAGGGCGTCTGGATACCTCTCCTTGTACTCCAGGTACCTAACCATCATCGGCGAGAGATCTTGTTTGAGTGCAGCCTGCGTCATGGTTGTAAATAAGAACACGGTGAGCGTGTAGGGTAAATAGCTCTGACACCAGAAAAGCCGTTGTGGGCGGTTACTCGCGTCTGGGGGGTCGCTGATCAGTCGCGCCGAACCACTTTAACAAGCATAACTAGGCTTTGATATGTCTAGCGCCCTGATAATTCCCAACTCAGTTTACGAAATGAGCAACGTTGCCGCCGTTGCAAATCATTACGCCGAATAATCGGAAGAGTCCTCCCCCCCCCCCCTTCATCGCCCCT
>JBIKWG010000157.1:0-6841 GCA_044356425.1 Bdellovibrionota bacterium | reverse complement strand
GAAATAAACCCCGCCGGTGGTCGAAGCGATGCTCTTGAGTGTGCCATCATCGAATTCAGAGTGAGGGGCGCCGCCGAAGGTGAACAGATCTGCCAGGCCAGGCGCACTCAGTTTGCCTGCTCCGCCGCCGACTCCACCACCTATTCCGACAGTGTGGATCTGTACAGCAAGATCCCTCGCCACCTGAGCAGCTTTGAGCGGGCTTACCTGGCCAGCTGTATTCACACCATCGGTCATCAGTATTATGGCTCGAGAGCCTTCGGTGGTTTTTCTCAGACGTTTCAGCGCCAATCCAAGTCCGTCGCCGATCGCAGTTCCATCACCTGCCATTCGGGGCCACAAGGTTTTCACGAATTGCTCAACGAGGCCTGTGTCTGTGGTAAGTGGGCTCTGCAAAAAAGCCGCCTGTCCGAACACAACCAGGCCGACGCGATCCTGTGCCCGTTTTTTTACATACTCTGATACCACGCTCTTAAGGCCATCAAGCCGTGAGATAAATGACAGACCCGCCGGAAAGTCTCGTTCTGCCATGCTGCGCGAGACGTCAACAACTAACATGATGTTGCGGCCGTGATTGGTAGAGTCGATTACAGATATACGTTGTGGGCGAGCAGCCGCTACTGCAAGAAAAAGGCAGGTGGCGCCGATCAGAGCTGCTAACGTGGGCGTTCGTAGTCGCTGTTTGAGCGAACGGGGAAGTGCCGTCAGCAGCGCAGCAGAGGGTGCCGAAATCGCGCGCGGTGGCGCAGTGCGGCGCAAGAGAAAGATGGCAACGAGAAGAAGCGGCGCAGCCAGGACCAAGGGATAGGCAAACGTCATACGCCCCTCCGCTCTCTAAGCACGATTGCAAGTGACATAACGAGCTCTCGTATGAGAGCATCGATGCTTTCGCGCCGCCCCTGTATATTCGGTTGGCAGAGGGTCTCATGAAGCTCGGCTAGGCAGATGATAATCTTCTGTTCTGCGCCATCGGCGCAGCTTGCGCAGCGCTGGCGCAGTTCAGAAGAGCTTAGGGCCGCCCACTCGTGGCCTTTTAAGGTGCAGACGATGCGCGTAGCCAGATGTAAGACTCGGTCTTGGTAGAGCGCGCCGCGTTGGTCAGAGAGTGCTTGGAGGTCTTTAAGCAGCGCACTAAGAAGTCTTCCCTCTTGGTGCTGGGTTGACTTTGGTCGCTGCGCTATCCAGGCAAGAAACAGCAGAGCTGCTACTGCACCAAGTGCAGCTGTCCAGGTTGTTGTGCCAGGTATCCACGGCATGAAAGGGATCGCGACGATGTCAAATGGGGTAGGAATCGCTTCAGGCATAGGTCATCGTGGTTGCCGTAAGGCGCGCTCGCGCATCAGTTGAATTAACGGAATGGTAGCACTTTCAGAGATGGTTATATGATCAGCTCCACAAGCGCGGGCAAGTGCATTGAGCTCTGTTCGTTTCTGCTGAAGAGCTTTTTCCCAGCTCGCGTGCACCTGTTTGCTGTTGGTATCCACTACGATGCGCTGCCCTGTCTCTGCATCAGCAAAGGTAACAAGGCCTGAGTTCGCGACCGATGTTAGCGGGGTTTCAAGCTGCACTAGCACCACGTCGTGGTTTCGGCTGAGCATTTTTAGCTCTTTCTCAAAAGGTGCAGTAAAGAAATCGGAAATCACGAATACCACGCTCGATCTTCGCGAATGGCTGGCAAGGTAGCTGAGAGAGTTAGCAAGGCTTGTTTTAGACGAGGGTTTCGGAGCTGGGTTAGTCAGAGCAGCTATGACCGCTTGTAAACGCCGTCGACCAGCGGTCGGGGGAAGAAACGAAGTAACGTTCTCATCAAAGAGTGCGAGACCAAGCAGATCTCCGCCACGCTGCGTTAAAGCTCCTACCGCAGCGCAGAATTCAACCGCTTTTAAGTGCCCATACTGACTAATGGTTAGCGCTCGCATAGAGCAACTCATATCAACCGCTAAAAGCACACGCAGCTGTCGATCCTCTTCGTATGCCTTTACAAAAGCCGTCCCGGTGCGGGCGGTAGCCTTCCAGTGGATGTGCTTTACGTCATCGCCGGGTTGATAAGACCGAAGGTCTGTAAACACCAGGCCCGTTCCTTTGAAGGCCGAACGGTACTGGCCAAGCAGATCTCCCGTTACAAGCCGTCGTGAGCGCAGCTGCAAGCGCCTAAGCTCTGCAGGAAGGCTCAGTGAGGGGGGCGATGCTGGAAGTGTGGTTGTAGCCATTCTTTCTAAGCAGTATTCGGTGCGTTTTATCGGCGCATCACGGTAGTGTTACGCTTGAGAGCAGGACCCTCACTATTTCGTCGCTATCGATTCCGCGAGCTTCCGCTTCAAATGATGGCAGAATACGGTGGCGCAGCACATCGGGTGCAATCTCTTTTACGTCGTCGGCGGTGACGAAGCTCTTTCCTTTAATGAGCGCCAATGCACGCGCGCACATCTTCAGTGCGATACTTGCACGAGGTGATGCTCCCCACTCAATCATTCCTTGTAAGCCGAAGGCATCTGCCTTGCGTGAGGCGTGAACAAGAGAAACGATGTAGCGGTCTATGCGTGGGTCAACGTACATGCTGACCGCTTGGCGTTGTAACTCGCTGAGCTGCTCAAGTGGAAGAACTTTCTGCAGGCGAACACGATCGCCAGTTGTTCCCTTGGAAGCTAGCTCTACGATAGCAATCTCTTCGTCGAATGAGGGGTAGTCGACCTTGACCTTCATAAGAAAGCGGTCAACCTGAGCCTCAGGGAGGGTGTACGTGCCCTCTTGCTCTAGCGGGTTCTGTGTTGCGAGCACCAGGAATGGCGTAGGAAGTTTGAAGGTCTGTTCACCGATGGTGACCTCACGCTCTTGCATCGCCTGCAGTAGCGCTGACTGTACCTTTGCGGGAGCCCGGTTAATCTCATCAGCTAGCAGCAGGTTGGTAAAGACTGGTCCCTTGCGGATAATAAAATCGCCACTCTGTGGGCGGTACACCTCGGTGCCAACAACATCAGAGGGAAGAATATCAGGGGTAAATTGCACACGGCTCATCTGGGCGTCGAGAACTTGCGTTAGAGCAGTCAATGCCTTGGTTTTTGCAAGGCCTGGCACCCCTTCTAGCAGCACATGTCCGTCAGAAAGTAGTGCAACGAGCAGGCGGTCAAGTAGCCGCTCTTGCCCGACTATCTCTCGATGTAGTTCCGATTTAATCGTTTGAAAAACTGACGTTGCATCTACCATGATCCTTCACCTGTTATGCATATGGGTGCGTTGCGCCTCTTGCTTTGAGGGGTTCTCGTGAGCACAAAATCTGTGGTTGTGACCCAGCTCCATCTCCGCTTATTGTAGGGCTAGGGCGTAAGTGTAGCGTGTCTCGCTAAAGGTAAAAAGATTTGATTTCGATCAGATATAGCGGTTGGCAGCAAGCGAGCAGCCACTCGGGAGCTTGTCTGGGGTTGTAAGCGGCTATCTTTCGATGCTTGTTAAGGCGCCTTGTTTGAAATGGATGGTTCACTGTTATGAAGATAAATCAACCGATAGGTTCTGGGGTCATCAGTCCGCTCTTGCTGCGAATTCCGTTGGGGGCATATTTTTTGTTGGCAGGCTACAGTAAGTTTCCGGTGCTTCCGGCCTTCATTGAGCAGGTCAAAGCGATCGGTGTGCTACCGGCTAATCTGAGCGCTCTCTATGCTACCCTATTGCCCTATCTTGAGGTGTTCGTCGGGGTAATGTTGCTGATCGGGATGTGGACTACCCTTACGAGTCTGATGGCAGGCCTTTTGCTGCTCTCTTTTGTTATCGCTTTTGGGATGTTTCCGGAGGGACATCGGATCTTTAATAAAGACCTCGTGTTGCTCAGCGTTGCCTGCTCACTCTTATACAGCGGGCCAGGACCCTGGAGTATAGATAAGAGGGCACAGGCAGGGTAGCGTGTCGCCTAAAGCGAGTGTGCGGCCGGTGTGCGCTGCGCTGCCTGCAAAGCCTTAAAGGATAGCCGGCCTAGATATCAGCTAATGAGTGTGATGAGGCTTGATGAGTATCAATGTTGTTCCCTGGCTGTGGCGTAGCAAGACCGTTCCGATAGGCAAGGAGGAGCATTCTGTTGCAACACTACAGCGTCAAATCAACCGAATCTTGAATGATTTTATATCCAGGAGCTCGGCGTTTCCAGCGGTGGTGTCTGAGCCTATCGCGCACCTAAGCGAGCGACTTGGTAGCTTTGTGCCTAACGTGAGCGTAGCGCAGGGGGATGGTCGGTTGCTGGTTACTGTTGAGTGTCCAGGGATGGATGAGCGCGATGTTGAGCTGTGCCTCACCCGTGATGGGTTGATAGTTCGCGGTGAGCGCAAAGCTCCTACCTTTGATGCCACCCCAGACAGCTGGCTATATGTGGAGTCTTCATTTGGAAAATTTGAGCGCATCGTCCCGCTCCATGAGGTTGCGGTCGAGGTAGATGGTATCCAGGCAACTGCCTCAAAAGGGGTAATAACAGTCGTTTTGCCCCTTAAAAGCTCGCCAGGACAGCCTGAGGAGCGAAAGTTGGCAATTCGGCCTATTGAGTAGCCCGGTCGACCAACCTTAAAACTGTGTAGTTTTGTGCCCACAACGTAACCTGCTTTTGAATAGTTCCAAGAGCGGCTACACTGCGCTTTGTGTCTAAAAGGCGACCCTCTATTTTAAAACAGCTTCAACACTCGCTTCCTAGCGGAGCGCGCGTGCTTGTGGCCGTATCAGGGGGGCGTGATTCTGCCGTGCTGCTAGACGCACTGAGTCGGGTGAAGCGGCTACTGCAGCTGCACCTGGAGGTTTGCCATGTCGACCACCGACTGAGAGCTGATAGTGAGGTCGATGCCACGTTTGTGCAGAAGCGGTGTGATGAATACGGAGTCGTTTGTCACGTTGTGCGGCTTGGGCCACGCCCACCCCGCTCGAATATGGAGGGATGGGCGCGATCTGAGCGCTACAAGGCTTTTGCGCGGATTATGAAGAAACAGCGGCTTGCACACGTGGTAACCGCTCATAATGCCAACGATGTTGCAGAGACATTGCTAATCCGACTCTTTGCAAACAAAGAGCCAAATTCAATCGATAGGGCAGACTCGACTCGTGGGTGCTTGCGGCCGCTTCTCGGAGTCACTCGTGGGCAGATCGATGAGTATGTTGAAAAATACCAGATTAGTTACATCGATGACCCGACCAATCAAGACACTCGTCTGGTGCGTAATCGCATCCGACACAGGCTGCTGCCAATGCTCAGTGCAGAATTCGACCCATCTATTATCTGGAGCTTGGCTCAGCGGGCGGGTTCGCTCGATGCAGACTGTGAAGCCTTGCAGACGTTGGCAGAGGCTGAGGTGCGAGCGTTGGGCTCGTTTCGCATGCAACATCGCGGGTGGCTAACCCGCGCCAGTAGGCGGATCGCAGAGCTTCCGTATGCGCTGCAGTGGCGCGTGATTGAGCGAATTTTCGAGCCTTTAGTGGGGTTTGCGCTCGGAGAGCGGCGATCCGTTGCTGCCGTGGGGCTTTTTAGCGGTGAGTCACCTCAGGTTCAGTTAACGCGTGGGGTTGTGGTTCGCAGGTGTGTGGATGGACTTGAGGTTGTCAATAGTCAACCACCGCCAGGGCAGGGCGTACTGTAGGTTGTGGCAAAGACCTGTCTGAGGTACTAATAGCAGCGCAAGGGGTGAGCAGGCATATCACTGCATAGCGCTGCCATAGTGTGCTCTCTCGCAATACGATTAGTCATCGGAGAAGAATCAAGGTGAGTAGAAACGGTATCTTTTGGTTGGGCATTATTCTCTTGGCGTTAACCATATACAGCTTCGCAAAGAGCAGCCCAGATGTATCAACCGAGCTTTCGTACAGCGAGTTTATACAAGAAGTCGAAAAGCAGCATGTTCGAACGGTGCGTATTGAGGGCAATGCTCTAACAGGCGAGTACACCACAAACAACCAGGATTTCTTGCCATTTCGCACAACCATCCCCAAGGATGATTCGCTCGTCCCAAATCTGATTAAGAAAGGAGTCGACATCAAGGTTAGTGAGCCTGCAGATCAGTCGTCGTACCTCTTTTTTCTCTTCAATGCACTTCCAATGCTTCTTTTGCTGGGCATCTGGTTCCTCTTTTGGCGCCAGGTTCAATCGGGTGCTGGCAAAGGGATGAGCTTTGGAAAATCGCGGGCCAAGCTGCTTACAGAGAGTCAGCAGAAGGTCACCTTTGATGACGTTGCCGGAATAGACGAGGCGCGCTCGGAGCTAGAAGAGATTATCGAGTTCTTAAAGGATCCGAAGAAGTTTACCCGACTGGGCGGGCGGATTCCGAAGGGCGTCCTTTTGGTGGGATCTCCAGGAACTGGAAAAACACTATTAGCAAAGGCTATCGCTGGCGAGGCCGGAGTGCCTTTCTTTAGCATCTCGGGTTCTGATTTCGTAGAGATGTTTGTGGGAGTTGGCGCCTCGCGTGTGAGAGATCTATTCATTCAGGGTAAGAAGAACGCGCCGTGCATCATCTTCATCGATGAGATTGACGCGGTTGGTCGCCATCGCGGAGCCGGCATGGGCGGTGGTCACGATGAGCGTGAACAAACCCTTAATCAGCTGCTCGTTGAGATGGATGGTTTTGAAAGTAATGAGGGGGTAATCCTGATCGCGGCAACAAACCGGCCAGACGTGCTGGATCCAGCTCTGCTTCGTCCGGGAAGATTTGACCGTAGGGTGGTTGTATCACGCCCCGACCTGAATGGTCGTTTAGGAATTTTAAAGGTGCACTCCAAGAAGGTACCGCTAGCTCCAGACGTTGACCTCTCGGTGGTTGCGCGGGGCACTCCTGGCTTCTCTGGTGCTGATCTCGAGATATTAGTGAACGAGGCGGCGCTT
>JBIKWG010000156.1:0-6877 GCA_044356425.1 Bdellovibrionota bacterium | reverse complement strand
GCTGCAGCTGGCTGATTAGCGGCAGCTGCTAGTGAAGCCAACTCGTTACTTTTTTGAAGGATCTATGTATGCTACGGCTCTGCTCGTTATACGACAGCGCGACTACAACAAGCAGAATATGAGCGGACCCCGAAATCGGGATACCCTCTACATCAAAGAAGTACTACATCGAAAAGGTGCTATGTCTAAAGCGAATACATCTGAAGCTACTATCGCCAACTCAGCAACTGAGACCGGAGCAAATGCTGGCGGTGTCAACAATCGCCTCTCAAATCTTGACCGTCTCGACAAAGTCAGAGAGCTGTGTAAATCACGCGGCTTTGTTTTTCCTTCCAGTGAGATCTACGGCGGGCTAGCTAGTGCATACGACTGGGCCCCCTTGGGCGCATTAATGGTTGAGAAGATCAAAGCCCTGTGGACACAAGAGATTGCCCGCAAAAATCACAACGTCGTGCTGTATGACGGCTCGATTGTTTCACCCGTGGCGGTATGGAAAGCCTCCGGTCACGTCGATGCATTTAACGACCCACTCGTTGAAGATCTCGTGACTCATCAGCGCCACCGCGCGGATCACTTGATCGCCGAGGCACTCGGCGTTGACACCTCGACTCTTACCTTTGATGACATGAACCGACTCATCAAAGAGAAGGGCCTGAAGAGCCCTCAAGGAAATCCGATATCAGAGGTCAAATCATTTAACCTGCTCGTAACCGCAAAGATGGGAAGCGGTGATGAGGCCTCAAAGCAGGATGTGATCTTACGTGGTGAAACGTGCCAGGCGATCTTCGTAAACTTTAGCAACATCGCTAAAGCCATGCGAAAAGCACCACCGTTCGGTGTTTTGCAGATCGGCAAAGCGTTTAGAAATGAAGTAACGGTTAAACAGTTCTTACTGCGAGTACGTGAATTTGAGCAGATGGAGTTTGAGTTCTTCTTTGATCCAGCAGATGGCAAAGAGTGGTACGAGATCTGGCAAGAGAAGTTCTTTAGCCTTCTAACAGGCACCTTTGGCCTTCCAAAGGATAAGCTACGACTGCGCGAGCTTCCTCCAGAAGAGCGCTCTCACTATGCCAAAGCGCAGGGAGACATCGAGTTTCGGCTTCCAAATGGAGACTGGATTGAGCTCAGCCCAATGAACCATCGCGGCGATTACGACCTTTCGCGACATGCCGAGTTCTCGGGTAAAAACCTTAGCCACTTTGACCAGGCGACCAACAAACATTTCGTTCCAAACGTGATCGAGACCAGCTTCGGTGTTGGTCGGTTGTTTTACGTATTGATGGACAACTTTCTGCGCGAAGAAGAGGTTCCAGGAACAAACGAATCTCGAACAGTGCTTGCCCTTCCGAAATTAGTCGCTCCGTACAGAGCGGCTGTACTTCCGCTTTCAAAGAAACCCGAACTTGAGGGGATATCGACTTCGATATTTCAGGCCCTGGCCGAGCATATGGATGTGGATTACGATCACTCAGGGTCAATCGGCAAGCGCTATCGCCGCCAGGATGAGATCGGAACACCTTTCTGCGTCACGGTTGACTTCCAATCTCTCGAAGACAACGCGGTAACTATTCGCGATCGTGATTCGATGAAGCAGGATCGAGTGCCCGTTGAAAATGTGGTGAATTACATCCAGGAGCGCTCAAAGTAAATCGCAACACCCCCGCCAGAGGATGGTTATTGGGCAGTGCAGCCTCTACCACCACCTGAAGGGGGCGTTGTGACTCAAGGACATTTGTGGCTACCACTGCTCGCCAGCACACCGACTGGGTCTGAAATACACGTTCATGCAAGCAAGAAGTGGCGTTTGACATAGTGAGACTCACGCCACATCGAATACGAAAACATCATACAGGCATACAACACGCTCGCGCCCCACAACGTAGACGGAGCTGCCACCACCTGATCTGCCGTGCGTCTTAAGCGGTAGCGGCGTGAAGCGCATCGAATTCGCCACTTATATCAGAGACTACAGCGATAACACGGCAAAATAAGAACGCCGGCATACGTGGGTGGCGAGCTGTCTCTCTGATTATCCTGGTCGAAAAGCACTGCGTTTCCGCTGCCGTTCCTACCCCCGCTCCTCTGAATTATCTCTGGATAGGCCAAGAACTGATCCGCGGTAAAATCAACTATGTAATAGCGGCTATCGATAGCTACCCCGGTATACTGATGCTCGCCCCTTGCGGCTACAATCGCCTCCGCGCAGCCAGGTTTGATGCGATTAAGCCGTGCAGTTACCTCAGCAGAAACGGCATAACATCCGGTGTATCCCTGGGCTTTGTACCGCAGATATGTGTCCTGCAAGGCTGCGGCTTCATACCGCAAAAAACCCACGAACTGCGCCTCCGAAATAGCTCCCAAACCTGCCGAATGCTGGCGAAGTGCTGCCTCTGTACGATGAATATAAAGGAACTTCTCAGATTGCTGGTCAGTTACAAGATATGGAGTTATGAACTCTCTTAATGCAGCCTGTGGCTCGCCGCGCGGCATCTTTCTCATCTCTTGGCCTACCAGGTCACTAAAGCGCTGAGCGTTATCAGTGTGTAAGTTACCGAGCTGGGATATGTCGGTCTGGAGTTTAGCAGCCGCTCCATACCCGAAATGTCGCTGACTTATCATAGAGCTACTTTTACCACGGAAGAGCTGGTGCGCGTGAGCTTGTTGAGCTGATGACTCTTAAACAGAGTACTGCACGAGATGCTTCTACTCTCTTTATTTTAGCTCGCATGTATCGCACACCGATCCGGTACTTTTACTGTTATGTGCCTTGCCTTGACGCCTGTGCGCTATCGCGCCGCCGAAAAGCCTCGACGCATCAGATCATTCATACAGCTAAAAAACAAAAGGGATTATGAGAAGAATCCGATATTCGGACCCTCTTTCCATCTGATTACACGCGTATATGAGATGTTATCTGCCTCTGCCTACTGATGTAATAGTAACAAGATCTGCATTGTGACCCTAATATATCCCTACTCTTTGACCCTTGGGCTCTCCGGCTCTTAGGCTAGAGCTGGCGGCGGCAGTATTAACCTCAAAAAGTGGCGCGTGGTCTTCCGTTTCGTTTCTTGAACCGGACTATGATTCTACCTTGCAGATGCTTTTACCGTTGGTTTGACGGTCGGTATGGCAGCCCGAGCGCACCAGGCGACATTCTGCTCAAGCTGCTTGCAGCTTGTTTTCGGGGGGCACATCGTCTTAGTTTTTCTACAAAATCCGGTGTGTTGATCGCCAACGCATTTCTGGGTGAAGTAGTCTTGTTCGGTCATGCACGATTGAACATACGGACACCGCTTAGGGTCACAACCTCGACCATTACAACCATTCGAATCGCCCCAATATCCGAACGCCCCGCCAGAACAGCACTGGATTGAACGTTTGTGGCCAAGGGTATCTACACACGAAAAGAATTGCGTGTGATGGCTCTGACCATCTCGGCTGAAATCGCACGGATCACCGAACTCAGGGCAAAGTCCAAGCTCTTCTCTCACCGCGGTAGGGGCTACAACGTAGTGCTTGCTGATACGACTAAATGAGCAGTCACCAAAGACATTAACAGAACCGCTTCCACATATATTTACGGTAGCACGGCCGAAGAGAGCTTTTTGAATCTCTTTTATGGCTACCTGGGCCTCTTCTTCATCCTTGTAAGTAGAACAGCTCAAGTCGTTTACGCTTAGTGGACAACCGGGGAAGGCGCTTTGACAGACCTTAATTTGATTTACTGCTAGTGAGGTGTCTGGCCCGTGCTGCAGGTTAACTAGGCTTACTGAGCTACAGTTAAACTGTTTGATCGCCTCCTCGGTGTATTCACTGCTCGACAACGACTTATACTCATCACAAGTGCCTCTGTGCGCAGTATCTTTGCACCTACCACACACTGCAGCGAAATAATCCGAATCTCTCTGCCCTTTATTAGGGTATACACAGAAACAACATCTCTGCTGTTTGTTTGGAGACGAGATAATTGGTGTTCCTGTTGGCACTGCGGTCGGCGACTCTGCTAGAGCAGAGTAAGCAAACGCCATAAAGGCTGCCGTGACCGAGAGTACATTTTTTAACCTTGCTATCATAGGCATACTCCCAAAGCTGCCAGTTCTTATCGCCCTCGGCCAGCTGAATCAGCCGAAGCTAGCATCATATTATTCCTACTAACAAAAGTCTGTAGCGAAGCGGATATCTTTCCTCGGTGTCCCGGTAGAGACAGCAGCCGTGTGGAGAATGCTTCCGCCACAAAAAGCCCTTATTTGATCGGTAGCCACCCTGCGTGGCTTTAGCGCTAACAAACGGGCTAAACTATGAGAAATACGCCATGACCTTGGGTAGCAAATCCCCTGATAAGGGACTGAAACAAGCGCTTGAGGTCAGTTTAAAGAGCGCGCAGTCTCTGAGAGCGCTAGATTACGGTTATAAAAAAAGCGTTGAATAGCAGCTAAGCCCAGCTTTGAAGAGACTGCCAGGGCAAAATATGATAAGGCACCCCTACTTGAACGAGGCTCTACGAAAAGTTTCCTCTGCCACTTGATTGAATCTCTGCCTGATTAGCACAACGCAACGCTGCCTAAAGCTATGGAGGCTTTTGCCGCTTGGCAAGTTATTGCCAGGTAATTCGCGAAGAGCTTCGCCGACGGCTACGTGGTAGTCGCGTAGTTGAAGGTTTAGGTTTCCGTTTATGGCTTTATACAAGTAAGCCACCTCACCAAGTATAAAAGCTCGGCGCTTCATATCAAGCGGGATGTTGGTGGACTGTACCTTGCTTTGCCCCTCCCCATCGCTCAGAGCATATTCGATTCGAGCTACCTGGGCTTTCGCCCACCGGATGGAATTAGCCTCCTCCGGCGTGGGGCTATATCGGCCAAGAAGCGAAGATGACGGCAGATAGTAAATGGGGGGAGTTTTTCTAGTAGTGTGCTCGGCTTTAATGAACCCATCTTGTCTTTGCACCGTCAGGCCGGAGGAGAGAGAGACAGCTCTTACCCAAACAACTTCTTTTTTTTCTGCGAGTTTTGTCAAGTATAACCGGACAAGTGCCTCTGATCTATCGAGCTTTGTTATCTCTTTCCAGGCATCGAGGTCAGACCTTAACGTCAGCCATTTTTGAGCGTGGAGCATGTATTGCACGAGGCCAGTTGCAACCTCTTGTTCAGCATGGCTACTACGACTCTTTGCATCGTGTGATGTTTGCATACTTCCCCCTACCGTCAGTGATACGAAACTTCTCTGCGCCTGGCAAATTTAGCCCCCCCCACGGCTTGTCTCGTTTAGTCTGTGAATGAATCAATTACGTTTTATGGGACGATTTATAGCTACGAAAATCTTTCCATCCCCTCCTCCATTTTGAAGCAGTTCTCACTCAATCAGCAGTAGCGGCTATACCTCCGGCTCGTGGTGCCGGGAGGGGATGCGAAGAAGACTCACAACTTTTCTACAAACACAGATTCGTGTGAAAATTTAGGATGGCCGAGCGACTCACTCCTTCCGAAATTCCGCTGGCGACATTTAAAGCTTGGTCTTGCATCATTCAAGGGTAAGGGAATGGAGCAGCTGGCACGGCTCCTCAAATGGCTAAGCGTATGTGTCGATGCGATCGAACTCTCCGAACTCGGCCTTGAATCCTTGAATCCTCCGAAAGAAGACTCGTGAGAACCGTTGCCTCATGGGGCTAATTTTGTTTTCCTGCCGAACTCCGAACTCTTTCTCCTCCGAACTCTTTCTCTCAGAGAGTGCGCGCAAACTAATCAAGTCTCGTTCGATCCGAAACAAACTAAGCAGGCCTGTGACTCTGAGTGGTTAGTGCTCGACAGTTTGGGCCAAGCCAGCAATACCCCCGTGATACCTGTGCTTTCGAAGTGTCGGCCGCGCGGTCTGTGAGAGAACGAGGAAGGCATCTTGGTTTGAGGGAGCTGAAGCATTCGTTGCGGTATCGAATGATGAGATAGGGACCGCGTGTGGATCCGTCGATGCACGGAATAGGGTATGGCAAGCTCCTGATGAGACATCTTGAGGAACTTGCAAAGAGTCGAGGGGCCACTGAAGTATCACTGCGATCTAGTACTACCTCGAAGGTGTTCTACGAAAGAATTGGATAACACCCGCAAGCAGATACCTATGGTGCGGTGGGAGGTCAGATGATTCTTATGAGTAAGAAAATCTGAAGACTGCTGTTGCTGTAGCAACTTTTATGCGTCCATACCGATTAAATAGGCATGGTATATGTGTATATCCTCAGAAGTATTGGGCGGCAGGGGCAGCCGTACGTCGGCAGCACCACTGATCTAGCTGCTCGACTGATTTGCCCATAATCAAGGCAAGTCACCTCATACTTCGAAGTTCAGACCATAGAAGCTCGTATATCACGAGCACCACGAATCCCAAGAAATCGCCCTGAAAAGGGAGAAACAGATCAAGAGATGGGGCGGAAAGAAGAAGCTGGCGTTAGTTTCTGGAAACATGGAAGCGCTTAAGGAGCTTGCCAGGAGAAGGGTAAAATAACAGGACCGCTCGACTCATTTGCTGCACAGAAAAAACAGAGCCCTTCGACTTCCTGCGGTCGCTCAGAGCACTCGACTCGCTCTAGGATCAGGTGGCCTGCCACGAGCGAGCGAAGCGAGTCGAGTGGAGGTGGCATACGCCAATACGAACCAAGCTGCGGGGGTGATGCGAGCTATGGCGAGCGAGAGGGGCGGCAGCCCCTGGGCCAAAGCGCCGAGCGGGAAAACCAAAGCGCCGAGCGGGAAAAATGGAGATGGCATACGCCAATACGAACAAGGCTGCGGGGGGTGAAGCGAGCTATGGCGAGCGAGAGGGGCGGCAGCCCCTGGGCCAAAGCGCCGAGCGGGAAAACCAAAGCGCCGAGCGGGAAAAATGGAGCTGGCAT
>JBIKWG010000014.1:0-25078 GCA_044356425.1 Bdellovibrionota bacterium | reverse complement strand
AAAGCACACGAGATGTGGCGTTATTTGCACCTGTGTCTGCCTCGACCCGGCTGTTCGGCGTTAATTGTCTGAGCCGTTCGGTAAAAATTTACCCCTAGCCGACAGGAATACACTTCATAGTTATCACCCCAAGATTTGGTTCGAGCCTGACATCCACAGCGTTCGGACTGGTACAGTGTACCAGCGGTCGGGTTCGGACTGGTACGGTGTACCAGCGGTCGGGGATGGTGGCGGCTGGGGCGCCACACCATTGAGGGCGGCTACCCTTCTTGCCGGAGGCTCAGGGCTATTAAGTTCCTGAAATATCCCTCTTTTTACTAAAGACACCGGATAACTCTGCCGATGCTTGAGACTCAAGAGGGCGGGGGGAAGATATCCGGTTTGCAAGCGGTCTATCTGCCATTGAAGATTCGCCCCGTGGGGAGGAAGTATGTGGAAAGGGCTTTTTAGGACAGTCGCAGCAGCGGCTTCTTGTGTATGTTTGCTTGTTGGCCCTGAATGTAGCGCCATGCCTAGCTCATACGCTACATCAATCCCTTCCGTGCAGCCAGGCGTTCAACAGGAACGATGGCATGACCCAATCAACGTGGCTCGGCTGATTCAGTTTGTTCCCTCTTTCCTTCGTGCGAGGGCACAGCAGGATTTTGCTTCGTGGAATTCCCGGTTACGCGATGGTCCGCGCGTTTTTGCTGAGAAATATATTAAGGCGCAGGACACCAAAGCTCGTCAGACGGCTTTGGCGGGTGCGTATCAGGACCAAAAGGCGCTAGCCTTTGATAAGCTCGCCCTATTTGAACGCAACGGCCTCGGCCGCTTCTTTTTTGCTCCTGGAGCAAAGACGATGAATGCCCGTGTTCAGTATCTCCACCAGAGCTTTCAAAAAATCGAAGCACTGCAGGGCTCATCAGGTGCTAAATCAGCATTCGCCTCTCTCTTTCCCTCCACAAGTGCCTACCTTGCCTCTATAGGGGCAGAGTGGTCCGAGCTAGGGAGGAGATTGTCTGGGACGCTAGTTGATTGCGCTTACGCTGAGCAGAGCGGCCCTCCAGCGAGCCGGCCGCGCGAATGTCAACGTGGCGCCGAAGTATGCGATGGTGCTTTGGTGCAGGCGCTGCCAATCAGACCCGCTAACAGTGGTCCAGACGTCTACCGAGTAATGCTCGAAGGGACACTCCTCGGATGTAAAGACGAGCCCATTCGCGGAGCGGAAGGGTTGTTTTCTGTATACGAGATCGCGGAAACTCATTACGTGTGTGCAAACGGCAAGAACGTTACGGCTGCACCAACGCGAGTCCTGATGGGAAAGGTCTACGTAGGTGGCGTGGCCTGTCAGGATGGCAGCATGGCATTTCGCAATATCGGCATATACACATTCGAAAGCGGAATCGAAGATGGGCCTATTCCGGACGGCTGTGTTGGTATCAATAAGGTTCGCAAACAAAATACCCCCTCGGAGGAGCTCACGCAGAGCTCCAAGGTGCTACTCAACGCAGCCCCTTGTTGGGAGAAGCGATGGCAGTGTCAGTATCGAGAGGATCCCTTGGCCGTGGTTGCCGACACTAAATTGATGCGGGTACCCGATGCGCCGCAGTGTCCGAGCTAGGTTCAGGGGTTTATAATAAAGGAAATAAGGGGACGCTGCTGCTCTGTAGAGCAGTCATCGTTTAAGCATAAATAGTCACCTTGAAAAACCCCAATCGTGCATGCTTATTCCAAGTTTAGGGGGCTCTTTTTTACTCTTAAGATACCCTTTTTCTACAGAGCAGTAGCGCCGCCTTTATCCGTTTTGCGCGGCCTTGAGGTTCCCCGACTGCCGGATAGTAGCTGTGCATCTCAAGATGGGTATCGAGTCAAGTTCACGATAACAGGGAAGTTTTTAGTGCTGCGCGTGCAACTATCCACAAAGCCACGCCGCTGGCAGGTTTTTCGGACCCCGATAAGCTTGATTTGCACGTTCAAATTCTTGAGAATGAGCGGCAGGTTGAGGTGCAAAACCTGAAGTTAGTGCCTGGTTCCACCAAGCCTTTTCGGCTTGCGCTGGATATGTTGGTGCCGCCAACAAAGCAGATGGCGCCGCGCCGAGTCATTAGAATAGTGACTGTTAAGACTAAAAAGTAGGCTTCGAGCAGAAGCCCTTATCGCGGGGAGCGTCTCCCCGTAGCGCGGATTTATGTATACTACAACACGGTCCATCCATGTCTAATGACTCAAGCGAAAATAATCTGACAACTTCTGAGCAGAAGAAAGGCGTTTACATCCGTACCTACGGGTGTCAGATGAATGAGTACGACACGCAAAAGCTGTATAAAATATTAGAGAAAGAATATACCCCTGTTGATTCGCCTGAGCAGGCATCTTTGGTGCTGGTAAACACGTGCAGCGTTCGCGATAAGCCAGAGCAGAAGCTCTATAGTGTCTTGGGCGAGATGCATGAGATAAAAGCTTCCCGCCCAGAGATGATGATCGGTGTGTGTGGGTGTGTTGCGCAGCAGGAGGGGGAAAAGATCCTCAAGCGCAATAAAGATGTCGATTTTGTTTTTGGAACGCACAACCTATCTCTTGTTCCCTCGCTGATTCAGTTGCGCAAAAAGGGCGCTCCGCCACAAGCAGCCGTTGATTACCGGGAAGAATGGGAGGAGCTGCCTTTGGGGTTTGCGGAGGTTGATCCGACTAAGATTGGCAGAAACAATCACGTAACTGCGTTTATTTCAATCAGCCGCGGCTGTAATAAAAGCTGCACGTATTGCATCGTCCCGACTACTCGAGGTCCAGAAGTATCGCGAGCTCTGGCTGAAATTGAGCGGGAGGTGAAGATCGCTGTTCATCGTGGCAGCAAAGAGATTGTTTTGCTGGGGCAGACTGTAAATTCATATGGGCTAGATCTATCGCCGAGATTGTCGTTTGTGCACCTGCTTGAACGGATTGCAGATATTCCGGGGGTTGAGCGGATTAGATTTGTCAGTCCGCATCCGCAAGAGATTCGCAAGGATTTTATCGATTTTATCGCGACCAACCCGAAGATGGCAAAGCACGTGCACATGCCGTTGCAGTCGGGTAGCGATCGAATTTTGGGTCTTATGAATCGTAATTATCGCCGCGCTAAATATCTGAACATTATTGAGGCGCTTAAGTCACGAGTTCCTGATATCGCAATTACAACCGATATCATCGTTGGTTTTCCTGGTGAGACAGAAGCCGAGTTTAAAGAGACTTTGGAGGTCATGGATCTGGTGCAGTTTGATCAGAGCTATTCATACGCCTTTTCTCCGAGGCCTGGAACGGTTGCTGCTTCTATGCGTGAGGAGTTAACCCACGAAGATAAGTTGCGCCGGTTGTATGAGCTGCAAGAGAAGCAGGGGCAGATTATGTCTGCTCGTCTTGAGAGTTGGGTTGGTCGTGAGGTGGAGGTTCTTGTAGATAACAGAAATAAGCATGATGAGAGCTGTTTTCAGGGTCGGATCTCACAGAATCTGATGTTTAATTTTCTCGCGCCTCATGACCAGGTCGCTCTAGGAAGCTTGATAACAGCTAAGGTTCAGGGAAGAAAGCGATATACCCTCTTTGGGGAGCCAGCATCTGTATAGCCACTGTTTGGAGCTTTCGTTGCGAGGGCAACAATGCCGATGTTTTCTTTGGTCATGCGGCACTTTCTTTGCATAGACGGAACAAAACAGACCGTGGTATCATTTTGGACGACGGCATGTACCTAGCGACTGAGAACAGGTCGCGTTGTTGTGTCATAAGGTAAATACGATATGGGAAATGACACGGCTGTTGAGATGTTTGTTGGCGGGCTGGTGCTAGACCCAAGTAATCAGGCGCCCATCGTTGTCCTTAAAGATGCTTCCGGTCAAATAACGCTGCCGATCTGGATCGGTATTCCAGAGGCCACATCGATAGCAAGCGCCATTAAGCAAGTGGTCATGCCACGCCCACTTACTCATGATCTGTTCTATGACTTGCTGCTTGACCTCAGTGTCACAGTTCAGCGCGTTGTAATCACAGAGCTGAAAGAGTCAACATATTACGCGGAGTTGGTGCTCGGGCAGGGCGATCGCGGTACCATCCTAGATTCTCGTCCAAGCGATGCGATAGCGATGGCTCTTCGCGCTCATGCTCCTATCTATGTTGCTCAGCAGGTTTTAGATCAGGCAAAGGTTGCGTTTGCCAATATGCCGGCTACGGTGCCAACTGAGCCGCCACCCGCCGAGCCCTCTTCGGCTGACGAGACGGCAGAGTCGGCGGAGAGTGAGCAGGACGCTGAGACAGATTCATCAAAAGACTTTCGAAGTATCGATAAAGATAAGTGGCAGGAGATCCTTAATCAGCTCGATCCAGACGACTTCAAGTACAAAGTGTAATGAGCGCAGGTTGGTATCCGGCAGCGGGATATCCCCGGTGCCAGCAGGATGTCCTGTACAATTTTGCTCTGCTCTGTTACGACTTGGGGGTTATTCGAACCGCATAGTTGGAGTTTGTTGTCGTGACTACAGTGGCATCCCCTGAAAATACCCCGCCAGACAGTAAGGGTGGTAGGAATATATTCCAAGATCCAGCTATTGAGGAGGCGGCCCGCAACGACCCGTTCGCTCGTTTCGTGTTGAAGAATGGAGTTTCGATACTTGTCTCTCTAGGGGCGATTGCATTTGTAATCTTAGCGTACAATAGGTTTACTACTACGCAAGAACACAAGCGCGCAGAGCTGACGCAGTCTGTCCGCGATATCCAGGACAGCTATAGTCAGCTTGTTGAGCGCCGAGAGGAAGTTGCTAAGCTGCAATTCGATACCAAACCTGCACCCGACGCCACTGGCAAGGTTCAAGAGATCAACAGAGAGATGGAGATGATAAAAGAGCGTACGAATCTCAAGATAGATGCTCTTGAAAAGAGTGGCTCATTTGTTGCTGTAGCGCAGCTCTATCGTGGTTTAATAGCTGCCCAATTCGCCGACTTCGAGAAGGTCAATGCAACCCTAATGTCGACCGAGTGGGAGCAAGCAGGGGCCGTTGGTTCGTCTGAGCGATTTACCGCAGAGCTTGCAGCCTATGCTCTTGCTAAGTCTTTGCTCGATTCTAAAGCGCATATCGCAGCGGCTCGGGCCGCACTGGTATCCCTAGCCGAGCGAGGTGGTCTTGTGGCCCCTCAGGCTGTGCAGGCCTTGGGTGCTTCTGCCAAAAATGATGAAGAGCGGGCTCAGATAAAAGCACTGGCTGAGAGTGTGGCCAAACGGCTTCCGAGTCAGCAGAAGTTCGTAATGAACCTCTACGACGAATAGCAGAGAGGTCGGTGAGAGATGCCGTACCGTCTGTTGTTGTTTCTCACCGCTATCAATATTTTAAATTTTTTCGACCGCTACATCGTTCAGGCGGTCGAGCCACTCTTGAAAGAGAGCTTGCGACTTTCAAACTCACAATCCGGCCTCTTGGGAGCGGCGTTTGTAGTTGGCTACTGCGTTTTTTCGCCTATTTTTGGATATCTCGGCAATCGTTATGACAGCAAGCTGCTCATGGCGTTTGGGCTTGTTGTCTGGAGTGTCTGCACGGCATTGACCGGCCTGGCTACAGGGTTTCTTTCATTCTTTGCTGCTCGAGTGTTAGTAGGTATTGGCGAGGCAAGTTTTGGGGCGATAGTGCCCGGCTATCTTAAGGGACGTATTCCGGACACCGTTAAGCTTAATACCGCGCTGTCGCTTTTTTATGTTGCGATTCCAGTCGGCTCGGCGCTTGGTTATGTAGCAGGTGGTGCTCTTGCAGCGCAGTGGGGATGGCAGAAGGTATTTTATATCGCCTGTGTGCCCGGACTTATACTCTCGCTTGGTTTTCTTTATGTGCGCCCTGAATCCCGGGCAGAACGGGTATTGGAGAGGTCCATTGAGAGCGGGGGGATTGTTTACTGCGTACGGAAGATATTAGTCGCGCCGGTGCTGTGTGCCACGATTGTCGGCTATATTTTTAACACCTTCGCTTTAAATGGTATTGCGATGTTTGTTGTTCGACATCTGGCATCGCTTGGCTTGAGTGAGGCGGAGGCAGCAGAGTACTTCGGTGGGATGTTAGCAATAACAGGATTTGTTGGTGCCTTGGGTGGAGGAAGGCTTGCATCGTATTTTGCAACCAAATCTAGAAATCCGACATACGGACTCTTGCGCTTTGTAAGCATTACGACTTTGGCTGGCTCGCCCTTCCTAGCGCTCGCATTTTGTGTGGGAACACCGAGCGCTTTTTTTGCGGCCTGCTTTTTTGCTGAGCTGGCTCTCTTTGCTGGTGTTGCACCACTGAACACGGTTTTGGTTGCGCGTGCGCCGGCAGGGCTTGAGACGCTAACACAGGGAGTCACTATTTTTCTTATTCAGTTCGCTGGAGCGGCGCTTGCGCCAGTAATCATTGGCACAACGGCAGACCTGCTACCACTTGTAATTACCAACCAGAGCGCGCTGGCATATGCCTTGCAGATTGCAACTGCTGCGATGGCTATCTCGGGTCTTATCTGGTGGAGGGCTGCGCAACTTGAGCAACAGAGTCTGAGTAATAAAGTCTAGGGAAGTAAGGCAAAGCCCCTCCCTGCTGCGAAAGCGGATTTTGGGTTGCTCTTCGAATTTTCACGACGCGAAAAAATCCTCAATGTATCACAGCGGATACATCTGCGGTTTTTTCCCATCGTGAAAATCGAACATCAACCCAACCTCCACTTTCTCGCTACGGGTGGGCTTTGCCTTACTTCCCTAGTGTTGGGCGCTTTCCGCCGGGTACCCAGAGGTATTCGGGAGTGCCAATTGCGTGAGCTGCGGAGCGACTCATAACAAATAGTAAGTCACTTAATCGGTTCAGATAGCGAGCCACCTCTGCCGAAACCGGCTCAGTCTCAGCAAGATGTAGAACGGCTCTCTCTGCCCTTCGGCATACTGCTCGGGCCAAATGCGCTTGAGCGTTTAGCAGCGAACCACCAGGCAGTACAAATGATTTAAGCTCTGGTAGATCGCTATTGAGTTCGTCGATCCAGCTTTCAAGCTGCTCTACATGGAGGGCAGTTGTCTGAGGCAATCCTGGCCACGATTGACCGGCCGGAGTAGCTAGCTCTGAACCGATATCAAAAAGCTCGTTCTGGATTGTGATAAGTTTATCGTGAAGCTGTGGGATAGATCCATCCGCCAATATAGTAACACATATACCGATGTGGCAGTTAAGTTCATCAACATCACCGTACGCGCACACTCTCAGGCTAGTCTTTTTAGTGCGCTCTCCACCAACGAGCCCTGTGGTGCCGTCATCTCCGGTTCTTGTGTAGATTCTGTTGAGCGTAACCATGGTAATTTCCCTTCTTGAGTGACTTTTTGGGTCTTACTGTTTAGCTAGCCGCAAAAATCCTGATGTCATTTTCCTACTCGGCTAGAAAGCGTTCAATATCATTGAGGTCGGTTGCTGGCGAGGTGGTAGTGGAAGCCCCTGTAGCGCCTGGCTCGTCGGCGACGCGTTGCTCGCCTCGGTGGCTGTCGGCCTCGTGATCCTGCTCAGCGACCTTGGGTGAAGTGGTTACGATATGGCACCCAGCGTAGGGCGCTAGCAGAAAAAGGCTAGCAAGCCCCGCTGCGGCAAAGAAATATCTCTGAGTGATACCAGGGACCAAGGATTATTCCGAAAACCAAACGACTGTTGAGAGCTTTAGCTATATTGCTTCCAGATGCAAGTCGCCTTGGAAGCCCGTTTACTTAAGGTCTCGTGAGCAACCACTATAAATCCGACTAGTTAAAAGAAACAGAGGGCTTAGCGCTAGCCACCACCAAGGAGCAAGCAACTAGTCTGGTTAAAGCATAAAGCCGTTTTATGTTTTTAGCCCTAAAATTTGAGTAAATCAAAAAGGTTCAGGTATTTAGTCGCACTCTACATCTGCCGACAGCTAAGCAAGGGAGTCTCGTACCTGAAACTCTTACGAAAGAGATTCAGGGCATGGATAGCGAATGAAAAAAGACAGAGCGATATGGAGGCTGTTGTCATTCACTACGACCATTGCAGATCCGTTCGATAGCGTATTTTGAGCAGGCGTGTGCGCATGCATCTTGAAGAGCAAGAGCAACAGGAACAGCGGGAGCGGCAGAAAGGGAGCACTCTAAGTGAGGACGCTGCCATTCCTGCTGCCATCACTGATACCGGTTGTGAGCGTGAGCTTAATGAGGACCGTTATGCCGTGATTGAGTGCGCGGTCGGAGTAGCGTGGATTGTGTGTGACGGTATGGGAGGTGCAACGGGCGGTGAGCTCGCTGCGCAGCTCGTAATCGATGCAGTTAAGAGAGATCTCTTGAAGCAGCCGGTTATGTCGCCCGATATCGCTTTGCGAAATGCTCTGCTTGAGGCGAATCGTGTCATAGTGCTCAGACGGCAGAATCCATCATTTGCTTCTATGGGAACGACCGCTGTTGCATTGCTCTTCAGCGGCGCCGAGGTGGCTCTTGGAAATATCGGGGATTCTCGATCCTACCTCATACGTGATGGAGCTATTCAGCAGCTCACAGTAGATCACACCTTTGTGCAGCAGCTCGTTGAGCGCGGAGAGATTCGGCCTGAAGAGGCACTCGGGCACCCTAACGCTCACATCCTCACCCGCTGCCTTGGCGCCGAGCCCGGTCTTGAGGTTGATATTCAAAAATTTTGGGTGTGGTCAGTTAATCCAGGTGAGGCTACCGATACGCTGCTTCTCTGCTCTGACGGGTTGTATAGCCTCGTTGCTGAGCTGGAGATAGCGCAGATTGTCTCGACGCATACTCCGCAGGTTGCATGTGTAAAGTTAGTAGAACTTGCTAAGGCTCGTGGCGGATATGATAACATAACAGTATCGATCATCCCGCTTGTGGGGCAAATGCGAGCGTCGCCACCACCGGCGGCGCAGGTGGTGCGAAAAGATTTCGCTCGCAGGCTCACTCTTTCAGCTCTTGGAAAAAAGATGGATGGGCGGGTCCGCCAAACAAAGCAGCGAGCGATGGGGCGGTATCTGCTGATTGCTGGCGTGGTCGGCGCAGTGCTAACGGCCGCGGTGCTTGTCGTAAGGTCGGTTTTTTAGGGGAAGGCAACGTTATGTCAAGTGAAGAGAAGCGTACAGTTCCAGGCGGACTGCCCTCAGCAGATACGACTGCGCGTGCGCGTAACAGAACGGTGATGATGAGTTCCGAGATTACAGGCCAAGTACGTGCTCGGCTTGGCGGCGAGTTTCAACCTGCCACCAATGAACGATCGGGTGGTCTCGTATCGACAGCAGACCAGGGCGATGACGGATGGAGTGCCCCGCAAGCCGAGACGGCAGCGCTTGCATCGAATAGCAATCAAAGCGCAGACGAAGAGGAGCTGCTGCCATCAGCTAATCAACCGCCAGGGGCTGATGAAGAGGTTCTTGAGTGGGTTGATGATGAGGCGAATAATATCTCGCCAGTGGTGATAGAAACACCAAGTATAGATGCAGGTTCGCCTCAGGCTGATTACCCCTCGATGCTGGAGTCGGATGTTGAACTATCGAGTAGGCCAGTCGCTTCTCCGATAAGGATCCTCAAGCGGGGGGGTGACGAGGCAGCGGCCCATGCTATGCGTGTCCACGAGACGGTGTTGGAAGAGAGCGAAGAGCAGAGCGTCACGCAGAGGGAGTATTTAGACCCGATTGACGATGAAAGCATCGCCTTTGAGGAGGTAGATGGAATGAATGGTGATCTGATTACTTGGAAGAGCAAAACAACCTTAGTTGGATTTTTAATCACCTACGATAACGATAAGAAGGGGGATTATGTTGAGCTGCGGACGGGGCGCCTCATGGTGACCTCAGAGTTTGAGTCAGCAGGCAATTGTCTTGTCGTTGCACATCCGACCGTGTCTCCGATGCATGCAATTATGCGTGTTGGAGCATCGGGGACAGTTCAGGTGCTCGATCAGCTCTCTGAGCACGGAACGAGAGTAAGGCATGTTGGTGTTGAGGAAGAGGAGTTTTTGTCAGGAGAGAAAGGGACGCTCAATCACGGAGATATTGTGTACTTCGGAGACCGTGCCTTTTATGTCTGTTTGATTACCCCACCGTCTGAATAGTTAAAACTGTCTGTGAATATGACCGACGAACACCTCATAAGTTTACAACCCGGAACCGTCATCGGCGGCAAATATGAGGTTGTAAAGTGCCTTGGCTCAGGGAGTATGGGGTTGGTCTACGCCTGTCGCAATCGCGAACTAATGGGGCAAATGGTGGCGGTGAAAGTGCTATTCCCAGAGGTTGCCGCAGATAAGGTTGCCTCAGCGCGCTTTAAGAATGAGGTTCTTGCTTCTTATGAAGTGTCGCATCCGAATGTTGTGCGGGCCTACGATCTTCTGAGAGATGGAGATCTTGTTGCGTATACTATGGAGTTCGTTGGTGGCGGCGATCTGGCCGAGCGCCTGAGTGGAAGCGAGCGCATGGCCGTTCCAGAAATTGTGCGATTGTTATCGCAGATGGCGGCGGGACTGCAAGCGATTCATGAGGCTGGCATCGTTCATCGCGACATGAAGCCAGAGAATATTTTGCTTACTAAAGATGGCAACATAAAGATTGCGGATTTCGGAATAGCGCGGAACCGCCATGGCCCAAAACTCACAGAGCATGGGGGCGTGGTTGGCACAGTCGAATACGTCGCGCCTGAGTATATGCTTAAGTCGCACGTGGATTGGCGATCGGACATATATGCACTGGGCATCCTCGCCTTTGAGATGCTGACCGGTGAGGCTCCGTTCTCGGGCGACAGTGTGTATGCAACGATGACAAAGCGACTTAAGACCGATCCGAGTGCACCAAGCTCGCTGCGTACAGACTGTCCAAAGGAGCTTGATGCCGTCATCCTCAAGGCAATGCATCGTGATCCTGAGCGGCGTTACCAGTCGGGGCAGGAGGTGTATGATGATCTTAAAGCGATAGCAAAGACGTATGGCTATCCGATGGGGTCTGCTGCAGTGACGCGGCCCCGCTCTCCAACAGAGACTTTTATTGGGCCGTCTGTTGTTGAGCAGATCTTTGATTCAACGCCGCCGGCGGCAATCAAGCCGGCGCTGCCGACGCCGAGCATTAGTACAGAGACGGTTCGTCGTGCGCCACAGCCTGCTGTTTTTCAAGGTAGCGTTCCTCAGAGCATCGCGCGTCCTGAGGCGAGTGCTATCTCTGGAGGTAATACGACTGCACAGAGAGATTATTCTGATGGCACCGAGATACTGAGCTCGGGTTTCGTTGACTTTGCAACTGACACGCAAGCGCCTATTGGAATAGGCGAGCCACCTCGAATTCAACCTCTCGTACGGTCGGGTGTCGATCTGTTGTCGGATAGCTGGGACAGTGAGGATGAAGTTGAAGCACCAGCACAGGTATCTGCCAAACTACGTTCGCTCTCGCAGCGCTACGAAGAGAAGGATCAGGATCAGTTAAGTGTGCGTGACGTTGTGGCCCTGGGTTTGGCAGCGTTTATTGGTATTGCGTGTGGTCTTGTATTTTTGAGAATGGTTGCACCCTCCCTTCTTGCAGGGATTAATTTCTAGCGGAGCACACGAATGAAGCTTCTTATCATCGATAGCACCACAGAGGCGCAGGCGTTTTGTGCCAAACGGATCGAATCGTTCAGTAGAAGCGATAAAGAGATGCTCGACCTAAAGGTCAAGCTTGTAAACGACACTGATTACGCAGAGCGCGTATCTGAGGCAGATGTCGTTGTGCTTGGCTCTGGAGTTGCTGAGAAAGGAATTAGTATCGCTAGGCAAACGCATGCAATCGCACCGTGGGTGCAGATTGTTATGTTCGTTACTGATAGTGCCTATGGGGGTGGTGCATTTCGTGCTGCGCAATCAGCAGGTGTGCGAAAGGTGTTTCCCGACAGTGCTAGCCCGCTTGATTTTCTGCAGGAACTCGTAGCTATTCATGGCGACTTCCGCAAGGAGGGTCGAACTCATGAAGGTAAGGTGGTTGTAGTTGCGCATGCTAAGGGAGGAGTTGGGGCAACATCAATTACCGCAGCTCTTGCAGAGGTGTGCAGTGTTTACAGCCGCCGGACCATGCTCTGGGACCTTGACGTTGAAACTCGCGACCTCAGTCGATCGCTTACGGTGAGCGGAGCAGAGGCCAAGGTAGTCAGCGCTTGGGTCAATGGCTCTCGCGATATCTCTCGAGAGTCTCTGCGGGATGCGTTGATTCCGATTAGCAGTGACGTTTCTGTATTGATGCCACCGGACAAGTTTGCCGAGTCGATGGATCTCGTCTGCCATGCTGACGGCTTGGGGATTGCTCAGCGAATCGTCGAAGTTGCGCGCGTTCTTTTCGATGTTGTTTTGGTCGATACCGGCGGGCGCATGGGGCCAGCTGTGGGGGGCCTGATACGGTCAGCAGATGTAGTTCTGCTCGTTGTGGATGATACCGTCCTTGGGCTAACGGCAGTGGATCTCTACCTCTCCTTTATCAAGTCGCTTGTTGGCAGCACAGAGAAGCTCTGCTTCCTCGTTAATCCCTATTCAGGGGCGTTTACCAGTATCGACCAGATTGCGGCAGATTTAGAGCCGGCGCATCAGTTAGGTGAGGCACCGTGGAGGCTTCCTCCGATCCCTAACGACGCCAAGGCTGCACTGTGGCCTGGCAGCGGACGTACGCTCTATAGTATGGGTCAGAAGAGTACTCGACAGGCGCTTGAGCAGATTGCACAAGGCCTGGGTCTTATAGGGGGCGGCGCAGCTAGCCGCTTGCCTGGTGATAAGGTCGGGGCGGCCGTTGGTGATGCGCAGAGTGGTTCATCAGGCTGGGTAAAAAGGATTTTTGGAAGAAAATAGCAATCCAATCAAGCCACGAGAAAATCAGGGCGCACCCATTTTTAGGGCTTGCGTATCCTAATGAGGTGGTATTCTATTTAACAGTACGTTAGTGCGCTGTTCACCTTCACAATATCCTTGTTGGTTTAGTTTTCATGGTTATTTATCGCCATGGGACGTCCAATAAGGGTTTCGGTTAAGGGATGATGGGGCGGTAATAGTTCTGTTGGTCATCTGTTTGGTTTTGAATTGGACGGATGCTCCGGTATTCGTGACACGGTGATAACGCACTGGCGATAGCACCGGTTTATTTCAGGAGAGTTAAAATGAATCAGTCTAATCAGAAGAAGTCCGAGAAAGGAGCATCGCTTGTTGAGTACGCTTTGCTAGTTGCTCTTATCGCTGTAGTAGCAATCGCTGCAATTCGTATTCTTGGTCAAACCGTATCTGGCCAGTTTAGCGCAATCAACGCCACAATCTCAGGCGGATAGTGCTGCGGGCGCCGGCAGCGGAGTGTTATTGCTCGGCTGCCGGCGTTATCCTAACGAAATCGGCTTCTTTAAAAAGAAGTATTTACGGTCACATCCTGTGAATCCCGCCCCTCAAAGAAGTAACGGTCCTCTTATAATCTTCGGTGTTCTGCTTTCAGCTTCATTGGCTGTTATTATTGCATATGTGTCTCTGTTTTTGATGACCCCTGCGCCTACGGGCAGTTCAGTCGCGCCAAAGAACAATCCAAAGATAGTTGACGTGTTGGTTGCTCAGCAGGCCATAGAGTCTGGGGTGCCGTTGACACCATCGATGTTTCGCAAAGAGAGGGTTCCGTCAGAAAGTCTGGTTCCAAACACAATTTCGAATTTTGATGAGATACGCGGCGCTTTCGCAGCCTCTTACATCGCCGCTCGTCAGCCGATATCGTCAGACTTCATCACTATGAAGGCCCCGGTAAATCAGATTCAAGCGACTATTCCTGAGGGATCTCGTGCCGTATCGTTTGCAGTTGACCTTACTACGAGCGTTGAGGGCTGGGCCAGGAGCGGTGCCAAAGTTGATGTTTTCCTCGCATCAGCGATCAACAATCGGCCTGCCATTACGACTATCGTCCAAAATGCAAAGGTTCTCTCGGCAGGTCGAAATACCACCAATGAGGGTGTTTCGCAGGTGGCATCAACGGTCACCATAATGGTGTCTGTTGATGAAGCTGCAAAGATTCAGTTGGCGTCTAGTTCTGGAGTTTTAAGCTTGGCTCTTCGTGGAGATGAAGACCCAGTAGAATCGCCTGAAAATGTTACCGTAACGATAGATTCAGTTGTTGGTGTTCTTCCGTCGCAAACGCCGTTAGCCATACCCTCAGAGGGAAAGGTTGTCATGGATGGCCGTCGTTTCCAGATAGTTAACGGGCGACTAGTTCCTGATGCTGCCCTGACCAACAAGTAGCCAACGTAGTAGTTTAGTTCTTAAGTCTTGCCCGTCGGATTGTATTAATCTTTTCGATTGCCCTAGCCGACGATCACTCTGGGTGCTTCTAGGGGAGGCTTATGACTGGTTCCCGAAAGGATGATAAGGATGGACTGCTCGGCATGTTTTCGACTCGAGCAAGTCATGGCCGAGGCGCTACTGAACGCGAGCCTTCTGCAGCCGATGGTCAGCAGCAGGCACTGCCATCTTCTGCGAGCACCACAGGAAAAGCCATTACACCCGCAGGCAGCCCTTCAAGCCCTTCGCTAAACCCTGAACCACCGCGCAGTAAGTCAACTTCAACTGCTCTTCAGGATGCTATGTCGCCCGTTGCTGCGACGGTTATGCGCGAAGCTCGTCGCGAGCTCGGAAGTGATTTCACGCTGCAGCAGCAAATGACCAATCAGGCAAAGACTGAATCTGTGATTGCCCAAGCGGTTGACCGTGTGCTTAAGAAGCGCAATGACGCCCTAAGTGACGTTGAGCGTGCACATATCATAATTCATTTGCAGAAAGACCTGATGGGGTGGGGTGTCTTGCAGCCCCTCATCGATAATAAGGATGTCACGGACATCCACGTGTATGACTATCAGACAGTAGTTCTGCAGCGCGGCAAGGTCAGCGAAACGACTGGTCTGAGTTGGCCAAATCATCAGGCTTACGTGACGTTTATCGATCGATTGTTAATGCGGCTTGGAAAATCGCTTACCACGCAGCAGCACACGGTTGATGCTTCGCTCCCGAATGGAATCCGCATCTGTGCGGTTCATGAGAGTGTCTGTGGACAGCGGGGCCCACTGCTCTGTATTCGAGTGCCACGCATGTCGGATGTTAGCTTGGAGAATATCGTTACTTTTCAAGTTGCTCCGCCTCTGATCGTCAACTATCTGGCGTGTCTTATCCGAAGTGGATTAGCAACGATGATGGTCGCTGGAGAGACTGGAACTGGAAAGACTACCCTGATTAAGTGTCTGGCAACGCAATTCGGCGATTCCGAATCGATAGTGGCGGTTGAGGACACGCCTGAGCTGAATTTTCAGCACCCCTATTTTCGCTCCCTCGTTTCTCGACCACCGAACGCCGAGGGTGTGGGCGAGGTAACGCTACAGGAGCACATAAAGACTACACTTCGGATGACTCCGACCCGTGTTATTTTAGGTGAGATGCGAACGCCTCCCTCAGCAGAGGCGTTTCTTGAAAGCGCTCAAACAGGACATGTGGGAATGTCAACGATTCATGCGCGCAATGCGCGCGAGACCCTTGTGCGACTAGAAAGTTTGCTTGGTCGCGCGCAAAGGTCTGTAGCAATCGATATTATTCGCCAACAAATCGCGCTAGCTGTCGATTCGGTGGTCTGGCTAATTCGCGAGAAGGCCACCGGAAAACCGCGTATCGCTGAGATAGTGGAGGTCGGACACTTTGTTGAGGGAGTCATTCAGGTGCGGCCAATGTTCACCCTGATTAAGCAGGGTGTTCGGCCAGTATGGAGAGTAGATTCCTGGTCAAGTAATTTCGATGAGCAGCTAAAGGCAGACGGAATTCATTTAGGAGACTCGTCGCCTGAGATTTCATTTGGCTCTCCTGGTTCTGGAAAGCAGGGCCCAGGAGGAAAGGGGTAGCATGGCTCCGCACGGCATCGTCATAGCGGTCTTTATCGGCCTCGTTTTGTTTGCGGGCGCAGCTATTGTTATGGGCGTTCCGTTTGGCGCCCGAGCCTCGAATGCTCGGGTTCGGCAAACTATGCGCTCTATTTCGGCATCTCAGAGGCAGACGTTTGATGAGGAACCGCCACCCGATAAGTCGGTTTTGCGGAATGTTGTAGCTCAAGAAGAAGCGATCCAAGCTGTCAGCGATACTCGCCTGACTCTGCGCAAGAGGCTGAAGTACGCGCAAATGGCTCATGTGCCCCCGTATGCCTTTGCGATAGCGCAGGTCGTACTAAGCCTCGCTTCAATTGCCATAGCCCGGCAGTTTTTCGATCTACCGCTTCAGTTAATCTCTCTCGTAGTGGGTCCGCTATTCGTAAATTGGTTACTCAACAGCAAAGTCGAAAAACGCTTTAAAAAATTTGATGCTGACTACCCGCAATTTTTACTGTCACTAGTTGGTCTTCTTAAGACAGGTATGAATCCCCTGCAGGCGCTTGAAGCTGCTGCCGAGGCTCTTGAGCCCGATGCTCTCGTGCGGGTCGAGGTAGAGATAATGCTTGAGCGATTGAAGCTGGGAGTATCCGAAGAGCGATCAATAGGTTCGTTTGGCGAAGATATTTATCATCCCGAAATTGAACTGTTTGTTCAGGCGCTCATCCTTAGTCGGCGAGTGGGCGGCAATCTGTCAGATACACTTGATCGACTGGCTAAGCAGGTGCGAAAGCGTCAGTATTTCAGAAGCTCAGCAAATGCGGCAGTCGGGCTGCAGCGAGGGTCAATTTGGTTCATCCTTGTCGTGCTTATGGGTCTTGAGGTTTACCTCTATTTGCAATGGCCTGAATGTATCACTAAGACCTGGACGCACCCCCTGGGTCGTAAGGCAGGGCAGGCCGGGCTAATCGGCATCATTCTTGGATTGTGGTGGGTTCGTCAGGTAACTAAGTTAAAGGTATAGGACATGTCGCCCGAGACAGAAGAAATTAGCCGGCTGGCAGTAAGTTCTAGTTTAATCATCCCTGCAATTGCGGCGTTGATATTTATCGGAAGCTTAGTAGGCTTCGTATATTTTCTTTCTAATCGCAACAAAAATGCATACCGCAAACTTATGGTAAGCACGCCCGCGCGCGGCACTAACGCCAGGCTGCGCGCCGTAATAGAGGCAGATGAGTCTGGTGCAGCGCTTGATAATGTTTCTAATGAGCTACGAAAAAAAATATCTAAAAAACCTCCTGTAACATTGGAGGAGCGGATGTTCCGCTCGGGGATATTCACCGACCGACAGAAAGCTGACTACTATCGCTTGCGGTCGGTCTGTCCGATTATTTCTATCCTCGTAGGAACCGTTGCAGGGATGTTGCTCGGTGGTCCTGATATCGTTTTGTTGTGTGCAATATGTGGGGGTATTTTTGGCGCGTACCTTCCCCTGCGCATACTAGACCGTAAAGAGAAGCAACGGAGTGATGAGATTCTTTACTATCTTCCGCTGGTAATTGAGCAGGTATCTATCGGAGTAAGTAGCTCCCTTGATATCGGCCCATGTGTTCAGCGAATTGTGCAGATGGCTGACGAGCGTGATACGCACAACCCTGTAACAGAGCTGCTGCGATATGCGCAGTATTACGTTAAGTCTGGTGCAAGCTTCGAGGAATCTCTGACTGAGGTGGGCCGTCTTTCTGGTAGTCATGAATTGAAGCACGCTCTTATG
This sequence comes from Bdellovibrionota bacterium, assembly GCA_044356425.1. Taxonomy (GTDB): domain Bacteria; phylum Bdellovibrionota_C; class UBA2361; order UBA2361; family OMII01; genus OMII01. The sequence continues at coordinate 7,487 of JBIKWG010000014.1, read as the reverse complement.
GCTCTCTCTCAGGTTGCCAAGTTTGGAGGGGAGATTTCACGTCAGCTGCAAGAGTTGGCAGATGCCGTGAGTGCGCAACGAGAAGCGCGCGTTGAAGAAAAGATAAAGAAGCTAGAGCTCGCTGCAACAGCCCCAGTGGCGCTGGTCTTCTTCGGCTATTTGGTAATCCTTCTCACGGGCTTTGGCCTTCAGATTATTACGGCAATGTAGGCCGTTATGCGGTCGAGGTTGGAAGGAGTTGCCATAGGTAAGGGTCTCGCATGAGCAGAAATTTTAAGTACGCCGATATAGTCCTCATGAGTTTTGTGGTTGCAATAGCAGCCATGCTTATCGTGCCGTTGCCAACACCACTGCTTGATGTGCTGCTGGTCGTGAATATTTCGTTCTCAATTTTGGTGCTACTCATCGGGCTATATGTGCCGAGCTCAACAGCGCTATACACCTTTCCCAGTATCCTTCTTTTGGGCACTCTCTTTCGCCTGGGATTGAACGTAGCATCCTCACGATTAATTCTCAGTCAGGGAGACGCCGGACGGGTCATCGAAGCCTTTGGTACGTTTTTAATTCGCGGTGAAGTCGTGGTGGGGGTCATCATCTTCACTATCGTTACCATCGTTAATTTCATCGTTATTTCAAAAGGTGCGGCGCGAGTATCTGAAGTTGCAGCGCGGTTTGCATTGGATTCCCTTCCTGGTAAGCAGATGGCGATCGATAACGATGCTCGGGCAGGCGTCATATCAAGTGATGAGGCCCGTCGTAAGCGAGATGATCTTCGTCGAGAGTCACAGCTCTATGGTTCTATGGACGGAGCGATGCGCTTTGTTCAAGGTGATGCAATCGCTGGATTCTTTGTTATTGCCGCCAATATCTTGGGTGGTGTGGGTATGGGCCTCTCAAGTGGTCTTGCATTTCAGGACGCCGTGCAGACCTATACCATGCTGACCGTTGGTGACGGTCTGGTAACGCAGATACCGAGCTTGCTTACCTCGATATGTGCCGGAATTATCGTAACACGAGTCTCTTCAACCGAGTCAGCCACACTCAGCGCAGACCTGCGTTCTCAGCTCTTTGCTCAACCTGTCGTGCTTGTTGCCACAGCGCTTATATTGGTTGTCTTTGCCGTATTACCCGGGATTCCAGCATGGCCCTTCGCGCTTGTTGCGGGGACAGTGTTGGGTGCAGCGGCGCTCTTGGTTAGAAAACGACAGCAAGGTGCGGGGGTCTCCCTACATGCAGATGAGTTCGGTGGATTGCCGGGACTTCCGACTTCCGAAGCCCGCCGTCTTGACGGTGACGCACCTGAGGCGGGGTTGGTCTTAGCGCTAGACCAAGGGGTGCTATTTCGGATATTTCGTGCTTCTCCACAGCGTTTCATCGGTTCATGGAAGAGTTTTCGAGATGGCTTCTTTCAGGACGTGGGGGTGTTATTACCTGAAGTCCAAGTCATAGCGGATGGGCTTCTTGGGCCGTCCTCGTTCAGGGTTTCGATCTCTGGGGTTGAGATGTTGCGTGGAAGTGTCCCCTTGGATGCACTGCTCGTTGAAATGTCGAGTGCGCAGGCTCCTTTGGTGGGCTTGCGAGTTCTTCAGCAAGAGGAGCACCCTCTCTCTGGTCACAGGGTGTTTTGGACTCCCAGTTCAGGGCCTTCACGAAAGATGCTTGAAGCAGCGGGGATTCGCACCTTGGATTTCTTTGATTTCATAGTGGCTCGTATCGCGCAGTTTTGCCTAAGTCATCCAGACGAATTTCTGTCAGTTACTGATGTACACTCACAGCTCCGTCAGATTGATAAGCGATATCCCGGTTTGATAGCCGAGGGGTTTGGGCGTGAGTTCATCTCAGCCCCTAAACTCACTGAGGTGCTGCAGGAGCTGGTGCGGCAGGGCGTTAGTGTCAGAGACTTTCGGGGTATTATTGAGATCATCGCATCCTACTGTGCAGTACACAGCCTGACCCTTGATAATGAGAATACGGTTGACCTCGATGACGTAATTCGTTACGTGCGCAGTGCGCGCAAGCGGCAGATCCTTCGGCGAATTGTTGGTGGTGGGCGCGCACTGCGGGTTGTTTCGCTCTCGACAGCAGTAGAAGATGCTCTCAGAGAGGCGGATTACGATAATCGCGCTCTTCCGCTTGCTGTTGATGTTAGCGTATTCGAAGCCCTTAAGCTTGGATTAGATCGCGTTATGCGACCAGCACTGGAGCTGGGCGTGACTCCTGTCGCGCTGTTGTGCTCTCAAGATCTTCGCTTAAAGGTGCAGTCACTGCTTCGGTCGACAGCCCGTCGTATGTTTGTTGCTTCGTATGAGGAGCTTGAGCCGGGTATCCCGGTTGAACAGGTAGGGACCTGGGAGCTTGAGTACAGGTAAACCAAGGAGCATGTCGCACGCATGACTGATGAGACAAGCACATGGCTCAGGCTTCCAGGAGTAATGAGCGATTTTTTTCTGCTTGAGCAGCGCTGCGCCTTTACGTTCTCTGCGCGGGGATACAAGGCTTTTGATAAAGCTAATCGTGGAAGTGTAGGGTTGTGGGTCTCTCGCGAGCCACTTGCAGATGCAAGCAGCGCGGCTTTTGCTCAGCGTATGGAAGCATTGCGGACGCGGGCAGGAGTCTCAGAGATTCGCTCGTTTGGGGTCGATGCGCGAGGCGTTGCTTTTGTTGCACTATCAAACTTTGATGGGTTCAAGATAGCCGCTGAGCCGGCAGACATGCGCGAGCGCGAGCGTCGATTCCTGATGTGTGTTAAGGCAGTAGAACGCGTGCATGCAGCTGGGCTTGTGTGTGGAGAGCTTTGCGCAGAATCGTTTTATTTGAGTCGCTCTGGAGCTGTGCGGTTGATCGGTATCATGGGCGAGTTGCCGCTGATAGAGGAGCCTCCGAGAGACGAGCTGGTTCACCTACATCCTTACAGTCGAACGGGTGTGCGCTGCGGTGAGTCTATAGTTGCTGATGACGTATATGCATTGCTCGTGCTCGGATACCACCTCCTCTCGGGTGAATATCCTGATAGATCAGCTGGAGACGTAGCGCCTTTGCGGCTGTCACACAAAGATGTTCCGGCCTGGTTAGACGACTTTCTTGTGCCCCTTCTAAATGCGGATCCGTCGCAGCTTCCACATAGTGCTGGTGCGTTTCTTGAGCAATTGAAGCTTTATAAGGAAGGTGAGCTGTGTGCTGAACTTGCGCCAGCACCGGTTGAACCTCAGCCGAAGACGGCTGCCGCACATGAGGGAGATGCTGTGCAGGTTCGCCTGGCCAACCCAGTCGGAGAGGCTCGCGTTTCACAACGAGCAGTTTTTAAGCCGGATGCAGAGAGCAATCAATCGCAAAGGCGGGTAGCTATTATTATCGCTTTCGCTTTCTTTGCTGCGTTTTTCATGGAGGGACGTGCATTTGTTAGCTGGATAGATGGGCTGATAAATGGCCCAGAGATTGCAGAGATTCATCCAGGAGATGTAGCGGTCGCGATTACTAATAGTGGCACACTTGAGGAGCGTCGCGAGCAGCTCAAGGTAATCTTTGCCTCAGAAGATCCGGTTGCCCACGATACTTTGCTGCGACGTCTGCGACAGTTAAAGGATACCCCCGAGCGAGAGTTTGTTGTTTCCGGATTGCTAGAGCGCTCGCAACGCATGGGGTTGTTGTTGTCCTCTGCAGAGGCGCGAAGGTGGATTCAGGATTTGGCTCTGCTGCAATCGCCGAGTGTTCTGCATGGCAGTTCAGGGCATTATCAATCCGGCATTACCGCGGAGCAGATTCTTAAGGTAACCGATCCGCTTCTTCCGCAGCCCCTGCGGATAGACCTGCTTACAGCCTGCTACGAGCGGGACCCAACCCATACGGCGGTAATGGCCGCCGCACTTGCGCTTGATATGGGCCAGATGGAGGCCTTTGCACCTTTTGTATCGCGCTACGCAAAGGGGTCGCTCGAAGTTGCTGATGCTGATAGACGGTCTCTACTATCATTGCTTTTTCTGCTTCCAGAGTTCGCTCAAAGTCATGCAGATCTCCTCAGAGATCGAGTCGGCCAAATTCCTGATGAAGATCTGACGTGGCTTCTTAAAGAAGTGGTCGTTCGTAAGGTTAGCGGAGTGCAGCAGATATCCTCGCAACTGATCTCACGGCAGATTATCTCGGGTCTTCAGGTGCTCTTTCTTAAAGAGCTTGGTGCGGCTACGTCGCTGCCATTGGCGGTGGAGGTTGCACTGGTGTCAAGCGCTATTGCTGGTCCGAGCAAAGAGGATCTTGTAACATTTTCGAAGTGGTATTCACCGGCGGCAGCTAACATACTTTTTGTTGTTGTACTAACAGCAAAAGATGAGTCTCTTGCTGCGCTCGCTTTTGATGCCATCCTTGCTAAGCCAGTTGCTAGCCCAGTGTTGGCCAACCTCCTCGAAGTTATACGCTCGGCCCCTCGGGTCGACAGGATGCAAGCTGGGCGAGTCTCTGCTGCTATGGCTGTAGAGCCGAGGCTTTCGGATCAAGAGCTTTCGGCGGTCTTGCGTGGGTTGCAGGTGGATGGTGCACTGCAACCAGTCATCGACACCCTCTTTAGATCATCTTCTAGCAGGGTAATTAACGAGCTTTTGCAGCAGTATGGAGATCAGCTAGGTTCCGGACTCATTCACCGCGTGCTACAACATCCGGATCCGAAGGTTCGCTTGCGCGCGGTAGAGCTGCTCGCTTTGACAAAAAATCGAGCGGCGCAACAAGAGGCTCTCGAGTTATACCTTAGAGAGGAAGATGCGGATGTCATTGCAGCCTATAAACGTGTGCTTCAGTTTGAAGAAGGTTTGCCGGGTCGCTAGGTGCATGGTCCTGAATGGCATTCTCCTGAAGATACTTCGTCTGGCAATGCTTTCAGCTCTTTTAGGCTGTGCGATTGTCTCTTCTCAGACCGAGGATTTTGTTGATAGGCCAGCACCCTCGGCACGGCTCATGTTGCTTGATGGAACCCAGATTCCCCTTATTCCAGACCCTGGACGCACGGCGGTTGTACTTTTTTGGGCGACCTGGTGTCCTCGTTCTAGGTATATCGTTGAAGACTTTGAGCAGCTGGCGCGCGAATTCACCTCGCGGGCAGATCTAGATTTCTTTGCGGTCAGCATCGATAAGAATGAGGATTTCGAGGTATTGAAGTCACGCATCAGAGAGCAGGATCTAAAAACCGTACAGCACTGCTTTAGTGGCAACGACATTGAGGATGAGGCTTTTTATAGCTTTAAGGGACACACGATTCCGTTTGTGGTTGTGATTGATTCCAAGGGTATTGTCCGTGTGGTTACGCCACACATTGGTGAGGCTCGGAAGTTTCTCTCTCCCTGAGAGCAAAGCATCGCTAAAGCCGCCGCTCTTGGCAGATTGCTTACGGCAGGTAAGGCGGCTCAGAATCCTCAAGGGCCTCGAGTACGAATCAGCCGTGAATGAAAGGTGTCTTTGACCGGAATAGTGGATAGCCGTTAGTGGCAAGATCTGAGGCTCTGCTGCCCTAAAGAATCAATCGATCGGTTTCAATACAAGGTAAGTCAGGCTGTGCTGCACCGATGTCGCGCTAGCGCTAGCGCGAGCGCAAAGCTCAAACTATCTTCGGTTACATCGCAGGATGCGTGGTCGCTCGTGCTCGCCGGTTCCCAATAGCAAAGGTATGCAATACCTAAGGTCTTTAGGAACAACACTGCTTAATCATACGGCCTACTACATGAGTGGCTGTCAAAGGGAGCCGAGGAATGAAAATGTCTCAGTAGCCGAATAGGGAAGACGAGAAATTGAGGGGGTTAGGAAAGAACCAGGAATTAAACAAAGAACTGCGGGAGGGGGGACTTGAACCCCCACACCTTACGGCACCAGATCCTAAATCTGGCGTGTCTGCCATTTCACCACCCCCGCACAGGGACCGGCTTGAAGCCGTTGTTTTTAGAGCCCTAATGACATATTTCCGCACTTTCTTGGCAAAACGCGGGATTTTTTACGTCGTATGTGGCTTTATAAACCGGCGGGGAGCATATATAATCCGGCGCCTGGTTGCAAGGATGACCAACGGTCGATATTACTTTAACGGCATTACTTTAACAAAAGTGCCAGAGGTAGCAGGGTGCCACTATGGGCACCAGTTTCGGGCGGCGCCAGTTTCGGGTGTTAAAAAGGAAGATAATTCGGAGTTTACATGGATTTTCAAGTTTCAATTCAAGACATTGATGAGATCACCAAGCAGCTTTCAGTGACTATCCCCGAATCTCGCGTAACAAAAGAGTACAATGACTCGCTCACTGTGGCAGGCCGCACCGCAAAAATTAACGGGTTTCGACCTGGTAAGGTGCCTCGCCACATGGTTGAGAAGATGATGGGCGACAGGATTCGCTTCGATGTTGCCAACCGACTCATCAATGAGGCGCTGCGCAAGGCCTATGAGGACAATAAGCTTGATGTAGTAGGTTCGCCTGACGTCGAGCTTAAAGAGATTGAGCCTAACAAGGCTATGGAGTTTTCAGCCAAAGTCTCGCTGTATCCAACCCCTGTTATTGCAAACTATCTTAATCGTTCAGTGCAGGTCGTAAAGAAGAGCGTTGCGGATAAGGATGTTGAAGACGCTCTTGGGCGCATTCGTGAGTCAAAGGCTGAGCTTAATCCGATTGAAGGTCGCCAGGATGCACAGAAGGGAGATGTTGTTGCACTCTCTGTTTCGGTTGCTGTTGATGGCGGCGAATTCTCTCGCGGAGAGCCTTTTGTGGATGAGCTGGGAGGCGGCAAGCTTCCTGCGGAGGTTGAGTCCGGGGTCGTGGGCATGACTCAGGGAGAAACAAAGGATATCTCTGTAGTTGGAGAAGCGGAACACGCAAATCCTGAGATGAGGGGGAAGCCTGCGGTATATCGCGTAGTTCAGCACGGAGTCTTCTCAAAGAAGCTTCCTGAGTTTAATGACGAGTTCGTAAAGACCCTCGGAATGGACGTTGATTCTGTTGATGCTCTGAGAACTAAGGTGCGAGAGCAGCTAGTTTCTCAGGCAGACGAAGAGATGAAGTCAGAGTCGCAGGGCGCTATTCTGGACTTACTTGTAAAGGAAAACCCATTTAGGGTTCCAGTCGCGATGGTAGACGAAGAGATTCGCGGGATTGTTGCTCGTTATGGGTTCGCTGGTCGTGGGGCAGACCCTGAGTCCATTGATGTAAACCTGTATCGCCCACAGTTCGAGGAGTTCGCTCTAAATCGCATCCGTTGCGCGATAATTATCGATAGAATCGGCTCGATTGATGAGATCAAGGTAGAGGAGTCTGATCGTGAGACTATGATTCAGCGCATCGCTGAGCAGAGTGGTTCAACGGTAGAGGCTACACGTAAGAACTTGCTGGATAAGTCACGAATCATGGGCTTCCTCTTGGAAGTACGTAGAACAAAGATTCTCGACCATCTGATGGCAAACACCAAGGTTGAGTATACGGAGCCTACCGACACGCCACAAAAGGCAGCGTAGGGTTTGATGCCAAAAC
>JBIKWG010000013.1:0-25233 GCA_044356425.1 Bdellovibrionota bacterium | reverse complement strand
TGGAGGGACGGCGTCTTCACAAGGTTCGCTGAGGTAGACCTTCAAGCCATAGAGCAAGCCTTTGCTGAACGGGTACTCGCGCAGCTCCACAAGCTGGAGCTTATTACTGACGATGATGTAGCGCAGATCCTCTCTCAGGATCACACTGGCTTTGGCGTCTGGATGGGTGACCCCTTCCACGACAAAGAGAGCGAGCAGTTCGTTGCCCGTTACATCGAACGCGCTCCTCTTTCCCTTGAGAAGATCTCTTTACAAGATGACATCGTCACCTACACTACAAAAGACGGTGCGGCCAACGAGTTTGACGCTTTAGAGTTTTTGGCAGCGCTCTCAGTTCATATTCCGAAAACCTACGAGTCAATCACCAGATACTACGGACGCTACTCCTGTAGACGACGAGGCGAACGCGCCAAGCTCGCTCCTCCTCCAGATGAAGAAACCGAGAGTCACTATCGAAGAGAGTTCCGTAAGAGCAGTTGGGCCGCGGGCATTAAGCGCATTTATGAGATAGACCCCCTAGAGTGCCCACCCTCGGCCTGAGCTCGGGTCGAAGGCAAGTGCAAAGCTCAGATGCGCATCATCTCCTTCATCCAAGACGAGCACTCAATCAAAGACATCATGAAGTCTCAAGGAATCCCTGACTTTCAGGCTCCTCCTCCTATTCCTAAGTTCATCGATACTGCGCTCGCTATCGATGAACTCCCCTCCTACGACTCCTTGGAGCCGTCGCCTGATGACTTCTAAGCTCCGCTTCCTCTGTGACGGAAAGGCAAGAGTGCGTGCCTTACGCCATTTTTGCTAACTTAGCTCACCCTTCCCTGCTCCCATTGAACACTTGCGAACCAAAAATGGAGCTGAAGTCTAACTATTTCGCCCCTTCCCTCATCCCTTTGTAGGGGATCTGACCCTCGTGATGCAGCACGGCTACCACCGTTCAACTACTTGCAAAAAGTCAATTGATCTTCTTATCCTTCCGCTTTATGGCGAGAGCTAGGCTTATCTCGTGGAGGTAGTGTTATGGTTTGGAGGTTTCAAAGCCATCCACCTTATCCTGCCTGGCTACCTCAGCGTTCCAATCATCAAGGTCCCAGACTTTTAAATTATACTTGAGACCACAGCTAACTTGCCCGGGAAAGTATGCGATTGCAACTTTCTCTTTGCACTCCAATGGAATTACAGGCTCAAGTTTTTTCTGTCTCCAAGAACATAGAACAGCAGAACTGCCATCTTTGCTTCGCGGCTCAACTACCGAGAACGTTACTTCGCCGTACCTATCTAAGACTTCCTGTCCTCCTGACCTGAAAATATTTATGGCGTGGCCGAAGATGTTCTCGGTGAGACAATTCTTTATCTCCTTGGGGCAAGTTCTCTCCGAAAAGGCTCTGCGGAATGGGTTCCGTATCTGTTTTTTCCACGCCCCTAAGCCACATTCAGGGGCTACGCAGTCCAACGTTTTCTCGAGATCTGATTTTTTTCTTGGGAAATCCGGGCCAATACCCACAACCCAACACCCACTCCCCATAGCCTGATTACTACCATTATCCAGAATCGCTTTGCAGAAATCGCGCGCGTGGTGGCGACATACATACCTCCCGTCAACCCACTCCCTTTCGCACACGCCCGTATAAGGAGCACCTCCACTCATTGATTCATATGGCGGAAGACAACTGTTGTAGTACGGCAGATCCGCCTGAGACTCTGCCGTAGCTGACGGCACAGCGGTGGGAGTCACGCGAATCCCGGTAGCGCTATTAGTTGATGAACTGCGGCTGGACTGTGCTTGAGCAGGCTCGGCGGCTAGATAGAAGAGAGAGAGAGCAATTTAGCTACCATCCCACGCAACGTTATGCCTTTCATGTATCAATCCCCACAAAGCGTAAACTTTCCTTCGGGGGAAACGGCATTTTCTGTAGTAGACTTTAGATAAAACAGTAAGTGCTTGCCCCGCCGTAGTCCTTTATGCTTACCTCTATCAGCGGATCACCGGACCGCGAAGGTTTAGCTTCGCCAAAATGTAGCAAGTGCCACAATGGTTTCTGGCGGACCTGGAAGGTCCGCGGTCCGGGTAAGCCTAACGTTCAGCAGTTTCACAAAAACACCTACTCAACTATAGTTTCTGACACATGAGCAACGTAGCAGATCGAGTTAGGGATTTTTTTGAGCCGGACGCGAACGTTCGACTTTGCGGCCCAGGTTTCACGAACTTCTCGCTGACGGTTACTATGGATAGTAAGATCAATTCACTTTTTGCAAGTAGTTGAACCGTGGTAGCCGACCGAATCACGAGGTCCGGCAATCCTTAAAAAGGGATGAGGTGAGAGTTGAAATGCGTAGCCTGTCTCACGCCGCCAGGGTTTCAAGGCTGCAAAGAGAACCTGTAAGGGCGAGCTAAGTCGCGAAAAATAGGATTTCACCTACACGTCTCCCGCTCCGGCACCAAGGAATCGGATTTTAGAGGTCCTCGGTTAAAGGGGACGCTACCCTTTATCCTTACGAGGACGACCGCGACTCCTCGCGAATAGCTGCCTTCCAGTTTTCCTGCGCTGTTGCGCTGTAGCCGGGCTACTTGTTCAAGTTGAAAAGGTAGCGTCCCCTTTTGTCCAGGGTCTTCAGCTTACGCAGATCGGACAGCTCAAGACCTCCGTACCGTTTGCGCCAGTTGTATAACGATCGTAGAGAGCCTTATCGTAGGTGTAATCAAAGCCGTGCTGCTGCAGCTTGTATTCGTAGTCCCAATACACCTCAGCCATAAAAATAAATTCTGGGTGTGTTGCCTTCACGCGCTCTATCGCCTCTGGCCAAAAGTGTGGGACCTTCAGATCGAAGCTGCCGTTTCGGCCAGCCCATCTGCGCGCAAAAACCTCAGGTCATCTCCTTCATCCAAGACGAGCACTCAATCAAGGACATCATGAAGGCTCAAGGAATTCCTGACTTTCAGGCACCTCCTCCTATTCCTAGGTTCATCGATACCGCGCTCGCTATCGATGAAATCCCCTCGTACGACTCCTTTGAGCCGCCCCCTGATGACTTCTAAATTCCGCTTCACATGTGACAGAACGGCGGACGTGTATGCTCACGGCCATTTTTCGCAACTTAGCTCACCCTTCCCTGCTCCCATTGGACACTTGGGAAAAAGGAACGGAAAAAGGGGACGCTACCCTTTTCCTCGATGCCGACGGGACAACTGAACGGAAAAGGGTAGCGTCCCCTTTATTCCTCGCACTGCGTATGATTTAAAAACCAATAGATAATCCAAGGACGTTCAGTAAGTTACCTCGATTTTTTCGTGAGGCTTGAGCTCGCGAGGCTTCACAGTATATGTTTTTAAAACATATACTGTGGCGGTTTACGCTCAGCATTTCCGCAGCAGAATGCCCCTAACATGAAGAATTTGCTCGGGCAGAAAGTTGCTTTAAAAGCAGACAGGCGGCGATTCTTAAGCGCGCGGTCTCTGAGAGAAATAGCGAGGAATTCGGGAGACACAAGCCCCGATTCCCTCATCTTCGTGACCAAAATCAGCATCAATCCTCGCAAAACAACGCGAACGCGGTGTTTTGCCTCGGTTCCCTAGGAAAGCCCATCAAGCGACTTTAGAAACACCTTGGTGTCCTTAATGAGCTTGGGCACCAGAGAGACAAGGAATGCCATATCCACCGAGTCGTAGAGATGCACTAGAACGTTGCGTAACTTGGCCAATCGAGAGAATTGCTCGGCAAACGGCTGGTCCAGGATACCTAAGGCACCCAGTTCACGGATTGCTTCGCTGTACGACTCCGCGACTCGCCCCGATTTCTCCGCCGTAATGTGTTGCGCGATATCAATAATTGCAGAGATGCAATTTTGCATCGCATGCATCAACGCATGCTCTACAATCGAGTTGGACGAATTCGCCTCAAAGAGACGATGTGCTTCGGTCAGCACCTTTATCTCATCCAGAATGATGCGTCGCTTCTTATCAATGACATCCAAGCGCACAGGGTTCATACGATACGCTACTCCAGTTTCTCAATCTCTCGCCGGGTCTGCTCCCTGAGCCGATCAAGCTGCGGCTTAAAGTCCATGTACTGATTCCACGCGAAGATCTTAAATTCCTCAAAAAGCCCCGCCCGGCTCTGGTACAGAAGCGTCGCGTCCTGCCCCACAGCTCCAAGCAGAAGCGGACTTGCTTTGCGGGTATCGCATAAATCTACGTTAGGAAAGAGCCGATCTAGCTCAGAAGCGAGGCTCAGCTCCTCCTCTCTTGACAGCTCACGGGCAGCACGCACAGCGATGTCAGTATCACTGTCCCCGCGAGCCTGTCCGCGAGCCCGAGATCCGAACATAACAACGAGGTCGAGCAGGTACTTCTTGGCTATCTGTTCTAGATCGAGGCAAGGCGTCATATACCAGGTATTATCCAAGTCATCCTTCGATCATACCGAGGATTGCAGCCATGCTCAACGCCTATAAGCTACGAGGAGCAAACGATGACGCTTCAATCGAAACGTGAACTAATACAAGCGATTAGGAAGGGATATCAGAAGGCGAGTAAGGGGCAAAAGAGTGCGCATGTTGAGCTGAGGGCTACGCTGCAACGTGATCGATGTGGTAATTGTTCTTGCCGCTACGCAGCACGATGAAACCATCCGAAAGCAAATCAGTGTCCGACACATTCAGCTTCTCATCGGCTTCTCTCCTGCCCACCTCTCCCTTGCAGCAACTTCTCACCCATCCGGCTGATTAAAGCGGAACGCCAAGAAAAGGGGGACGCTACCATTTATCGCCCTCGTCTAGCGGGAGGACAAAAAGGTAGCGTCCCCTTATTCGAGATGCGCTGTCTTAAAGAGCCCTGCCGATTACTTGTTTTTCAGCCTTGATGAATGGCTAGTCTTGCTGCAAAATACTCCAACTTTTTAGGAGTATTTTGCGGCATGGGCCTGTCTAGTAAATCAGCACGTAAACTAGCCATACTAGCGCACGTTCAAGGAGGCTACTTCACGGCAAAACAAGCCGCTTCAGTAGGTTACGGGTACCGTCACCTCGACTATCACGAGACTACGGGTAACTTTGAGCGTGTCGCCCACGGACTTTACCGCCTTCCAACTGTACCGATAGCTGAGCATGACGAGCTAATCCGGCTTACCTTCTGGAGTCGGAACCAGAAGGACGAACCTCAAGCGGTTGTCTCTCATGAATCAGCCCTGGTGCTTCACGACCTTACAGACCTCCTGCCCAACTACGTGCACCTCACGGTCCCCCGTACGTTCCGTAAGCCGCCGCCAAGCGGATGCAAGCTGCACAAGTCGATACTCGTAGCCGACGAGATAGAGGAACGAGAGGGATTCGACGTGACAACACCACTTCGCACACTACTCGATGCCGCCACGAGCGGCGTGAGTCAGGAGCAACTCAACCTCGCCGTCAAGGCCGCGATCAACCGAGGACTTGTCCGCTACAGAGCACTGGAGGAGGCCGCCCTCGCATCTCCACATGCTGCTCGACTGACTCAGGGATTAAACAAGTTGAAAGGAACCGAGCGGTGACTAAACCACTCAAAAGTGCAGCCTCGTTCAAGATGTCGCTTGAGGAGCGCTTGCGAAAACGGGCGGCCACTAGCGGCGTGCCATTTCAATCGCTGACCTACGCGACAAAATCCAGGCCGCAGCTGAAATTGACCTCGGTGATTTCCTCACCTTTTACATCGGCGAACTAAAGTCTGAAATAGCCAACGCTCCTAAGGGCGGCGGTCGACTACCCGTTGAAGTCGTACTAGTCGGGAAAACCTATGCCAGATTCAGCATCGACGTTGGAATTGGAGATCCGCTCTTGGGCGAGCCCGAGCTTCTAACCGGAGACGACGTGCTTGAGTTCGCTGGAATCTCCCCCGTTGTGGCGCGAGCAATCCCGAAGGCGCAGCAATTTGCTGAGAAGTTGCATGCGTACACGTTTCCGTGGTCAGATCGAATCAACACTCGTACAAAAGACCTCGTTGACCTCGTGATCCTGATTGAACGCGGCGCTCTCGAACTAACACAACTGCGCACCGCACTTTCAGCCACCTTCTCGACACGCGGCACGCATCCGTTGCCAAAAATGCTTCCGCCTCCGCCAACGCACTGGGGAGTAGACTTTCCTGAAATGGCCTCCGAAGCGGGGCTATCGACCACGGATATCGTTGCAGCCTTTACTGTACTGGGAGCCTTCTGGAACTCAAACTCACTTGGCGAGTCGTAGGCTAGACCTGATGAGCCAACAAGCAGAAGCGGTTCATTAAAAGGGTAGAAAGCCCATGCCCATCAACATGCGACAAAATCCCAAGATACGGATGATGGGGCGATGTTTGGCCTCCGACCTATTATATAACTCATTCGAAGTGCACCCTGATCCCCTAATACGGATTAAGGCGATAAATGGTAGCGTCCCCTTTTTCCTTAACTCTTAGCCCTGTGTGCCAGCCTGAGCCCTAACAAACTGCTCTAAGAGCTCGACCGTATCAGCTTCTTCAGGCCGCTTATCCCTTCGCCAGCGTAGGATTCGGGGAAACCTCACTGCTACGCCCGACTTATGCCGCTTAGATCGTTGAATTCCCTCAAACCCAATCTCAAATACAAGCGCTGGCGGAACCGACCTCACTGGCCCAAAGGAATCCTGCGCGTGCTCCCTCACAAACCTATCGATCTCGACTATCTCTTTATCCGTTAGCCCTGAATAAGCCCGTGCAAACGGCACAAGCAAGCCTGCTCTCCACACGCCAAAGGTGTAATCCGTAAACAGGTTGGCTCTGCGCCCATGGCCCTTCTGAGCATAGAGCAAAACTGCGTCGACGGAGATCGGATCAACTTTCCACTTCCACCAATCGCCGCGCTTTCTGCCGACAGAATATGGCGAGAAGCGGTTCTTTAGCATCAACCCTTCAGCATTTTGCGCTCGCGCTAAAGTGCGAACAGAGGTCAGTTCTTCCCAGTTTTTTAACTCTATCTCTGGAGACAACGACAGGTGCTTGTCGAGTGCCTCAGATCTGCATATAACGTCTCTCAACAAGGCCCGTCGGCGATACAGCGGCTCTGTTCGAATGTCAGAACCATCTACCTCTAGCAAATCGTAGGCGATAAAATGGGCTGGATAACGTTCTGTCAGTGCAGCGCTTACCGTCGTGCGATTAACTCGCTTCTGAATTTCACTGAACGGACGGACATCTTTACCACTTCGCACGACAAGCTCACCGTCTAACACAACGTCTTTACCTAGCTTCTCAGATAACACTGCAAGCTCTGGAAATGCCTCTGTTACCAGCTCTTCTCCACGTGTCCAAATCGCGAACAGATTCTCACGCTTCACGATTTGGGCGCGAATACCATCCCACTTCCACTCGGCTATCCAACCGTCTACGCCCGAGTCCACAGCAATTGTTTCATCAAACTGATGTGCTAAACAGAAAGGATACGGCACAATAGATCGATCTCTTGCAACCTCTCGCCCAAGAGTTTCAACCGTCACCTTTGCGGGCTCAGGTTGAGCCATCAAACGGTGCGCCATTACTGCTGGCTCACACCCAACGACGGCCGACAGAGCTTTGACGACCAATCCCCTTGATACACCTACCCGCAGGCCGCCAGTCAGGAGCTTGTTGAACACGTGAATCTCTTCTGGTCTTAGCTTCCTCCAGGTCTCTGACAAGATCTGTTTCTTCTCTGCCGACGAAGCCAGCGCTATTTTCTCGCAGATTGCTACCCAATTGCTGAGCGACATTCCGCTTTCGAATTGAGCCGCAGGCGCAAGCAATGCACACGTCTCAGCTAGGTCCCCAACAACATGGTAGCTCTCTTCGATCAGCCAAAGAGGAAGGTCGCTTACCTCAGCAACCACCTCACGTAGAAGCGCGCCTGAAACAGCTCTTCGCCTCTTTTCTGCGGATAGAATCGAGATAGCCCAGCCAAGATCAGCACCAGCAACCTGTGAGAAATAATCTGCCAATAGCTCTGTTTTTTCGGAGGTACTCGATGTAACCGCAAGCCGGTGGTAGAGGGCACTAAACGATATCACACGACCTCCAACTGCGGCCCACTTTGCTTGTCTTCCTCACCAAAGGGAGTTTGAAGCTCTTGTGCCTGCATACCCTGCTCTATAAGCCAGCGGGCAAACGTTTTACTGTAGCCATGCGTCAGCAACACCCGCTCTGCGCCGGTTGCTTTAATAGCCTGAGTGAGCCCGTAAAAATCTGCGTGATCAGACAATACAAATCCAGCATCTACCGAGCGTCGCCGCCGGATGCCACTAATTGCCATCCATCCCGATAGCGCTGCGATACGGTACGGCTCCAATTTTTTAAGCCATGCTGCTGCATTAATCGCCGACGGTGGAGCAACTACTATCGCAGGCGGCGCGTGTCGAACACCTTCGATGCGTTTAAAACGGTCCATCGGCATTGAAAGGGCTTCGCACATCTTCCATACAGCGCCGTGTAAAAAGATCGGCACATCAGATTTTAGATGATTTATCACGCGCTGCGATTTTCCAAGGGAGTAGGCACAGAGAATCGAGGTGTAGCCGTCGCTACAATTCGCTCGTATCCAATTATTAACCCCCTCAAAAACAATCGCCTGCGGCTGAAAACGAAAAACCGGCAGTCCGAAGGTGCACTCTGAGATAAAGGTAGAGCATGGCACAGGCTCAAAAGGCGCACAGAGTCCATCGGCTTCTGTTTTGTAATCACCACTAAAAACCCAGCGCTTGCCGCGGTGCTCAACGAGAATCTGCGCTGAGCCGGGAATGTGTCCGGCAGGATGCAATGAAAATCGAACTCCGCGAATAGTTACAACGTGACCGTATTCAACACCCTGCACCTGCGACGGTGAAAGGCCTAGGCGAGCGTAAAGCAACGGAACGGTACTGCTATGGGCCAAATAGTGCTGACTGCCTGACCGAGCGTGATCAGAGTGCGCATGAGATATAATTGCGCGTTCGACGGGCCTCCATGGATCGAGGTATACGTCAGCGGCGGCGCAGTAGATGCCGGCTTCAGTGAGCCTTAGAAGCTCCTCTTCAGGGCTACCTTTCATCTGTTTACTCCCTCGACCCGCTTGGGCTATTGAGAGTACACTAACAGCCATAACCATGAAACAGAAACCAGTTGCTGAGAGGGGGTTTAAAAGTCATCTACCCACCAAGACCTGCCCTGTGTGCGGTCGGCTCTTCTCGTGGCGAAAGAAATGGCGGCTCACATGGGCCAATGTAGTGTACTGCAGCAGTGGGTGCCGACAGAGCGGAAAACGCAGTAGCAGAGGAGATTGCTAAAGCCATGACAGCTACCCTACGTTTAATACTGGGCGACCAGCTAAACATTCAGCATTCATGGTTCTCCAAGGTGGATGCCACAACCACCTTCGTAATGATGGAAGTGCACGATGAGGCATCGTACGTTACCCATCACATCCAAAAGATAGCTGCCTTCTTTCTGGCGATGCGTGCATTTCGTGACGAGCTGGTCAATGCTGGTCACCGCGTTATCTACCTCCCATTAGATCATCCAGACAACAAGCAAGCGCTCGACAGAAACATTGAGGCTCTTCTCGCGACCGCGTGTTATACGCGCTTTGAGTTTCAAAGCCCCGACGAGTATCGAGTACGTGAGATTATATCGGCCCTGTGCTCGCGCACCTCAGTTGAAACACAGGAGTTTTCTTCTGAGCATTTTCTTGCTGAGCAAGATTTCTTCTCTTCTATTTTTAAGGGACATAAGCGCTACGTCATGGAGAATTTCTATCGCGCCGTGCGACGGAAGCACTCTATCTTGCTAGATGATGGTGAACCTGTAGGTGGAGCTTGGAATTTCGACTCTGAAAACAGAAGCAAGCTGCCGGCCACAGTTACTCCACCTGCGCCACTTGAGTTTAATCACGATGCTTCTCAAATCGTCACATTGCTCACAGCAAAAAACGTTCAGACAATCGGCCAGATGGGTAACGGAGAAACTCTTACCTGGCCGCTTACTCGGTCTGAGGCTCTTGCCACCCTCGACTACTTCTGCTCTCAACTACTGCCATATTTCGGTTCGTATCAAGACGCAATGCACACGGACCACCGCTTTCTTTTTCACTCTCGGCTTTCATTCGCAATGAATGTCAAGCTCATCTCGCCAAGAGAGGTGATTGACCGTGCCATCGAAGAGTGGCGATTGCGCCCAGCTGAGATCTCTATTCCACAGATAGAGGGGTTTGTCCGCCAAATTGCAGGATGGAGAGAGTTTATCCGTGGTGTTTATTGGGCACATATGCCCGACTACAAGCAGCTCAATTTTTTCAACGCCACCCGCCCCCTGCCGCACTTTTTCTGGGATGGAAAGACTCGCATGAACTGCGTTCAGCACGCAGTCGCCCAATCGCTTGAAGAGAGCTATGCACATCATATTCAACGACTGATGATTACAGGCAACTTTGCTCTTGTTGCTGGATTGGATCCTGAGCAGGTGGATGCGTGGTACCTCGGAATTTATGCCGATGCCATCGAGTGGGTACAGCTTCCAAACACACGCGGAATGAGCCAGTTTGCTGATGGTGGCATAGTGGGTACTAAGCCATACTGTGCAAGCGCAAACTACATTGGAAAAATGTCTAACTACTGCTCAGAGTGCTACTACAAGGCTAAAGAGAGGACCGGCCCCAAAGCGTGCCCTTTTAACAGCCTGTACTGGGATTTCCTTATCCGAAATCGAGAGAAGCTTGAAAGGAATCCACGTATCGGCATGGCCTATCGCTCACTAGCAAAGATGAGCAGTGAGGAGATCGATAAGATAACAACTCAAGCAAATTTTGTGCTAAAAAACATTGAGATCCTCTAATAACAGCCATGAAAAAATATAAGCGCGCACTTCATATATTTCGCCGCGATCTACGAGTCCACGATAACACTGCCCTTTTAGCGGCGCTCGCTGCTGCAGACGAAGTGTTCACTTGCTTTATTTTTAACGACGTCCAGATAGCTCCTCATCCCTACCGGTCAGTAAATGGTCTGGCATTTATGATTGAGAGCCTAGAGGAGCTAGCTAAAGATATTGCTGCTCACGGTGGACGGCTGCTGACACTTCACGGCGACCCAGGAAAGACCCTTGCCCAGCTTATTTCTGAGCTCTCTATCGATGCAGTCTTTGCCAATAAAGACTACAGCCCCTACAGTCGCTCTCGAGATAAAGAGCTTGCCGCGGTCTGTGACGATGCTGGCATCTCTCTTTTGCTGCACACCGATCTACTGCTCGCAGACCCTGAATCTTTCGGAAAAGATGATGGCCGGCCCTATACCGTCTTTACCCCTTTCTTTAAGAAGGCAAGCAAATTCGAGGTTGCCCGACCGAGAAAACATTCGGGCACTGGGCTAAGCTCGCCAAAAACAATCTCCTGCCCAGTAGTAGAGCCACGAACATTTTTCCCTACGCATACGGCCCCTCAGCGCATTATCCTTGGCGGAAGAACGCAGGGATTAGAGCGGCTCAGTCGAGCAACGACGCTGACACAGTACGAGACCGAGAGAAACCTTCCTGCAATGAAGGGAACGAGCCTTCTCGCCTCGCACAATAAGTTCGGCACACTCTCTATCCGTGAGGTGTATCACGCGATTGCAGGGAAGCTTGGCAAGGAGCACTCACTGATCCGCGAGCTTTTTTGGCGAGATTTCTTTACTCATATCGCCTGGCACTTCCCGCATGTGTTTGGCCACGCATTTCACCGCGAGTATGATGATCTAGCCTGGACTAATGATCCGAAGCTTTTCGCTGCGTGGTGTTCTGGGGCTACGGGCTTTCCTATCGTTGATGCTGGAATGCGAGAGTTAGTGCAGACCGGATTTATGCACAATCGGGTTCGGATGATCGTTGCATCGTTTCTTGTAAAAGACCTGCACATCTCGTGGCAAAAAGGCGAGCAGTTCTTTGCACAACACCTCACTGACTACGATCCGTGCGTAAACAACGGAAGCTGGCAGTGGGCAGCTTCTACGGGATGTGATGCACAGCCGTACTTCCGCATCTTTAATCCGTGGCTGCAGCAGAAGCGGTTTGACCCTGAATGCATCTATGTCAAAAAATGGGTACCAGAGCTCTCGTCGCTGAAGCCGAAGCAGATTCATGAGCTGTACGAAGAAGATATGTTTCGGAGCGTTGATTATCCTCGACCCATAGTTGAGCACTCAACTCAGAAGGTAATCGCTGAAGGGATGTTTAAGCGCGAGCGCTAGGCTCACCACACACGTCGCGAACGCGAGCGTTCACCATCTAAATTTCTCGCATAGCAACTTGTAGGCTTGATTGACCGCCGTTTGGTCTTGGTCAGCCTAAAGCCGTACCGACCGGCTGAAGAGCTAATTGTGCGCGATCGCGTCTGTCCGTTACACACCAGTTCGATTAATTCATCAGCCACCCCGCTGCCACCTGAATCTGTTATAGCTCCTGAAACGACAGCAAACTGAGATCTCTTTCTTACCCGCAGGCTCAAAGAATACTCTGCACTCCCTTCATCTGGACTAGACGGAGGTGCCGTCGGAGGAAGAAGCGGTGCCTCTCCAGATGCAACAGTAAGAGCTGCATCTGCATTTATTCTGCCGCCACTCATAGTCTTCCCCCGCAATCCGGTAACCTTCGTGGCTGATGCGAGAATGATAATCTTTACTTCAGCGTAGGTGAGCGCTGGATTTACGGCTTTGATGAGAGCGGCTAAGCCTGCCACATGCGGAGTGGCCATCGACGTTCCACTGTATGAGCTGTACCCCCCAGGCACCGTACTAAGGATACTGACTCCTGGAGCCGCCACATCAACGGTCGATGCGCCGTAATTTGAAAACGAAGCAAGGATATCAGATGAATCTGTTGCGGCCACCGAAATCACATTCGAATGCACTGAATTTGCTGGGTACGAGGGCACTCGATCATTATTCGAACTCTCGTTGCCGGCTGCTGCTACTACTACGATATTTCTTGCTTTGGCTTCGCCTATCGCATCTTCAAGTAGCTGGCTGTCTGAGTCACCCCCAAGAGACATGCTAATGACTGAAGCCCCGCGCTCAATTGCGTAGTGAATTCCCTCGGCAATATCAGAGAGGTAACCTGAACCACTGCTATCCAGTGCCTTGACCGGAAGAAGGCCTACAACCCAGTTAACACCCGCAATGCCATACGAATTATTGCCACGCGCTCCAATGGTGCCAGCACAGTGAGTGCCGTGACCGTCGTCATCGTAGGGGTCTCCATTACTGTAAGCAAAGTTGTAGCCATAGTAATCATCGATGTATCCATTGCCATCATCGTCGAGTCCGTTTTCGGGGATCTCCAACTCATTCTTTGCAATGTTAGCGGCTAAGTCAGCATGAAGGTAGTCAACGCCAGTATCAATTATGGCGACTTTTACGGAAGCACTTCCGATAGTCCTGTTCCATGCCAACGGGGCTTGAATCTTTGATAAACCATAGAGCTCATCAAAGCGCGGATCATCTGGAAGTGCGCTGGTGTGAAACAGGGTATTTGGCTCGCAAAAAAAGATGACCCCTGGATTACGCGTGCGCAGCTGCGCACACACTTGTGCGATGCGAGCCTCATCAGCCTCTACTGGTTCTACAGCTGATGCACTAAATCTATCAGCCAGTGACAGCACCCCCAGTCGGCCTCTGGCTGACACCTTCTTTAGCTGTGCATCAGAGGGAAGAGATAACGAATCGATCGCTCTAAGGGAGAGTGCACTAAATCCGGTAGGTCGCGGCAACCCGACTGCAATCTCTCGGCCAGGCATCACAAGCTTTCGGGGCGCCGCTTCTGCAAGAGAGATAGTTGCAAACAGCACTCCTACCCCTAGTAATCTGATGGCATTACGGCATGGTTGAACTAAATACATAAGCACGCTCGGTTTCTTCGTCCTGCCCACGTAGTTGCTTTGCTTGGCACAAATGAGCTTCGACGCAACGAGCGATTAGCCGAATAAAGCAGCGCTTTTTTACCTGAATTTTTTGCAGAGCAGCGCAACCTAGGGTGCCGGCCGTGCTGCTATATGTGGCAGTAAGAAGATTTGCCAACGAGTGGTAATCATCTGGAACCACCAGCTATTTCGTGTTTTTATCACCACATATCCTAGCTCGGCGCACCCTAGCGGACGTCCGTTTCCAGTGGGGTATGAGCAGTGGAAGTGCGTGTTCTGCAATATTTGCAGGGTCACTGAGAGGAGCGCCCATTTCAGCCTCTGGTATTAGTGAAAAAGATGACAACTGCCGGGCGCGCGTAATTGCGGTTTGTAGCGCTTCGGAATGGGGACACCAGCGAGAGGTCTGAAAAAGTCAGGGGTCAGAGCAGGTTGATTACCAGCTAGCTAGAAGCCAAACTTTCTACTCGGCGTAATAGGATTCTTACGCCGCCAGTCAATGATCTCTACAGCAGCAATGCCGGCTTCAAGGCCTTTGTTTTTATCGTTATCCGCCGCTCGCTCTATAGCGTATTCAATCTTATCCACCGGCAGCACTTCATTAATGACGGGAACATCACATTCAAACATAACACGCTCCAGGCCACTCATGCAGAGGTCCTTCACCATCTCAAAGTGGTACGTATCACCCTTTAAAATAATTCCGAATACTACAATCGCCTCAAGCTCTGGGTCTCGCTGCCTTAGACGCCTGGCTGCTAGCGGAATCTCTAGACAACCCGGCACAACATGCGTCTCAACGCTGCCGCACCCAGCGGTTTTCAGCACATGCAAACAGGCAGAAACCATTCGATCGGAGTATTCGCGGTACCACTTTGACTGGATAATGGCTACTTTTGCCTGTGGAATCTGAATCTGCGAGTCAGTGGAATAAGAAGTCTGCGCCATGATCTGTGTTGATGATAACGTTGTTGGAGGGGTTAGAGTAACTACATGAAGTAATTACCGTGCTGTCATACCGAAGAAGGGACTTGAACCCCCACACCCTCACGGGTAGCGGATTTTGAATCCGCCGCGTCTACCATTCCGCCACTCCGGCCCAACACTACAGACTGAGAGTTTTAGACGGATTTAAGAAACAATTCAAGCACTGGCAGCATCATCTTGCTCATCCGGCATAAGTGGCTGACCTAACACAGCGCGAATCTGGCCTTCAATCAGAGGTGTAATCTCAGCTCGCTCGATGCTACTAGGCTCTACTGGAGGTAAGAAGGTAATCGTTGCAGATGTACCGAAGGGAACCGGAAGGAAGCGATACCTGAGCAGCTCCCAGTTTCCTGATATAGCAACCGGCTGAATAATCGCCGATGGCATCGCAGCTAGGAGCACTTGCAAGCCCGTTGCTTTGAACCGCCGCATTGCACCATCCCGTGCTCGGGTGCCCTCTGGAAATATGCACGCCACCTGCTTGGCGGCTTCACGCTCTCGGCCAAACTGCTCGATGGCAGCGATCGCGCCCTTGGCATCCTTTCGGTCAATCAAAACAGACCCTAATGTGCGCAGCGCTAGCGATACACTGGGCACCCCTCGCCCCAACTCTTTCTTTGAAATAAAGCCCAGATGGCGTGCACGACATAGCCACATCAGCATCGGAATGTCGTACATACTCTGATGATTGGATACGATAACTACCGGCCGTTCTTCAGGCAAGGTCGGTGTACCGAAGACTTTAAAAGAAGCCCCTGTTACTAGCCGAATATTCCACATGATGCATACATTCATCACGTTGAGCACGGCATACTGTGCATGTCTGCTCACACTGCCAGCTATTAACTGTAAGAGGTGAAACAGCACTAGGATTGAAATAAACAACAGCAGATAAAGTGGCGTAATAAGCCATCCAAGGATCTTCTGAATCTGCGAGCCCGATTTCATCGCTAGATACTCTCACCGACGTTTCGCTTCTGCAACTGCCCTGCATGCGCCACCTTTGCGCGCAGCTGCTGCGAGATAGGAAAGTCATCCGCTAAGACAGAAGAGTTTTGCGCTGCCTCTAAAATCCGCGCTTTCTCATCTGCCGAGAGCGTTGTCATATGAAGATGCCGAAGGCGATCTAAGAGCACTACTGCCCGAATCGTGGCAGAGATTGAATTTATTACGGCACCCTCTGAATCGTCGAATACTGCTGCTATCAGCTTACACAGATGCGGTGCGCTAGCTTCTAGCTCAGCAACTTCGCTCGGCACCAGACTCCACATCGCCGCAGCTATCGCTTCGGGTGAAGGCGTTTTACAGTGCTCTAGCATCAGCGACGCAATCCGCGCAGTGCGTGGATTAAACGACACTCCTTCCTCGCGCACGAATCCCTCTTCCTGATTTCCACCAAGCTGCACAACTCGGTCAAAGTGCACTTCAAGCTGATCGACTACCTCCGCACTAAAAAAGCGGGCTAACTTGAATGTTAATCCTGGGGCCTCAGATCTCATCTCTCCTGCTTCTCTACCAATCATCCTACCTTAGAACGTTGCGCCACCGATTAACGCCCCACTGACGCAAAAAGTCTAGTGAATGATAGCTACAGATCCAAACCAAAGAACACCGTTTGAACCCTTTTGCGGGGCGCCGCCGTCTTTACTATAGAGCTAGTGAGAGAGGCAATTTCACCGATGAAGAGCACTTTCGCAGAAGACATCCCTGCCATACACTCTAAAGGCAAAGCATTACCGCGCAGGTCGAGCTTTATCGCGGATATAAAGAGATTTTGCAGCACCTGCGCCCTTCTGACCTCTCTCTGTAGTGACGGTTCTCTCATGACAGCTTTCGCTGACGACTACATATCGCCAGAACTCATAAGGATTACCACCCCCCGGTATGTATCGAGCTCTACATCATTTAAGCCCCGACTAGGCACCTATGAGTACACGGTCGGTTGGGAGGGCATTGCCGCCGCTTCGTGTGCTGTCACTATTCAACGCTCTGGCGACACATACGTTGTTGACGCATCTGCTCGCACATACAGCGCGGTTGATCTGCTGTACAAGCTGCGCTACGACGCAGTTGGAACTCTATCTTCCCAACAGCTCTCTCCCATCAGCCTCTTTGTCAATCAGCGCGAGAACTCGCGGATTAAGAAGACCGATGTACTCTTCTCACAAGACTTACAAGAGATTACAGCCATCCGGTCAAAAGGAGACGATGATACTGAGAAGAAGCTACTCTCTTTTTCTCCACGCAACGGAATGCTCGACCCAATAGCAGCTGTCTTCATAGCTCGCAGCCTTCCGTGGGAAGTGGGTGAATCTCGAGATTTTGATGTATTTAATGGTAAAAGTCGTTATTTTATTTCGCTGCGAGCTATTGAGCGCACAACTATTGACTTTCAAGATGAGCCTCGAAGAGTGATTGTGCTCGCTCCGTATGTTCGTAACCTCACCACCACTCGCCCCACTTCGAAGCTGCGGCAAGCGCACATATATCTCTCGGATGACGAGCAGCGCGAGGTCTTAAAGATCTCTAGCTCTGTTTTTGTTGGCAGCGTAAATGTTAATCTAGTCTCTTTTACACCGGCCGAAGAGCCACTTATGCCAACCGTCATCGCACAAACTGCCCCATCAGACGAGCTTAGAGCTCAGCTTCGCTAGCTCTTCTCAATCTTAACCTAAACCGGACAGAGCGGAGGTCAGTGACTGTTGTTGCTGTTGCAGCTTTCCCATTAGTGACTCAAGACGAGCAAAGCGTGCCCGCATATCATCTGCCTGTCGCTCAATAGATCTCTCTGCGTCAGCTATTCGTGAATTGAGATTTGTTATCTGCGATTTATTGCCGTTGGTCACCATATCAAACATTCCGTTAAAACGGGTGTAGATATCAATTGTACCGCCGGTATTTCCGACTGTGTCCGCAAAGCTCTGCAAGATTGAGCTTACACTGCTCGGCTCTTTTGCTACTGCGCTTGCAAACTTGGTAGTATCAAATTTAAGGGTGCCATCTCGCTCTGTAGTTATTCCGAGGTCTGAAAAGATTCGTATAGCTACCCCCGAACTGGCTGTTGTAGATGAGAGCACGCTCTTAACCGCGGCTAACGCACTATCGTCAGTGCGCGAACTGGCCAGCGGCGCGAAGATGTTTTCAATCGTAGTGCTGGTCTCTTGTCGCGAGATAAGATTGTTCTCAGAGATGAAGGTAACTATCTCATTGAACTGATCGATAAACTCTTGCACTTTCGAGCTGGTAGTCGCTGAGTCTTCGGAGATCTTTAGGGTACCAGCGGTTCCGGTTGCGACCGTAGTAATTGTTACGCCGGGAATAACATCAGAAAACGAATTGGTGGTACGGGTAATAGTAGTTGCACCACTCGCTATTCCCGTAATCTTGATTTTAGCATCAGTTGCGGTTGCGGCATCAGTATTTGGGGTCATCCAGGTGTCCGCGCTCGTCTTTGCTATGGACCCCTTCTGAGTGCCCTCATAGATGCTAGATATGACAATTTTATAGTTATCCGGATCTGCTCCACCACCAATATTAACTAATGTAGCTTCAGCGAAAGAGCTCGCAGCATTAAAGTCATTAACGAAATCAGTGATGGTTTTGGTATTTGTATTGTAGCCGCCGGATGCAGGTATGGTCACTGTCTCGGTGCCGATTGTAAAAGTTATCGGCGTCGCGGTCGGTCCTGCTCCGCCGGTGACTAAAGTTTGGGTAGGGCTCGTATAGGTCGCGGGTTGGCCAGCAGGTGCCCCACTCGTCGGCCCAAAGCTATAAATCCCCCCCTTCGCCACGGACGTTACCTCAATAGAGTAACTCCCATTCGCCGCGGCATTCGTTGCGGTAGCAGTAAAGGATGATTCTTTACTGCTGGTAGCCGTCTTACTTACACCACCTCCAGCCAATGAGTTGAAGCTTCCGAGGATGGTTCGTATGCTATCGAATTTAGATGATAGATCATCGATCGCTGCGTTGGTTTCTTCTAGCTCTGTCACCTTCTTCTCAGAAGGCTTGACGCGCGTGGCTCGGGCCGCCTCAGAGGTTGCGTCAATAAGCCCATTTGTGTCGATGCCCGAGGCAATTCCTGCAAAGGTTATCGCTGGTGCCATATCTCTCCTGCGCGTCACTCACAGACCAACAACGTATAGCGACTAACCGGCAAAAGCAGCCGATGAAAGGGGAATTATCTTCCGACAGCTTCCCGGCAGTTACCGTCTTTTCGACGACTTAACTGCCTCACAAAGCCAAGAGTGCAAGAATGGATCCATGGCCGGGCACGCGACCTTGAGCAGATTTGAGAGCGCTGCTGGCGATTTGGTCGAGCCCTTAAGACCCGAAACGAGCAGCTCAGCCAAACCTGGGTTAAGGCTAAACACATCACAGCACACCTGCTTATTGAACGTTACAGGCTGTGCCCCAACTGCTCTCAGAAAGATTACTGCCACCAAACGTCCCAATGAGGGCGGCCAATCACCGAGGTTAAGCAGGGCAGAGACTCGCTCAACATGCAAACCAGGACCCTGCAGAGCTTCTTGCAGCAGTATCACCTCTGACTGATCTTCATATGAGGCGAGCCACGCCTTTAACTTCTTAGCTAGCGGCTTTGATGGCTCTTTACCCTGCGCTAGCAAAACGATCTCAGAGGCTGAGAAAACTGTAGCAAGTGTCCCAACAAGCGCAGCTTTCGAGGCATCCTGCTCAAGCAGCTTTGCAGGCTGCTCGAGCACATACTCCAGAAGCGCCGCCTCAAAGATCGTCAACTTTCCTAGCTCAGACATCCAGGGATGCAAGCGAGGCTCCTCAATCTGAAGAGTTACCGAGCGTTGCGGCGCGGGTTTAACGCGGCCGGTCTTAGCGCTCGAATTCACATGCTGATTTGATTCATCATCGACTGCCGAGATGGTTGAGATTACGCGCTCAACTGCTTTGGTGAGCAAGACGATGCGAGTGGGCAGAACAGCCCGCTTCTTTTGTAGAGTAGAGAGGTCGATCGCTACTAGCTGTGACAGGGTAAACGCCTCTTCAAACGGAGCGCGTGGCCATGTGGGATCCCAAAAATCACCGAGCTTACGCAGCTTGTTCTTGGCAAAGTGGGGGTGCAACTGCAACGCCTGTAGCTGCTCACGCAGCGAATTTTCAGCCTGCACACTGCTAATCACCACACCCTCTGAGTCTACTGCTAGCGCGTCAGGAGCGGCAGCAAAGTCGCCCTCACCTAGGGCAAAAAGGGTTGAGATCAGAACACGCTTCTGAACCATCGAAAGCGCCTGAAGATGTTCAGTGCCCATCTCGAGCAAACCTTCAAAGGTGAGTTCTGCTATTGAGCCCAGAGACTCGGCATCCGCGCCAATCAGCTTTCCGATCTGCAAACTCTTAAGAAACCCATAGCGAGACGAGCTTACAAACGCTTCAAGGGCGCGACTTAGCTCTTCATTAAAGGGTTGATGCTTCTCCATAAGCTTGAGATCCATGAACTGTCATCTTTTCACTGTATTCAAACCAAATTACATCACAACACGACTATCCCCGAAACAGCCTTCTGAACAGCTACTTATTTTGGTCGAATAAACCAAATTATTCATGCCAACAGCTCATCACCGCTGTATGATAAGAGGAAGGATGTCCAAGAAACGTCGCGACGATCTCGACCTACCACCACCAGATTCTCGGGGGATAGCCTCTTTGACGCTGACGACAGATGAGCAGATTGCGATAGCGAACAGCGAAAGCTCGGTTCTCTCTCCGGCCCACAACAGAAGCTCAACAAAGCGACCGCGACTCTCTCTGCTGCAAGACATCAATGCTTCTCTCCCCCCAGGCATTGAGTCACACCGCGCCTATCGCTACCTGCTGCCACTTGAAAACCAGACGCTCGATCTGATTGTCTTACAGGTGCATGCGCCTGAGGCCCTTGAGCATAAGTTAACTGAATGGCGTCGAACTATCGAAGAGCGCCACCCCCTTGCAACGATTCTTATTAATCGAGTGCAGGTGTCACAGTCGCTTGAGAGCCAGATTCGTCACCGTTTTCCGGCGACCTCTCGCCTAACCCGTGAGGCCGTGCCGGCAATTAAGCAGATGATCGCCGACCTGTGTGGCTCGCCGCCTAAGGCTGCCATAGCGTGCCGCGCAGAAGCCCCGGCGCGAAAAGACTTTACATCTATTCCATTTATTGCAATCGACCGACCCACTACTATCGATCGCGAAGATCTGATTCACGGTGAGAAGAAGCACGGCTACTACATCCTGCGTGTGGCCATCAACGACATCACTGACTTTATTCAGCCGGGAAGTGAGCATGACCGATATGGACGGCGTGTTGGACACACAACCTATGGGCGAACTCGCGCTATCTCACCGATAGGGCAGACTCTGTTCGGAGGACAGGGCTCGTTTGTTCTTAACCAAGTGCGCGCTGCCTGGGTGATGGAGATGAAGATCTCATTCAATCCCCAAGAGCAGGATGAGTATCAGATACGAAGAGCGTGGGTAAAAAACCACTGCAACATCGACCCAAGTGTGCCCTTTCGCGAAAGCTCTGCGCATGAGCGCGCAAAAAACATCGCGGCTTTAGCCGAGATTACTCGCATCTTGGAGCATCGCCGAAAGGTTAGATCGCCGCTCATTCGAATCGAAGGAGACGGGGTAATGAGCCGCATCGTTGCTGAAGCGATGATTCAAGCTAAGCGACTCTTCGCTACATTTATGGTCGAGGATGCCAAGATTCCTGGGATTTTTCGGGTGCATCAAAAGCCCTCAGACAGAGATATCGATTCCTTTCTTGCAGTTCTCAATGAGCTTCGAATCCCAGCAACTGCAGAGAGCCTTCGATCGATGAAAGAAGTGGCGTTCATACTACGAAGCCTAGAGGAGCACCCGTCACATAAAGCTCGCTCACTTTCAAATAGAATTCTTGATACGTTTCTTATCCACTCACAATACTCGGCTTCTCCTGGCGAGCACTACGGACTGCGCCTCCCGTACTATGCCGAGTGGAAGGCGCGTGACTACTCAGGAATCGTAAATCAGCAGCAGCTCGATGCCTATTTTCGCAAGGCTGCCCTGTTACCGTTTCAAGAAGTAGCCGAGCGGGCAACGGCGTTGAATGACCGCGAGTGGAGCCGAGGTGAGAGGTACTACAAACTAAATGCCCTTGAGAGCCTCGAAGCCCACCTTCTGCAAGTTGACTCCACTGCGCTTGGTGTGGTGATACAGCAGAGCGCTCACGGCTGGCTAGTGGAGGTAGGAGGGTTCTCAAAGTGGGGCGTGGTGTTGGGAACCACCACGATGAGCGCCATTTCGGGAGATATCCTTGCTCTGCGGTTGGTGGGGTACAATCAAGACCTACGGCGTTATGAATTTGTGCTGACTATGATGGATGAGGCCCGATAAATGGTCACCGGCTGAGGGCTTATCTGAACTAGAAAGCCGCGACGACCAACGAAACAGTTTAACAGAGCCTACATCTGGAAGGTAAGTGCGCCCTCTTTAAGGTCGACTTCAACTGAACCCCCATCTTTAAGCCTACCGAAGAGAATTTCATCGGCTAGAGGGTCTTTCAGTTCACGCTGTATGAGACGCGCCATAGGGCGTGCGCCAAATACCGGGTCAAAGCCTTTACGCGCCAGCCACTCTTTAGCCGCTGCGCTAACGTTAAACTTTACCTTTCGACCTGCAAGCGCTTTTTCAAGCTCACTGATAAATTTATCTACAACCTGCACAATTACCGCCAGCGGTAGGGGCTGAAAATAGACCGTCTCATCAAGCCGATTTCGAAACTCTGGCTTAAAGAGGCTCTTTACTGCAACATCTCGAAAATCATTCGATTGGGCAGATCCAAACCCAAGGGAAGCCGTCTTCTCTGAGCCTGCATTCGTCGTAAAAATCACAACAATGTTGCGAAAATCAGCCTTTCGTCCCTGCGAGTCAGTGATTGCGGCATCATCCATTATCTGAAGAAAGATGCTAAAGACATCGCTGTGTGCCTTCTCAATCTCATCAAAGAGCACCACTGCGTAAGGGTTCTTGCGCACGACATCAACCAGCAAACCGCCCTCTTCATATCCCACGTATCCCGGCGGCGCCCCGGTAAACCGCGAAACAAGGTGCTTGTCATGGTATTCGCTCATGTCAAAGCGATGAAATGAAACTCCCAGCTCTTGTGCAAGCGCTCGAGCAAGCTCTGTCTTTCCAACCCCTGTGGGGCCTGCGAATAGAAAGCTGCCGATCGGCTTTGATTCAGACTGCAAACTTGCACGGCTGCGCTTAATTGCGCGCGCAACCGATTCTACCGCTTTTGTCTGCCCAAAGACCCGCTTCTTAAGATTTGCTTCAAGACCGCGCAACACCTCTTCATCAGCGTTACTCACGCTGCGAACAGGAACCCTCGCTATCGCAGAAACCACCCGCTCAATCTGTTCTTCGCCGATCACTTTCTTACGCTTATTACGCGGCAGGAGGGCATTGGCAGCTCCTGCCTCATCCAGCACATCGATCGCCTTATCAGGCAGAAAGCGTTCAGTGATGTGTTTAGCTGATAGCTCAACTGCAGCGCGAAGTGCCTTAGCTGAAAAGCTAACACCATGAAATGTTTCAAATCGTTTCGAAAGCCCTTCAAGAATTTTTACGCTCTCTTCGATTGAAGGCTCGGGAAGATCCACCGTTGAAAATCTGCGACTTAAAGCCCTATCTTTCTCGATGCTTTTCTTATAGTCACTGTGTGTTGTGCTTCCCATGCAGCGCACCTCACCCGAAGCGAGCGCAGGCTTAAGAAGATTTGCGGCATCAAGCGAACCACTTCCTGTGGCCCCGGCTCCCACGATTGTGTGCAGCTCATCAATAAAAAGAATCCCCTTGGTGCGCTGCTTTAACTCAGCAAGCACCTTTCGAATTCGGTCTTCAAACTCTCCGCGAAATTTAGTGCCTGCAACAAGCGCTCCCATGTTTAGGAGAAATATCTCGGCACCGCTGAGCTGCTCTGGCACCTCTCCCGAGACAATCCGAGCAGCAACTGCATGAGCCATTGCGGTCTTGCCAACTCCTGGCTCTCCTAGAAAGAGCGGGTTGTTTTTCTGACGACGAGCTAGAATCTTAATCGTGCGATCGATCTCTTCATCACGTCCAATTACCGGGTCAAGCTTATCTGCGCGTGCAAGCGCCGTTAAATCCTCGCAGTATCTCGAAAGTGCGCTGCCGCCCCTGCGCGAGGCAAATAGCTCTTCGTCTGCATCCTCTTCTAGGTCACTAATTAATGGCTCTTCTGACTCTTTAGTGTCGTCGAGTGAGCCATGCGCAAGCACCGTTAAGACATCCAGTCGCGCTATGCCCTGCTTTGCGAGATAATATACCGCGTGCGAGTCCTCCTCTGAGAAGATCGCCACTAACACTTCTGCAGGGGTAATGACATCTTTTTGAGCCGAACGAACGTGCATAATCGCCCGTTGCAACACGCGTTGCACGGCAGGAGTCTGAGCAGGCTCAGCTGCTTGGCTTTTTACTCCCCTCACCGGAACAACCTCTACATGTTTATCGAAGAAACTCTCAAGATCTTTGCGAAGAAGTAAGAGATCAGCGCCGACCGATTCCAGGATCCGAATAACCTGCTCATCAAAGGTGAGCGCATACAGGAGATGTTCAAGACAGAAAAAGGCATGGCGACGAGACGATGCCTCTCGAAATGCTGCCTCTAACGTGAGTCCTAATTCGGTACTAAACATCACTCCTCCTCCATTACGCACCGCAGTGGAAATCCATCTTCCTGCGCTTGTCGATGCACAATGTCGATCTTAGCCTCTGCAATCTGTTTCGAGAATATGCCAGCAACCCCTCTGCCCACTTTGTGAACTTGGAGCATGATCTGGACGGATTCAGCTGGTGATTTGCTAAAGACCGACTCAAGGATATGAACAACGAACTCCATCGAAGTGTAATCGTCGTTTAGCAAGATCACTTTGTACTGGCGCGGCGCTTTTGTGCGCGTTCGCTCCACTACAGCTACTTCTGAATCTCCTTGAGGTCGCTTGCGCGTCATAGGCTACTTATGTTCCACATGCTTGCCGCAGTGCGGTATTAATTGTGCTGTATTAACTGTGCCGTACTTACTATGCCGTACTTACTGTGCCGGCACCTGTCTTCATTATTCCTGAGCGACTCACAGCCCGGTTGATTGTCTTATCACCCTGCTCTTCTCAGCAAGACCCCCTCTAAGCTTTGCAAGTCGGTTGTTACAACCAAGTTCAACGCTATTGAGTATACTACACCTACGGCCGCCGTGGGGCGCCAAGAGTAGTCGTTACTTAGATGCACCATCTCTGAAAGTTTAACCGCCATATTCGTTTATAATAATAGAACGCCAGGAGCCCGCTACTAAGAAGCGGTA
>JBIKWG010000153.1:0-6969 GCA_044356425.1 Bdellovibrionota bacterium | reverse complement strand
CGAAAGATATGGGGTCGCAGCAGCGCAGCTCATAACCGATATTTTTGGTGATCATATGCACGTCAAGAGATGATTGCTTTAGGAGCTCTTTTAGCGGTGGTATCAGCACATCTCCGAGTTCTACTTGAGAATAGCGGATGCGGCCCATGTCATCGCGCACGCACTTCTGCAGGGCTTCGTTCTGTCCAGGGTTTAGGCAATCAAGGATACCTTCAGCGAGGATTATTACGCCGTAGTTTTTACCCATCGCCACTCGCTTGCGGATGGTTGAGTGTAAGATGCTCGCAATATCAGCAGGTGTTGGTGAAAAGCCGGTAAACTCCTCAGGGATAAGAGTTGACGTTGCTCCTGCGGCAAGTCCGATGCCAAGCGCAAGAAAACCTGCTTTGCGTCCCATCGTGGTTGCCAGAAACCAACGGCGACACGTTTTTGCATCTTCTCTTAAAGTTTCAACGATCTTTGTCCCGGCGTGTAGAGCTGTTTCAAAACCGAAGCTGGGGTATTTGTTGGGAAGGATAAGGTCGTTGTCTATAGTTTTTGGAACGTGCACAACGGTGATTTCTGGGTTGTTTTGTGAGATCTTATGGCTTAGGTAAGCAGAGCCTTCCCCCCCGATTACAATCAGCTTGTCTATGTTGTTCTGCTGAAGACCTGAGATGAGTTTGTTCAGGTGGGTTTGATCCTTAATCGGATTGAACCGAGAGGTTCCTAGTATTGAGCCCCCCTTGTTATAGATGTTGCCCACCATGTCAGGGGTAAGGTTGATAACGGCCCCTGGTTCTCCCATGGTAATGTCGCGGAAGCCGTTGATTAGCCCTTTAACCGAGTAGCCTCTGTTGCTTGCTTCGATAACGCTGGCACTGATGACAGAGTTTATGCCAGGCGCCGGCCCGCCGCTTACTACGATTCCAAAAGATTTGCGGGAGTAATCGGTTCCAGATGTCATGGTTCAACGCAAAAAAATCGACCGGCAAAAGTGAGAGTCGATGGAAAATGTTTACGGCTATGGTGAGTGACAAAAGTTCATGCTAGCAGAGTTGGCTACATGAACGTTGTCAGTCGTTACCTCAAGGTGGGAAGGCTACCACAGGCGAGGCGAGCGAGGCAAAACCCTATATACAAGCGAAAACAGGGGAGATTATTGGTGGGCTATTCGTGACGTCCTTAAAAGTAATTTGCCAGCCCGTACCACACGCACCAATATCTATTGATTGCACCTAATGCGAATAAAAGAGGGGGGCACTGCCCCCCCTTGGTCATCATAAGAATGAGTTGATTAAGCGACTAACGGCGCTTACTTCTTCTCTAGCCAGCGGTCAACGATCGTCTTGAAGTGAGCCGCTGGGTATGCGCCCTTAACAGCTACGCCATTTACGAAGAACCCGGGAGTTCCCTGGATTCCATTCTTGCTTCCAAGCTCAGCATCATCCTTAACTTGCTTTGCAGCAGCCTCGGAGGCCATGTCCTTCTTGAACTTTTCAACATCCAGCTTCAGATCCGCTGCGAGGTTGTTGTAGAAATCGGCACTAAGCTTATCTTGGTTCTTAAAGAGAGCGTCGTGATACTCCCAGAACTTGCCCTGTTGTTGAGCTGCCCATGAAGCGCGAGCTGACGGCTCGGCTTCTTTGTGGAACGGAAGTGGATAGTGCTTAAACACAACCTTCACGTCCTTTGGATACATCTTGAGTACCTCTTCCATTGTTTCATAGCCACGACGGCAATATGGGCACTGAAAATCAGAGAACTCTATAATAGTTACCTTAGCGGCAGCAGGGCCTTTTGCTGGGCTCTTGCCTGCATCAATCTTGACTGGGTTCTTGAACTGATTCTCTATGTCGGCCTTGGCCTGAGCCTCTTGGTTCTTCATCGCGTCTTGCTGCTTCTTCTGGAAGTACTTCTCCATAGAAGAGCCGATCTTGTCCATCCCTGCATCGCTTTTGAGGTATTTCTCAATAGCGGCTGAGAAGTCTTTGTCAGAGATCTCGGCGTGTGATGAAGAAGCTGTGCCGACTGCTAAAGCGAGGCCAATAGATAAAAGTGAAAGAATTTTTTGATTCATAGTTTCCGCGTATTTTTTTATCTGTATTACTTGTTAGCTGTATTACATGGTCTGCATTAAATCTGTGGGTATACCCCCACAGCGCATAAGGGAAATAGCAGAAATCAATCGGGGGGACAAATACTATTAATCAGTGGTTGACCCTCGGGGTTAAGCGGTTGGAGGCCTGAAGAATAGCATGGCGCTTTCCCGTGGCATCGGGTATCAACGGGCTCTTGTACTACGGCGAGTTCGTTATCCCTGCCTTGTCTCATGGGCGCTTGGGAAGCGCGCTTGCATATTTTCAACGGTAGGAAAGCTTATGGAGAAAAACATGCTTCTTTCAATTATTTCAATCGCCGGTATCTTTCTAGGGCTGGCGTCAGTTGCTTCAGCCGAAAAGCTCTCGGTAACTATCGAGACATCCAAAGGTAAGATTGAGGTCGACCTAACTGCCGACAAGACTCCAGTTACAGTTGCGAACTTTGTAAACCTGTCGCAGAAGGGGTTTTACAACGGCGTTAAATTTCACCGGGTCATCAGTGATTTTATGATTCAGGGTGGTGATCCAACTGGTACAGGCATGGGCGGACCAGGCTACCGATTTGACGACGAGATCGATGCAACCCTCCGTCATGACCGTCCGGGTGTGCTCTCGATGGCGAATGCTGGACCTGGTACAAATGGAAGTCAGTTCTTTGTAACTCACGTTGCAACGCCGTGGCTTGATGGTAAGCATTCAGTATTCGGGTTTGTTACTTCCGGGCAGGACGTAGTCAACGCAATCCGTCAGGGAGACATCATAGAAAAGGTAACGATTCATGGTGATGCAGCAGCGCTTCTAAGTAACCCCAAGGTTAAAGAGAAAGTTGCGGCTTGGGATGCTGCTTTGGCAGCACGTAAGTAGCCGCCCCCTAACTAATTTGTTCGAGGGGGCGCCTAGGCGCCCCCTAAATCCGCCCGTACTCCGCCCGCCAGGCATCGACTCTTAAAAATTAGATTGAATCAGGTCGTTGCTGTAAGAACGTGAGGATGGTGAGCTGCCGAATCATTTCTTCCGAATCCGTCAACAGCTATCCTACGCGGATGCGTTTATCGATAACTTCGCTTCCTCCTAACACTAATTTTGTTAACGATAGCCCAGTGCCAGACGTAGCTGAGGCACACCTCCCCGAAACCAACAAGCTTATCCAGCGCCTTCGGGATACGAGGGGCACGCCCTTCTCGGAGCAGCTTGTCGGAACCGGAGCCCTAGATCTGGCGGATCTCACATTTCATCGTATCAATCGGCGATTAGCGGATGCTGCGCGTATTTTGCAGCACAATCACGATAGTTTTGTCCGCAAAGCGCCAGAGATTATCCAGGATTATTCAGAGAGATTTCTTCGTAAAGCAGAGCACTTGTATTGGAGCAATGTGATCCCTATTGAGCCGTGCACGATTAGGGACCGTTTTAAAAGGCTCAAAATCTGCTTGCTCGATTCAACTAAATCCGGCCATATCGCCCCGACATTTGTTCCGGGTTGTCTCACGATCATGCTTCCGGTTCCGGTGCTAGACGGATGCCTGGCCTACGAAGACTTTGTTCATGAAGCACTGCACGGAATATCTGGGCGCCACGCAGCTAAAGCTACATTTCAAGGTGTGCGAGATTTAGGAACCACCATTACACAAACCATGCGAGGTGGTCTGTGCTTTGCTATTCCGACGCTTGAGGGGTCTTGTGACCGGTTTAGCTGGTTCAATGAAGGTGTGACTGAGCATCTTGCTTCGTTGTTTATTCCTGAATGTAAACAGTCTAACCAGGCCTATATGCATGAGGTCGATCTGGTTCGAACGCTAGTCGCTCCTCACGGGCTGTATAAGATTCCGCTGAGAGCTATCACCGCTGCTTACTTTGCTGACTTCAATCCAACAGCGGAGCCTACGCTTAGATATCCAGAGTGGTCTGACCTAAATTCGGTTCTACCAATTGCTGAGCTGCTTAAGATATCTCGATTAATCGAGTGCAGGGGAATCTATGAGACTCTGTGTATCGTTAGCTCCAGGAACATATTTGGAGTTAAGGAGCACGACCTTTAGAGCTGCGATTAAAAGAAAAAAACTTTCTTATAAAAGGTCGCGCGTCCTTCACTGAAGGTTGCACGCGCGTGCCTTTTCTTACAGATGCTGTAAGTAAAGAACGCCGCATAGTTCAGCAATCTAAAGCTGCTCGGCAGTGGATAGTTGTTCAAGGCTCCGGTTGTAGTGTGGTGCTAAGCGGCTGCCCGTAGTGCAGCAATCCTCTTTTCAAGCGGCGGATGGGTCGAGAATAGCGCTCCCACACCACCAGAGATCTTAAGCGTCGCCAGGGACGGCTCATTGTCGTATCTCTTCTGATTTGAAGCGAGGCGCTCAAGCGCTGCTATCATGTCGTTGCGGCCTGCATATGCAGCGCCGCCAGCGTCTGCTCGGAACTCACGCCAGCGTGAGAATCCGCAGACTACGATCATGCCGAGTAACCCAAGGGCTATATCTAATACAATAGTTACAATCGACTGAATCATGTAGCGATTCTCTTCGCGGGCGTTTTGAGAGAGTGCCCACGCAATGACGCGCGCAAAAAACATGACGAATGCATTCACAACTCCTTGCAGCAGGGTCATCGTTACCATGTCACCATTTGCGATATGAGCGACTTCGTGAGCGGCAACTCCCTCAATTTCGTTGCGATTCATGGTGCGCAGTAGGCCTGTTGAGAACGCTACGAGTGAGTTTCGGCGAGATGGTCCTGTTGCAAATGCATTTACCTCAGGACTCTCATATATGCCGACTTCTGGCATCCGAGTTAGCCCTGCTTTGCGCGCTAGATCTTCGACCATTAGAACGAGCCATGTCGCATCAGCAGACGTTTTGTCCACAATTTGAATGCCCATGCTCCATTTCGCACTTATCTTTGAGATAGCCAAAGAGAAGAGCGAGCCGCCCATGCCCCAAATTAAGCAGAAGACCGCCAGGTCTTGATAGTGGATGCCCTGGGCAGTCATGTAGCGCCCAACGCCAAGTAGGGTGATGAGGATCGAAATCGTGGTCATCACTAGCAAATTTGTAATCAGGAAAAGGAGGATTCTCTTCATAATCGATACACCTACATAAAAGCCTGCTCTTAGAGACGGGAATCTACCGAGTGGAGCACATTCCCACAAGGTTCTGCCATTAATCGGGGTGCGGCAGATCCTGCGTGTTTTTATAACGCTGGTTTGCCTGTGTTTCTGTCGTAAGGGTAGCCTATTTTAGTATACTTGATTGACTTTCTTGAATTTTTTGGGTTGCCATAGCCCTTTCAATAAGTTAGTCCTTATTTTACTAGATCAACATCTTAAGTTGATGGAACCGAGTAGTTCAAGCCAAGGAAGGCGGTGACCACATGTTAATTCTGACAAGGAAGCCAGGAGAGAGTCTCTATATAGGGGACAGCGTAAAGGTCACAATCGTTGAGATCAAGGGGAATCAGATTCGAGTAGGAATTGATGCTCCGGCGGATCTCAGGATTTATCGCGAAGAGATTTATCGGCAGATTCTTGAAGAGAACAAGAGTGCTGCTGAAGCGGTGATGGAAGGAAGTGCACTCGACACATTGTCGGGTGGATGGAAGGGTGTTGCAAAGGATGCGCCGGTTGGTGTGAAGGCGCCGCGGTCATCAAAAGCACAGCCGATGAGGCCAGCAGTGCAGGCTACACAACCTCCCGTATTTGTTAAGCGCAGGAAGAAGGGCTTGGCAGAGGAAGACGAGGAGAGAGAGAAGGTTGAAGCTTCTTCTAAGGAGAGCGAGCAGGAGTCATGAGCGAAGAGAAAGGGACAGATCAGGAGGTCATTGCCTTCTCTAGTTCTCGCTTTGGCGAACTCGAAGTTCCTGCCGATAGCGTGATAGAGTTTCCGTCCGGTGTAATTGGATTTCCACATGCCACGCGCTACGTCATGCTCGAGCATAAGGCGCCGTTTTCGTGGCTGCACGCAATCGATGACGTCAACTTAGCCTTTGTGGTAGTTGATGGCTTTGAATTCGGGCAACAGTTCGATGTTAAGCCCCCTATCGGCGATAAAGATACCGATTTCAAAGAAGATGACGAGTACGCCATTCTTATTATAGTAACAGTGCGTCCAGATCCGCGGATGACCACCGCAAACTTAAAGGCCCCACTGTTTGTGAATATGCGCAACCGCCGAGGTGTTCAAATTATTTTTGATGACCCGCGTTATTCGACCCGCTTTCCGCTGTGGAGTGAAGAGAGTCAGGCCGCCCAGACTCCTGCTTCAGCAGCAGCGGCACAAGCAGAATCTGCAGAAAAAGATAGTAAGTAGCCGCTCTTACTTTGCAGACTTTACGCAGGGTCAAAAGACCCCGCAGCATCAAACCACAAGTTGGGCCAAGTGGGCTCGTGTGAGATCAGATACGATTTCTAAAAGTTCAACTCAATATCGTGTCAATTGCAATAATTTGCACTCGTTGAACAACGCCATCCTGGAACGCGCGAGGTTTCTAGCTAGCGCTGCATTTCAGTGCTGCTGGCGGTTATCAAGTAAGCTCCATTTGCCAATCTTACCAACGATCACGCCATTAGGTCGTGCCGTTGTGACGACGTCTATTCCTGATTTCCTTGCAGCGATAAAGTCGGCCGTTGTTGATGAAAGCTCTTCATCGTGAACACCCACTACCTGTATTGTGTTGGCGGTTACAAGGTCTTTATAAAAGCTCGCCGAAAAAGGCAGGTCACCCCGAAAAGCAACCGTTAACGGTTTGTTGGTGTCATGTAGTGAAGCCGCAAGCTCTAGAACCCTGCGTGTAGAGCGGGAGTTTGAAAGGTGGTTGTCGAAGCACAATGAGGAAAGTCCAAATGCTACGGCTGTGTAGATTCCGATACATGAGACGAGAAGCACTGAATCGCGCGCCG
>JBIKWG010000152.1:0-6970 GCA_044356425.1 Bdellovibrionota bacterium | reverse complement strand
CTATTCCGCCATGTGTTCGGGTCAGCGTCAGATCGGCCATCGGG
This sequence comes from Bdellovibrionota bacterium, assembly GCA_044356425.1. Taxonomy (GTDB): domain Bacteria; phylum Bdellovibrionota_C; class UBA2361; order UBA2361; family OMII01; genus OMII01. Next base: position 6,926 of record JBIKWG010000152.1, on the reverse strand, counting down.
GCAGATGTAAAGACGATTGAGCTCTCGTCGTCTGCAGTTTTGAGTCGGTTGTTGAGTGAATCGAGCTGTATTGGAGCATCGATCTTCATTCCTGAAAACGGGATGGTTGAGGTACAGATTCTCATAAGCGGCAGTACACAGCGAAATAAAAAAGTCCGGGATAAAGTTAAGCTCTTCAGCGGCTACTATAGCCAAAAACGGCGCTCAAAACAGTGCTTTTGGGGATACTGAAGAGTTAATGAGAAGTGCCAAACAACTCTTCTAGTGAGGCTTAAAGTGGGGTATAACGCTTAATCAGGCAACCTTGTACGCTCGGTTTCCGATTACCTCTTCGTTTTATTGGAGGCTTGCACATTATGGCTATTAACAAAGTTATCTTACTAGGAAACTTAGGCAAAGATCCTGAGCTACGTTATACCCCCCAGCAGATGGCGATCTGCTCATTCTCGTTAGCTACGGGAGAGCGCAAGAAAGACCAGAGCGGGCAGTGGGTTGACCACACAGAGTGGCACAATATTGTGACCTTCGGCCGCACGGCTGAGAACTGCGCAAAGTTTTTGAAGAAGGGCCGTCAGGCTTTTATTGAAGGGCGCATCCGTACCCGTAAGTGGCAGGATAAAGAGGGTAAGGATCGTTATACTACCGAAATACTTGGCGACCAGGTGCAGTTTGTTGGTGGTGCTCGTGGTGAAAGCTCCGATGCAGGCGATTATGGACAGGAGCCAGCAAACGATAACGTTTTAGCGGGCATTCCAACTGCCGACGCCCTTCCTAAGGTAGCAAACGGCGGATCTCGCGCAGCTTCGAGTGAGCCAGTAACCTTTGATGACGATGACATCCCATTCTAGCATCCTTGGGTTCATCTCAATTCCGCTTGTATCAGCCCTGATAGGCTATGTAACCAACTACATAGCTGTCAGGATGCTGTTTCGACCTCACCATCCAAAGCGCTTTTTGGGAATGACGTTGCACGGTCTTGTGCCGCGCCGTCAGAAAGAGATTGCGGCGAGTCTGGGTACGATGATCGAGCAGAATCTCTTCTCGCAAGCTGATATCCAGCTTGCTCTGAGTAGTAAGGAGACATCAGAAGAAGCGGCCGCCTTTCTTGGCGAGCAGGTCGACCTGTTCGTTCAAAAGCTTGGTGCACAAAATCCGATGGTAGGGATGTTTTTGCAAGGGCCGCTGCTAGAGCAGGTGAAGGGAATGCTTGCGAGTCAGATGTCTGAGCGCTTTCCGCTGTTTATTGAGCGAGTTGTGCAGCGTGCTGAGTCGGGGCTGAATGTGCGCGCCATCGTTCAAGCTAAGATAGAAGGGTTTGACCTTACGAAGCTCGAGCAGATTATCCATGAGATCTCGGCTAGGGAGCTTAAGACCATAGAGGTGCTCGGCGGGGTGCTGGGATTCCTCGTAGGGCTAGTTCAGCTTGCTGTAATGCAGATGATGGCGTAGGTGCTGCTGGAATACGTATGCCGCTTACCACTCTCCAACATGGATCCACAGTTTTAGTAACCGGTGCGAGTTCAGGCATCGGCGAGGCTTTCTGCCGGACCTTAGCTCAACAGGGCTTCTCAATCGTGGCGGTAGCGCGACGCGCTGAGCGGTTGCAGGATCTGAAGCAGCAGCTGGAAGCTGCACATGGGGTAACCGTTCTGCCCATTTCACTCGATATAACAACCCCTGATGCAGCAGAGCAGGTATCACGTGCCGTTGAAGCTCATGGTATGGTGGTAGATGTGTTGATAAACAACGCAGGCTATGGCCTCCTTGGAGCCCTTGAATCGCCAGAGCGTTCGCGCGTTCTTGGCATGGTGGATCTTAATTGTCGGGCTGTTGTTGATTTTACGTATAAGTTCCTGCCCGCGATGAAAGCCCGAAAAAAAGGGGCTGTGATTGTGATTGCAAGCGTAGTAGGTGCTGTGCCAGCCCCGTGGTTTAGCGTCTATAGTGCCACGAAGTCTTTTGACCTCTATTTTGGAGAAGCGTTGTGGGGCGAATGCGTCGGCACGGGCGTTGATGTTCTTACCGTTCTGCCTGGATTAACGCGTACAGAGTTTCAAGGAGGAGCGGGGCTGCGAGACTATCACTCTCCGTATCGCTCTGCTCAGCACGTAGTTGATTCAGCGCTGTCAGCGCTGGGCAAAAGAGCCATCGTTGTCGATGGACTTCATAACAAGCTGCTTGTCTACGGCTCTCGCTTTCTTCCGCGAGGGCTGCTCTTATGGCTGAGCCGTTTTATCATGAAGAAAGAGCTTGGGGGAAGCCTTTAAAGAGGCTCTAAGCTCTTCATCGCTTTTTGATAGAGCGTCTAGTTCACTAAGCAGGACAGCTGTTATGTGTTGGCGCTCTTCATCAAATGCTCCGCCGGCTGGACGCTTTCCGGCTATACGGTACCAGTAGCGGGCATTCCACAGGTCTCCCTCTTTGCGGTGTAGGTATGCATGTACCCATGCACTCGCGCGGTCTTCAGCGCTATGAATAGTTTCGTGGGCGCGCTCCCAATCGTTTCTAAAATCAAACCAGAGCGCCTTAAGGGGTGTAGGAAGCTCTGTCGGCGGTAGGGGTTTGGAGAGCGATGTAACGAAGGAGGTAAGGTTCATATCCGACTCATTAACAGTGAATCATTTGACTGTCTACCGACGACTGTTGCCCTCATTATATTCTAGCAAAGGGATGAAAAATCTTCGGGCGCATGCCGTTCGTGATACAGTCGGGGGCACGCGCTGGGCATTTTTGCTGGCGCTTTGCGGTTATAGTGGCGTACGGTCGGAGTAGCCTGTAGGGATTCGCGACCGGGGCTTCCAGCGAATTTTGAATGATAAAATTCCCCCGTCGCCAAGAGACACTGTTCGGACGTACTATTGAAACAGGACGGCGCTCAGCACCATGGTAAACTCACACTCGGTTAATAAGCAGAAGAGAAGACGCAAGAAGGTCGTTCCGGAGTTTCCGCAGCCATCTCTGCACCTGGGCGATCTATTTAATCGTGAGTTGAGCTGGCTAGAGTTTAACCGGCGCGTTCTCGCACAGGCTCAAAATCCTAAAATGCCGCTGCTTGAGCGTGTCAAATTCCTAGCGATCTTTACCTCTAATCTCGATGAATTCTACGGCAATCGGATCGGGGGGCTGAAGAAGCGGCTTGATAGCTGGGGCTTAGCTAGTAGTGCGGGCGTTTCGGTAGGTCAACAGCTAGATACTATTCGCGCAAGGCTTCTAGAGATCTTAGGTTTACATGAACACACCTATCAACAGGTGGTGCTTCCTGAGCTGGAAAAAAATAAGGTCTCGCTGCTGGCCTGGGAGCAGCTCTCTCTGATGGAGCAAGCTTCGGCTAGACAGTATTTTTCAGCTAATATATTTCCAATTTTAACCCCGTTGGCGGTGGATCCTGGACATCCCTTTCCGTTCTTATCAAACCTTTCGCTCTCTTTGGGGCTAATCGTTAAGCACCCAGAGCGAGGAGAAGAGCTTTTTGCTCGGGTAAAGATTCCAACTGCTTTACCCCAACTAATCCGTCTTGAGACCGGGGAATTTCCCGATGAATTTCGACTAATCAGCGTATCGAACGTTATTCAGGCGAATGTTGAGGCGCTCTTTCCGGGCATGGTAGTGCACAGTGTTATGCCGTTTCGTATAACTCGGAACTCTGAAATCGATGTGGATGATCTCGACACAGACGATATCGTGCAACTTATAGAAGAGGAGCTAAGAGAGAGAAAATTTGCAAATATCATCCGCCTTGAGCACGGTCCAAACCCCGATGAAAAGATCCTCAAATTCCTTATGCAGGAGATTGAGTTAACAGAGCGTGATGTATACGAGTCTCAAGCTGCACTTGATTCACTGATGTTAAAAGAGCTTAGTGACATCAATTTGCCAAATCTAAAAATGGAGCCCTGGACGCCAGTCCCAGTACCTCAACTTGCAGATGATGATGCAAACATGTTCGGTATTATCAGAAAGTCAGATGTGCTGGTGCATCATCCATACGAGAGCTTTGCTGGAAGTGTCGAGAAGTTTCTAGCCACAGCGGCAAATGATCCCCGGGTTCTAGCGATAAAGATGACCCTTTATCGCGCAGGAGATTCTAGTGCTCTGGTGCCGCTTCTTATTCGAGCCGCTGAAAATGAGAAGCAGGTGGTGTGCCTCATTGAGGTTAAGGCTAGTCTGGATGAGGCGCGCAATATTAAATTAGCGCAAACGCTTGAGGATGCCGGTGTGCACGTAGTGTATGGAGTTCTCGGCTTAAAGACACATGCAAAAGCCATACTCGTTGTGCGCCGCGAAGCAGATGGCGTGTCGTGTTATGCGCACATCGGATCTGGTAATTACAATGCCACTACTGCACGAGCCTATACAGATGTCGGCCTCTTCACCTCTCATAAGGGTATTTGCGACGATCTCGTAGAGCTTTTTCACTTTTTAACAGGGCGTTCACTAAAGCGAACCTACAACCACCTCTTGGTTGCTCCCGCTTCTCTAAAAGAGCGCCTCCTGGCTCTCATTGATAGAGAAGTTTATAACCACAAGCTGGGCTTGCCAGCGCACATTATCATTAAGGCCAATAGTCTTGAGGATGCAGCTTGTTGTAAGGCGTTGCGCCAGGCAGCAGAGGCAGGGGTCCCAGTGGACTTGTTGATTAGAGGCATTTGCTGCTTGAAGCCGATGCAGGTGCAGGGACAAACGATGCCGCGGGTAATCTCGGTAGTTGGTCGGTTCCTTGAGCATTCTCGAATATTTTATTTTCGAAATGGTCAGGAGGATCAGCTCAATGGTGAGATGTATATCTCATCAGCGGATCTGATGGTTCGCAATCTGCATCGGCGAGTTGAAATTGCTGTGCCTCTGTACGACCGCTCTACTAGGGAGCGCTGCTTAGAGATCCTAACGGCTATGATTAATGATTGCCGAACCGGATGGGAGCTTCAGCCTGATGGCACATATGTCTTGCTAGGCAGTAAGGGCAGGGTGGACCAGCAAAGTTCTCAGGAGCTTCTCATGCGGACTGCAAAAGAGCGTGATAAGTTGAGGGCGTCGTTTGTCGATTGTTGAGCTCAATGAGCCAACTATGGATATAACTGAAGAGAGCCGAAAGCTGGGCAGGCCGCTTGGCATCTGCTCTAGCGCTTTTGAACTTCCGAGCGTGGAGCAATAGTAATCTGGGTGTTAAGGGCAGTCTCTAATAGTCCGAGGGCTTTTTCACAGCCCCAGCGCTCAACCAGAAGCGGAGTTGACTTTGGGAGTTGGAGAGTAAGATGTTTTCCCCGTCGGTTGATAGTAATTCGGCTTATGCGAGCAAGGTGTTCGCGGTCAAGCTGCTCAACAATTCTTAGTATTCCTGCAAGCAGTTTGACCGTCCCTCTGTCTTTACTGCGGACAGCCTTCCACTCAATGTGGTCTGGTTCGGGTAACGTTCCTCGATGATATCGAACTGCCGCAGCGACGATGTTTCTCTGAATATCATCGAGCCCCACAAAGTGACTCTCTCTCACAATATATGCCGAATGTTTGTGGTGATCGTTGCTGTTAATATAGTCACCTACGTCGTGTAAGAGAGCAGCAACTTCAAGCAACAGTCGCACATCCTCCGAGCACTTATGAATGCTTCGTGTCTGTTCGAATATCTGGAGTGCTAAACGGCGCGCATGCTCAGCGTGCGCCTCATCAAACGAGAAGCGGCGGCCGATCTCTTTTGCAACAGAGACCACCTGTTTGGCATACGTCGTAAATGAACGTTTTGCCTGGCTGCGCACACCACGAGTCCCGAGGTCTAGAAGTATCCCCTCGCGGAGTCCAACTCGAGGCATCAGAAGTGTCTCAACTTTTGCTTGCTCCATTACTCCGAGCACCAGAGCCATTGCTGGAATAATGACGTCAGCGCGGTCTGGTCGAAGCTCAAGCTTGGTTATGCGCTCTTCGAGAGACAACGCGCTCAGTTTGTCATAAAGTCGTTCAAGCTCGTCACGCTTGATGAATGAAGAATCCTTCTTTTTAAGAAGTTTTTTTCGAAGCTCGCCAAGGGTATCAAGGTTTCCGCCAGTGCCGATCATGCGTGAAACTGAGTTGCGGTTTAATCCTCGCTTGACCTGTCGTTGAATGCGTTTGGCATACTGCCGGATTAGTCGCTTAAGCACAGACGGAGATAGCCTCTTCCCGCGAATCATTTCGAGCATTCGAACTGTGCCCATATTCACGCTGTCAGAGAAATATACGTCGCCGCGGTGGACGAGAGTTATCTCAACGCTACCTCCTCCGATGTCCATCAGCAGCGAGGTGCCCTGAGTCAGCGACACCTTTGAGCGCACGGCAAGGTGAATGAGCCGGGCTTCTTCGTCTCCAGAGATGGTTTCGAGCTGCAGGCCTGTTTTCTTCTTTATTCGGTCGACAACCGAGAGCCCGTTTCGAGCATCCCGCAGCGCACTCGTTGCTACGGCACGATACGACGAAACCTTGTACTCAGCGAGTAGACGCTGAAAGACAATGAATGCTTCGACAGCATCAGCTTGGGTTGCCGCAGAGAGGCTTCCTGAGCGAAAAACGTCTCGTCCGAGTCGCACTGAAGCGCGGCGATTTGCAAGAACGGTCAGCGTGCCCTCTGGACCAACCGTTCCGATCGCAAGGCGAATAGCGTTTGAACCAACATCGATCGCTGCAACGGTCTTCATAGAGGGGTGATAGTAGCTTAGTCTTGGTTCTATACATGAGATGTAAACACAAAATCGGCCCTGCCTCTAGGGTGAATAACGTGTACGTGACGGGCCAGGGCGTTTCGTTGTGCGCTGTAGCCGATAGCTAGTAGCCATACCTGCTATAGCTGCTCTTTTTGTTAGTGTTGAGGGTGAAATAGACAGGCCATCTAGCTACGAACTACCGATAGACATACGATGTATGAACAGAGCCACGTGCTGGCTTAGGCAACGAGTAAGCGC
>JBIKWG010000330.1:0-2660 GCA_044356425.1 Bdellovibrionota bacterium | reverse complement strand
TACACCGACGCCGTCAGACGTTTTAATGAAGAGAGTACCAACAAGAGATTACTACCTACTGCTCCACTTGGTGAAAAAGTTCCAGGACCACACATGCGAGCTGGGCAGACGCTTGGTGGACTGCCGATTACATCTGATTCTTGGTGCCAGAACGGGTATCTCCACCAAGCGATTCCGATCATTCACAATCTCGGGCTAACCGAGCCGTTTCTAGCCCGTACAAAAATGCGGTCAGACAGACCAGCTCACAAATATGGGCTTCGCCCGATCGCTCATGACATTATGCGAATTCGAGGACGATATGGCTTCGGTCGCGGTGTGTTTGATCAGGTCTTAGCTGAGAGCAAGAATCCGCAAAGGTGGATCGTTAAAAACATAGACTCGCTGCGGATAATCGAGAATAAAGTCTATAACAAGCATAATTTTATCGAGAACTTACGGTTGGCGCTGACTCCGGTTGCAAAGATCTCTCCGTAACAAACGCAAGAAGCTCGTCGTTCTCAAGGACCTCTGGGGTTAAGTCGTGTGCCTTCCCGGGTAACACGATGAGTCGTACGTCACCCCCCAGCGCCGCATACCGCTTCGCCAGCACTGCTGAATGACGCCCAAGCGGTATCTTATGATCTTTATCTCCGTGCAAAAGAAAGATTGGCACCCGCGCCTCGGCCAGGGGCTTCAGCCTCTCAACGGGATTATGCAAAGCGAGCTCTTGTGTTAATTCAGGCACTGTTTTGCCGTACGCCTCCTGAACATGCTGCAACCCAGGGTAGCGAGTGATGTCTGCTACGGCAAATATGGCGGCAATGCCGGCCACCCAGGTGGGGTGTTCCGCTGCCCAATTGTATGCCTGTAATCCACCACGGCTATGAGCTAGTATGCAGGGCTTCTCTGAAAATGCTCGGTTCTCTACTAGCTCTTTATAAAGCGCCGTAAATCCAGCACGGCCGCGGGGACTACCAAACGAGTCACCTACATCTATCCCTGCTACAGAGATGCCCTTCTCTACAAATCGCGTAAACATCCCTGTGTGGACCGCTCGCGGATTTCCTCCTCGTAAGGTATGGGCAAAGAAGACCCATGGTTTCCGTCGAGAACCATCCGCCAGCTTAACCTGAGAAGGTATCAGCCAGGCCTCATATTCACTAACTTGAAAAATCTCGCCCGGAAGGGGCAGAAATCTCGGTATAACGGCCGTAGGCTTGGCTGCCCCAGCCCTACTACCAACTTCGCTGCGAAACTGGCGCTCACGTACAGATGTACATGAGCCCCTTACCAGCCAGATTGCAAGTGCAAGGGCTGCTGCGATGCTACCGCCGATGAATACCGCCGCACGCCTTTTCATATGATGCAGAAAACCGAATAGACCACTACGGTTCAAACGGTAACAAAGGGCCCACGGGAGGTCAATCTTGTCAGGAGTCACCCTTGTCTCTCTCCTGTTTTCGCAGTAGTTTTACCGCACTGCAAGCAAAGAAACAGATCGTTCTAAGTAAAGATTCCATCGCATGATTACTGATGCTAATAAGCTTCAATCAGGAGCCGTACTGGAGCATGACGTATGCATCGTCGGTGCAGGTGCAGCTGGACTTACCGTCGCACATGAACTGCAGCAATCAAATCTTTCGGTGTGTATTCTTGAAGCCGGAAGCCGCGGGGTTGATTGGGCCAGCCAGAAGTTTTACCAAGGCGAGATATCTGGCGATTTGCAGAGCAAAGACCTTGCAAGCTACATGGTTGGGTCAAGACTGCGCTGCCTCGGAGGATCCACAAATCACTGGACGGGGTGGTGTAGACCACTCGATGCTATTGATTTTGAGAAGCGTGATTGGATACCCCATAGCGGTTGGCCATACTCGCGCGAGGTGTTAGAGCCCTACTATCAACGCGCAGCTGATATCACGGGAATAGTCGATGTCATATCCAATGAGTCGAAGTATCAACCTGCAGGCGAGCTGCTCTTTGGTGGCCCTGGTGCACTGCTGCAATCCACTGTTTTTCACCTAAGCTCGCGCGTGCTGCGCAGCAACGACCCTGCGCTGATGTTTCGCGAAAAATACGGCAATTCGCTGCAGAGCGCCGAGAATACCAGGCTTGTTTTACAAGCCAACGTGATTGAACTTGAGAGCAACGAGTCTGCATCCTTGGTAACGCGAGTAAGGGCCGTTTCTCGGTCAGGGAAGAGCTTCTTTGTTAAGAGTAAGCTGGTGGTGCTAGCCTCTGGCGGAATTGAGAATGCTCGCACGCTGCTTCTGTCAAACTCGGTAAACCGAGCGGGTCTAGGCAACGAACATGATGTGGTGGGGCGCTTCTTTATGGAGCATCCGATCACTGAAGGCGCTGCACGAATTCTCTACAACGGGAGAGCTCCCCGGCTCCCTGCCTATCTTCGGTATCACGACAACGCCATCAACCAAGACTGTGTGGTAGCACTAACAATCCCCGAGGCAGTGCAGCGCGCTGAGCGAATTCCTGCGGTCAACATAGAACTGCGCTACGGCGACAGCAAGCGACCACATAACGTACTCACGCAGTCGATCGAGAAGCTCAGCCAAACCATCGATTCCTTCCCTGCGACTGGCCAAAACGCGTTAAGTAGTCAAGCAGAAAAGAGAACCGCTGGCGAAAAATCCGTAGTCATCCCGATTCAACTCCGCATTGAG
>JBIKWG010000251.1:0-4348 GCA_044356425.1 Bdellovibrionota bacterium | reverse complement strand
ATTGGCTCACTCAACAGACGAACAAGGCTTGCAGCGGGCACATCTTGAATGGCGGATTACCGAGCATGAGCGTGCTCTGTACAAGCGCACCCTTGAAATGCTGGCCATCGAATTTGCTCGCAAAGGCTGGGGCCGCACGCAGATAGTTACTGAAAACCTTGGAGATAACGGGCGCTCAATTGGCCAGTATCACCACATGGGCACAACCCGCATGCATGCTGACCCGAAGCAGGGTGTTGTAGATGCGCACTGTCGTGTGCATTCAGTTGCCAATCTATTCGTTGCAGGTTCCTCTGTATTCACAACGGGCGGGCATGTCGGGCCAACATTTACGATCGTGGCACTAGCCGTCAAATTGGCCGATCGGTTGAAGGAAGTCTTACAAGGGCAACGATGACAGCGCTTTCTCGCAGAACATTTCTTATGCTGGCTGCGGCCACAAGCGCAGCCGTAATTGGCGGGTGGCGCTTTCTTGTTTCACAGCCATCTCAACTATTTGATGCCCTATTAGATACCCTTGATGGAGCATCGGCTGAGACCATCGCAAACGAATTGATCTCATTAAGAAGCGAATACAACGACGCCCACGCTCTTCGTGCCGCGCTTGAACCGATACACAGCACAGCAACTACCCTCTCCGAGGTAAAGAGTAACGTCACACGAGCAATCTACGAGGATTTCAAAAGCAACAAAACTATCAAGGTTGGAGGATGGGTACTATCTCAGACCGAGGCTCAGCTGTATGCGCTCCGAAGGCTCGAACTATCACGCTCATAATCAGCAAAAGATCTCGCCCCCATGGTTTTTAGCTCTTTTATATTCCTGTTCGCCTTCCTTCCGCTCGTATGCGCTGCATATTTTTTAGTCCCAAAGCGGTGGGGGAATACAGTTCTGCTGCTAGCAAGCCTCGTCTTCTATGGCTGGGGTGCGCCAAAGATGATCCTCCCATTAATTCTGAGCTGCAGCTTCGACTTCTGGATCGGACAACGAGCCGCTCCTGGTATTCGATTAGAGCGGTCTCGCAAGCGGCTGTTGTGGCTTGGGGTATCTACCAACCTTCTGTTGCTGGGATACTTCAAATATATGAATTTCTTTGTAGGAGAGACGAATCGTTTGCTGTCGTGGCTTGGCGCAGCACCGTTCTCCTGGAATGAAGTGCTTTTACCCATCGGCATCTCGTTTTTTACCTTTCACAAGATATCCTACCTCGTAGATGTGTACCACGGTGTAGTCAAACAAGCCTCACGACTCTCTGACTATATCCTATACGTTGTGCTCTTTCCTCAACTGGTAGCTGGTCCAATCATTCGATATGCAGATGTTGCCGATGAGATAGTCAGCCGAGATAGCTCACAAGACCTCGTCATTGCCGGAATATTCCGCTTTGTTGTTGGCTTGAGCAAGAAAGTATTGATTGCGGATGCCCTTGGAACGGTTGCTGACAGTATTTTCAAGCTCAACGTAGAGATGCTCTCGACGGGCTGGGCATGGATCGGAGCACTCGCCTACACCTTTCAGATATACTTTGATTTCTCTGGCTACTCAGATATGGCGATCGGCCTCGGGTGGATATTTGGCTTCCACTTTAAAGAGAATTTTTTTCGGCCCTACCTTGCTCACAACATCACCGACTTCTGGCGCCGATGGCATATCTCATTCGCAACCTTTATGCGCCAGTACCTCTATATCCCTCTAGGAGGCAGTCGCGGCTCAACACTTATTACCTACAGGAATCTGTGGCTTGTGTTCATCGTATCGGGTTTATGGCACGGGGCTGCCTGGAATTTCGTTGCGTGGGGCGTGTATCACGGGTTCTTCATCGTATGCGACCGAGTTTTTCTCACGCGGGCAGCTGATAGGCTTCCTCGCCTCATAACGGTAGCGATGACTTTTGTAGTAGTCGTATTCGGATGGGTGCTTTTTCGCTCAGAGTCTCTGCCTACGGCTCTTACTTTTATGGCTCGCATGGTAGCGTTTGATGCTCCTCGTTCGGCACTGACAGTGCCGGCTGCTGAACTGATCGATTCACGGGGGGGGTTCATGATGCTGGTAGCAGCGATTCTCTGTTTCATTCCACAGATTAAGAGCGAGCCAATCAGCACCCGACTTCCGTCTTCCATACGCGGAACGCTCGCATATGGGGCGACTACGGTCACGCTTTTAGCTCTTTCAACAGCCTTCTTAGCAGCACGCGGCTTCACCCCGTTCCTCTACTTTAGGTTTTAAGCAAGACACCATGTTAAACGTAAACTTTACTGGCAGATTACTGCAGACTTCTTGATGATTCTTCAACGTGTTCGACTGCTCGTGTTGATAGTGCTGTGCATCGTCTTCTTGACGCCAGTAACCCTCTATGTTCTTGGCGTTGGGCATCCTGGATTATCCGGTGAAGAGCTCAAACGCAAGCCTACCCGTTTTACGCTTAGGAATGTGCTCAACAACGCAGTTCAAGTGTCAACTGAAGAGCACTTTAAAAGACGGTCAGGGATATTTCCTATCCTCGTTAAAAGCGACAATCAGATCCAATATGCCCTGTTTAACTCGGTCTCTTCAAATCCCCGCGCTCCTGTGATAGTGGGCGAGCATGGCCATCTGATTGAGCATCTCTACATCGACGACGCGAACAGAATCGACCCACCCCCTGCAAAGCAGCTGCGCAAAGTGGCGGAAAAGCTGCGGCGCCTACAGGCCAATCTTGCTGCTCGTGGCCTTGAATTTGTTGTAGTTGTAAGCCCAAACAAACCCTCTTTCTATCCAGAAATAGTGCCGCCACGCTATCGCATACCCGGTGCGGCCGGTCGCTTTGATGCGCGCAGCTACTTTGTTAAGCAACTAAAGCGAAGAGGTGTAGGACACATCGATGCTTACGCACTACTTAAACAGAAAGAGGAGCAGTTAAAAGTTCCCATGTTCTCGCCCATTGGAACACACTGGAACGAAGTCGGCTCCTGCATCGTTGCTTCCGAGATTTTGCGGCAGACCCAAGACGTGCAGGGAAGAGAGCGGCTGCAATTTGAATGCTCTCTTGATGGGATGCACGCCTCACCACCCTATGACGATTCTGACCTGCTGCGCTTGGCGAATCTGTGGTATTCGAAGCCATTTATGAAACCGTCGCCCCGCGTTGCTCGAACCCTCTCACCACACGGACCAGAAGCTGAAGCTCCAAGAGTTTTACTTATAGGATCTAGCTTCTGTTGGGAGCTGCTGCGGCAATTTGAACAAAGCCGAGCTACTGCAGCTAGAGAGTTTCTCTACTATTTCCACCGCCGCACCCGAAAGTCACAAGACCGCGGTGTAAATTTTGATCACAGCCGGTTTAACGTTGAGAGAGAGCTGCTTAAGCGAGACATCGTAGCTATTGAAATTAACCAAGCGGTCCTTACCAAGGCTGGATTTGGATTTCCAGAGGCTGTGCTTGGCGAATAGCGATTTACAGTGGAGTAACGAGCGACGTAACAAGCGAAACGATAGCTAGCGATCGAAGTGCTAAAGGAATTCGTGCGGAAGCTCCAACTTTACCATATACGATGAGTAAAAGGCAGTTGATATCTTTAACTTAACGAGCGATCAAGAGTTACTGCGCCGGATCATTCGGGTCAGTCCCATTCGAAACCTCGGTTCCATCATCCACGCCATCGCCATCGGTATCGCTCAATTGTGGAGAGGTATTAAAAACCCTCTCTTCATACTGATCATAGAGCTTATCTCCATCAGCATCGATTAACGCAAGCTCACCCTCCCCTATTGAGACAAAGCGCGAGCTCCTAAGAAATCGATAAAAAGTATCCGTCATAAAGGCGAAGCCAATCCCGTTGGGATGAATGCCATCCGACGTGAGCATAGTACGTGGGTTTAAGCGGTCAAAACGGATATACCCTCCTAACTGCTTAATCTTCTCATTTAAACTATCAATCCAACTCTGAAGCGGGCCTATTCTGGTGCGAGAAACATTGGCTACAAGCCCGAACATACCTGCTCTAACAGCGGCCCGTCGCAAAGATTGAATTCGAGCAAAAGATGTCGCGGGGCTCTGAAAATGTAGGTAATCATTTATACCGCAACTAAAAACAGCCACATCAGAAGCGGCGGCTCCCAAAACATTCCGTTGCACCGCGGTACGAAACTTGGAATACACTGCCTGGCAGGTACTACCCGGCACGCTAAAATTTATAACCTTAAATCGCTCAGGTGGCAGCGACTGCTCTAATTGTTTTAGCAATCGTAACGGAACAGAACCGTTGTGTCCTTGGAATAGTGGATCAGTGCGCCCACGCAAAATGCTATCCCCGAAAAAAGATATTACAAATCGCCCATCGCAATTATAATCGGGAAGACCGTGCACTTG
>JBIKWG010000169.1:0-6451 GCA_044356425.1 Bdellovibrionota bacterium | reverse complement strand
CTCTGAAGCGTCAGGACCGGCTGAGCCTCTAGCCGCCCAAAGTAATCCACTTTGAGGTAGTTTGCGAAATGCGTCCCCATCGCCTCTGCAAAGCGGCGCAAGAGCCACTGCATAAACAACGATCCAGCTGTACAGATCACGAGCAACGGCACCAGCACCCGCCATGCATCGATGGTAAGTCCACGGTCAGTAAATTCAGCCAGTAGCACCGGAATAGCAAAACCAACCGCTCCGTCAATCGCAGCCACCACGAGCAATGCGAGGAACCTACCGCGAAAGGGGCCAAGGTGAGCACATAAGAACCGCACAGCTTTCATGGGGCAGGTATCTCCAGGAAGACGCCGCAAATATAGTCAGGATTAAAACTCCATGCCACAGAGATAAAGGCCCGCAAAGCCGAATTAGCCCCTACAAGGAGAACCCATGTAGAGCGCCAACGATATGCGGCTTATTGCCACCTAGCGCTTCGGTCATTCACAGACAACTAGCAGCTTAGGCTGCTCTAACATAATAGAGCTGCGGCAAAGGGTGGTGTTGGGCGCATGCTATACGGTAGCGGCAACCCCTCTCTGAATACTCAAGTGTATTCAAACATAGCTCTCTTATCGTTTGGCTTTGCAATATCGAATCTGTCTGTACCGTGCCGTTGGGTAGTTATCAAATAGCTCAAGCCAGAATCCACTGGACCAGGAGCCTACAACCCCTGTTTCCTCGCAGCCTGGGTCACATGGCGGCGGCGTTGGTGCAAGAAGCACTGCATAATCCCTTGCGGTTCTTAGGCACTCGTCTTTTTTATGTCCGCCGCGGCCTTCATTTGCGCACGAGGCGCTACAATTCTTCTCCTCACAAGCAGCTCGTCCCCCTTGCCCCTTAAACATGCCTAAGGGGTCCTGACACCCGCTGCACACGCAATCATCACATGCAAACTTACTCTCAACGTACTTCTCGGTGCATCGTGGAGTTGGACGGGGGGTTGGTCCCGGCCTTTGAGAGGGTAATGAATACGCCGAGTCCGTAAGCGCGAATTGTGAAATAGCTATCAGAAGCACGAACAAAACACGCATACCACTCCTCCCCCTAAGAAATATGGCGCTAGTTTTACATCTCCCGAGAGGAGTCGGCAGCCATCAGCAGATACTTGAGAACCGATTTACGGTCTACAACTTAAAGAACAGCTCGTTTTAGCTGGTAGTTGCTTCAACCAGCTGCTGAAATTAACATTGGTAACTAAAATTGGTCTAAAATTGGTACAGGGTACTTTAGGTCTAAAATTGGTACAGGGTACTTTAAACTATGGTCATAACGGCAGGGCTAGCTTCGGCGCTTGGTTCTCTGTACGGGCGCCAGCACATAGAGTTACAAGCTACTTACGCCCTCCCTCTTCTTTCTCAGAGAGCGCGCGCAAATCTCATAAGAACCTGATTATACGAGCTTTATGCTCTCTCTAAGAGAGAAAATACGAAGATCCCCCGTCGTCTTGCACGTAACCTTGTGCACTACTGCCAAACATGGGGCACCGCCGGCGGTGCCCCATGCGCGGTCAGCTGCAACGACCGGATGGGTAGCTAAAGATGGTCCTCAAAAAGGTACAGGGTACCTTAAACTCTCACCCTCACAGCACGGCTGAAGCTGTTGCCGAGTTTCTTGCTGGCTATAGCGGCTTCTCGCTCTCTCAGAGACCGCGCGTAACCTCCGTAAGCTCCGTAAGCCCCTGATTACACCAGATGTGCAAGCTCTCAGAGAAAAGAGTCACAAACAACAAATGCAGTCTACTTGAATGTTACGTCGCGCCTCTGCACAACAAGTGGGCTAAAGTCCGCAGTCCAATGCGCGTCTTGCTACTATCATCTGATCGGACCCGATCTTGCCTCTGTCCCCTGTAACCGCGCACGCAAAGCAAATCATACGGAGATATTTAGGGACCCAACCGCCACTAGTTATCGAAATATAAACAGCGCCTGCAAAAACCCAACCCAATTTTTTAATCAGTGGCACACCCGTTCTTTTCAGCCTACCATCAGCCAAGCTGTTAAGGATTACGACTATGTCTCTCAGTAAAGAGCTTCTAGAACTACTCACCGTCATCTTGCCACTGATAATATCAATGGCGCCAATAATTGTGCCTCCACAAACAGTCGCTAGGTGGGTTGTCGCAATTATCGCAACTGCCACAACCTCGCTACTCTCTACAGGGCTGATGATGATGCGAGCAACTACCTCGTGCTTCCTGGTTCAACCGCAATGCGATGCAACGGCAGCCCTAGTTTCGTACACTCCTGGCCTCTTTGACCGCTATAAAGACTGCGCTCTGTGCATTCCTGTGAGTGATATGGGAATACTTTTTTCAGTTGCTCGCTCTCTAAATGAACATATCTTTGGGCTTGCAATCGGCAGTTGGGCTGCCTGCTCACTGACAAGTATTTTTCTGATCGGGCGCTTTATTCAGTGGGGCAAGAAACAACGTAATTTCGCCAACCTGCAGTAAGCTTCTTGCTATGCTGAAACGGTTTCGCTTGCCGGGTCATCATAACCTCCAGATGCTTTGTCCAGCGCGCCCTCTTAGGATAGCATGGCTACACAAACCACTAGCGCTTCTTCAACCGTAGTCAACTACCTATCGCAGCTTGGTTTTGAGCTAAAACTCGAGTGCGAAAGCTCTAACTTTATTGACCACAAGATCTTACATGAGGGCTTTTGGGAGCCACTTGTGGTGGGCACTCTCATGGGTCTGGTAAAACCCGGTAACATCTGTATCGATGTCGGGGCAAATGCCGGATACCTAACTATCCTCATGGGTGCCCTGGTAGGAGACTCTGGTCGCGTTCTATCTTTTGAGCCCAACCAAGATATCCTTCGCAAGCTCGAACGAAACCTCGAGCTTAACCCAGACCTCCAGAAACGAATCGCTGTATTCGCCTGCGGGCTCGGAAGTAGCGATGCGGTGATGTTCGTTGCCCCCGATACGGGGTCTGTCAACGGAAACGCCTCTCTCTCTAGCTCTGCCAACGAATTAACGACGAACGCTGCAGAGATTAAGACGCTCGACTCTTTTCAACTAAATAGCGTTGATCTAATTAAGATCGATGTCGAAGGGATGGAGCTTGAAGTTCTGCGTGGCTCAAAAGCTACCATCAGACGAAGTCTACCGATCATTATATTTGAAACTTTGACCGCCCTGCCACCAGCGCAACACTACCCGATAGAGCTGGAGCTTCAAGAATTAGGATACAACCTCTATTGCCTTAACCCAGAAGACAGCACCTTGAAGCCAGTAGCCTACCCCTTCTATCCGCAAGAAGACACGATCGCCATTCACCCTGTGAGGTTTCCAAAGAGTGCATAGCACTGCCAGATACGCGTTAAAAAATACAACTTGCTGCGGCAGTCGATAGTCACTCCATAAGAAGATTTAAGGCTCGCATGAGACGGTATTTTTAAAAAAACGCATGCTTCTTGCGACGTTCTATATTTGAATTCACAAGAATCCTGATACACGCGACAATCCTAGCTGCCAACCGGGCAAAGATGGGAGACCCACTGCAGCGCAACACCTAGGTTGAAGACGCGCTGCCGAAATAAATCGCATGTCCACCGCGAGCAGAAGCAGCGGTCTCAATAAGGCAAGTATACCTGCCTAGATGCCCGGAGCAGCCGTATTTTCGAATAGCACAAGGGGCCGTACCACGCCGAGGCTCCGGTGGCATCATCATGGCAGCCACGTAAGAAAGTAGCATAGGTCCACCACAACATGCTCATATTTGTAATGCTCATAAATATACCTAGGGAGTTGCGCATCACCTCTAACCACGTCCACGATCTAAGGAGGTGCATCTGCGCTCAGTTGGCTCTTGTTAAAACTCAACGAGAGTAAGTCTTGTTAAAGGCTATCAATTTGAGGCAGAAGATTCCGCGGCGAGGAGCACTTTACGGTGCTACTCCCAAGCGC
Source organism: Bdellovibrionota bacterium (assembly GCA_044356425.1). GTDB lineage: Bacteria > Bdellovibrionota_C > UBA2361 > UBA2361 > OMII01 > OMII01. The sequence goes on along the minus strand of JBIKWG010000169.1, from coordinate 2,505 downwards.
TTTACGGACACTATGCGCTGACAGTATTCCCGCATAACCTGAACAGCGGATGTAATCAGAGAGACTCTCGTATGGTAGCACGCTCAGTGATACGGCTTCCGTTCCCGTTTCTATCCTCCGCACAAGTTCCGACACTGTTATCGGCGTAGGATAGTGCGGCTTATCAACAAGAGCTGCACAATCAACTATTATTCCGATTCCCCGCGGTGCGACGCCCCAACCTGCTTGATAGATCTCTGATGCACGCCTAAGCTGCCGGGTACACGACGCAAACATCCGCTCAGGATCTATTGTCCATTTAATCTCCAGGAACGTTGCTGCAGCATGCGACACCGCATCGAGCTCAAGTGAGTTATTGCGTTGTGCCGCCGTATCCCAACAGAGCACACGCTGGGGAGCCAATAAAGTCAATTGAGCTAACACCGATGAGACAGCGCACTCACCAGCGAGCCCCAGACGATCTCGCGGATCTCTGCGCTGGTCTCGTATCGCCTCTTGAATAGAACGCTCACGACGTTCCGACACGCGCTCTAGTCGCACAGTCTTAGGAAGAACAAGAGCGACACTATCGAGCGCACGAGGAGCAGCTCTGCCTTTATCAGTAGTAATTTGAGTCAAGAGTTCCTCACTGTGTAACAGTTATCTTCCCGCTGCACTAATAATACCTCACCTCATTTGTTTAAGGCACTTTCTGTAGACCAAGAAATCTTATACCCCTAGAGATCCTCAGCTGTTTTCAACTGAATACAACCGCTCAAAACAGCTTAATCACTTCCCGCGACGCAGGGTGTCACCGATTACACCGAATACAAATCGCTCGATATTTCAAAAAACACTGCAATGGGAGCTCTGTGAAGCTTTCATTCATTCTAACGAATAAAAGATTTAAGCAAGCTTTGAGGAAGAATAGATCTGGTCAACCTTCGGGTTTTGTTCCGCCAGAAATCTGAAACAGATCGACTCTCACCCAAAACGCAAACTCCACACCTACGCCACCTCGCGCAGATACTCCGGCAGACGCGCAAACGAATCTAACACAGGCACTTTGTTGCTCTCGAGCCGCGCTCGGCTTTCAAGCCCACGAGCAACCAAGACACAAGCTGCCCCGAGAGAACAAGCAACCTCCGCATCATGGCTTGAATCGCCCACTACAAGCAGTTCACTCCCAGCTACTTGAAGCCGCTCAACAAGTTCATGTCCGAGCTGCACCTTGCTTTCGCCGCGCTTATCTCGCAGGCCAGAGACCGACTCAAAGAAATGCTCAATACCGTGGTATCGCACTGACTGTGGCAATAATTCATGGGGCAATGCTGATAAGATAGCCTGACGCTTCCCTTGTTGGGCGCAGTACTGCAGCGTTGCCACTGCGTCATGATGAAGGGCAATTGCTCCTGATCGCGCCCTATATAATTCGTGATATTCATCAGAGATATCTTCAAAGCGGTGACTAGATAGGTCAAACCCAACGGCATCGTACATCTGCTGTAACGGATGCCTGTATATCTCTCGGTAGCGCTCGAGCGACACCGGCTCGTGCCCATACCTTGATATCAGATCATTAAACGCCCCCGCTGCTATCGGCGCATCATTTACCAGGGTGCCGTTCCAATCCCATAAAACCAGCTTCATATCGCGTCAAAGACTCCCACTTTTTGCTGCGGCCCCAAGATATCTAAAACAGCCCGTTCTAGCGCCCCACGCGACACCACGCACGCCTTCGTAGTCAATCAGTACAGTAGCCGAATACCTACCTGGCTTTGTCGTAACAATCTTACCTTCTAAAACACTTTCGCTGGTAGAGCCCCGACCGATCTCATACTTTTCAGGAGAGAATCCGACCCCTACCTGAAACAGACCCACAGCAACGCGAAGAAAGTCATTCTCCACCTCTTGAAGACCATATGATCGCAGAAGTTCCATTTGTGAACACCGCTCCGACCCATTGACCACCTCTGTCTGTTCGCGCTGCCGCGATATCGAATCCAGCACCAGAGGGGTAATCAATACAGTCATATCACCAACACCACTCGGCAGGTCACCGTTATTTGAGAGCTCAACTTTCCAATCTTTAGGATAGTGAAGAAGCTTAGCTGCTACCTTGTTTATCTCTTGGCACAGCGCCTCTACAGTAGCCTGCGTGCTACCTGCTACGACTCCCCTCAAAGTAAGGGTGAGGGCGTGCGTTCCGAAAGCTCCGGGCGTAGCGACCTTAAGACTGCCATGCTCTAAGTTGACTTCAAAACCACTCGGGCCGCTTCGGACTCCGATTCCACGGGAAATCTTTCCCTGAATCGAGGCTTCGCGTATCTGTGCTAGCTCAGCCAGGTGCTGTGGGTTCAAGTTTGCTGCTGCTAGCGTCTTGAGTGCTGCATCAATTTCAGAGCTCCGTGGACCTTGGGTGGGCTGTGAACGACTACCTACAACTGTAATCATTTTTCCTCTATCTATCTCTACCTATCTCTTTTGCTCTATCTATCTGTTTTGATCTTTCTTTTGTCTCATTAC
>JBIKWG010000151.1:0-7062 GCA_044356425.1 Bdellovibrionota bacterium | reverse complement strand
CAACCGATCATTTCTGCTGCCTAGCGCCGTCTGCATACATCCTGTCCCTAATTAACTTACGCCCTATCGAACACTCCGTTTCTCGAGTTCAGCGACTTTTGGGAAGTGTGGCTCCAAAAGACTGTGCAACTCCGCGCCATTCGCCATCAAAGAGAGCAATTGGTCAACTGAAAGTGTTTCAAATTTACACAGCAATAGTGCTTTGAAATAGAGGGCAAATTGGGGAATTTTATCTGGAGTTTGACCAAAAATCTCCTCGTTTCTTAGAAACGCCTCGACTTGACCTATCTGTGTTAGATGCCCATACAGATCTGACTTCCACTTCTTTGCAAAGGGGTCTTTATTATCCGTCCGAACCGGCTCGCCATTCTTATCAAGGCCAGTAGTCACGCACTTGGCCCAGATGGCCACCACAAAAGCGAGGCGTGCGACCTCTTTGAGTGCAGTCACATGGTCTAGAGAAGGAGAGGCTTTGTGTGCCTCCTGAGCTCGGCGCTCTGCCCGAATTACTACAGGCATCACTCGGGTACGCATCTTCTGCGTTCCGGCGGTATCAAGGCGAGCTAAAGAATCTGGCAACGAGAAATTCTGAAGACGTGACAGTGCGCTGACTACGTACCCTTCATAGGATGAATGCTGACGAATGTGGTGCGGAATATCGAGATTTGGACCGACGCACTTCACCAGCGTATCGGATACAAACCTAGCCACCCCTGGGTGCTGAAGAAATGTGTGCACCGCAACATCCTGTTGTCCAGAGTGCTTCGCCATCCACGCCAAAATGACGTGGACAAGGTTGACGGTGTAAGTCTTCATCTCACACCAATCTTTAGCATCCTCCGCTAGCACCACCCCTGACTGAGCCAACCAGGCCGGCTTGTTATTCCTATCAATGTAGCGCTTCACCATCTTATTTTTGGGATCACGCCACTCAACGACAAGCGACCGAAAAGGCTCGCTTATCACCATCAATTGGTCGTCCACCCCCCAATGATCTTTGATCTCAGCAACATGCTGCGGCTCTGGACATGGGCAGATGCGGTCCACCTGCGTATTCGGAACGGCAACCTGCTTCTCAAGCCAGGCCTCGAAGTTATCGCCTAACCTTGCCTCATTTGCATACTCAATCAGCGCAGTCTTTACGCACTCTCCTAATCCGCGCTCTAGGCCCGTTTCCGCATCACGAAGGGGCGGAAAGTTGTCGCAGGGAATCACCACCATCGGAGCATCGCCCTCCGGCAGTTTGTGATAGCGGTCATAGAGGCCCTTAACAATTAACCCGATCGTTGTGGATGGTCTATGAGGGCTTGCGATATCTTCCTTTATTTCCCGCGCGTTGGTCTCTAGGTATCCTTCCGCATCCAAGAAATATCCACCTGGCGTAACCACTGTTGTGATAAACTTTGTCTTAGGGTCTAGAAACCTCGACATCAGCTTCTGACGGTCTTGCTCAACTGCCAGAGCTACGGACTCAACAATCGATCCCACTACTTCCTGTCGAGTCTGGCCATGATTGCGGGTGTTAAGAATAAACAACCCATCCTGCTGTCGCAGGTCATCAACACCGCTCCTCAAGCTGACCGCGCAAATGCCTGATTGGGTATCACCGTTTTTCAGAGCATCATGCGCCAGTGAAGCAACCATGCCACGATGAAAATTGCTGTTGGCTCCGATCGCGATAATGCCAACCTGTATGTTTGAACGATCTTGAATGTACTCAGGTATCACGAGGGTTGGGTTTGCATCGAGGTCTAGTGACTTGGTCGAGCCAACCGTCACGTTGCCAGGACTGTGGGCAACTAACCGATTGATGTTTCCGGCGGTAAGTCGCAGCAACGTCTGCGGCTTTGATTGCGGGACTTCGTTCTGATTAACAATATGTTCCATCGCTATATCTCTGCCGACATCGGGACAGCACTAGCCCTTGCTCAGCTACTTCCAGCGTCCGTGTTACACCAAAGCCTTGGTGCTAAACGGCACGCCGCCTTATTAGACTCAATTTTTGTGTGTGGATGCTGGTATAGGTTCCCAAGAAAAAGTGGGACCAGCAGCCTGGAAAACGCAACAAGATGACGTATTTGACAAATAGAATATGTCCTACGCCGAAAAAACTTACACTCCCGTAGGGTCTTAGTCAACTGTTCAAGGTCACTGAACGACTCGGCCTGCGCAATACTGCGCTTGTGGAATTCTAAAAACAGAACTCGCTCACTACACTAGGCTCAGACACAAGCCGCAAAGCGGATAGACACACCGCCCCTTCTATGACCAAACGGCCATCAGCTGCCAACCTGAGGCTTTAGGCTTTGTCTATTGAAGCCCCTTGGCGAAACCACGGATTGCGATGCCCAGCCCACCGATCAGCGGGGAGATCTTGCCTCAAACAGGAAAAAAATGTTTAGTCTTGGTCGCTCCACTTGAAAAAAACAAATGGTTCAATCAGCACAGGGTCAAGAAAAGCAATACCCAGGAGAAAGGCAATGTCCACTCAATCAAAAGGCGAAGTTCTAGCTATTGGCGAGCTACTGTGGGATGTCCTCCCAACTGGCAAATTACTTGGGGGTGCTCCGGCAAACTACGGCTACCGACTGTGCCAACTTGGTGTGCCGACTCGCATGATAAGTCGCGTTGGCAACGACGCCCTTGGGGATGAGCTGCTTAGCCAACTCGCCGCAAAAGACTTTGACCTTTCGCTTATACAGCGGGATCCAGCTCTTCCTACCGGTACTGTGGACGTAACACTAAGCTCAGATGGAAATCCGAACTTTGTGATAAATACCGGGGTGGCTTACGATAGTATAGAAGCCACGCCGGAGCTCTTAGAGGCTGCTAAACACGCCGGATTTATCTGCTTTGGAACGCTTTCGCAACGAGCACAAAAAACCCGCGATACTCTCAATGCAGTGCTTGCTGCCGCTTCGAACGCAACCAAGTTTCTCGATATCAACCTCCGCCGAGATTGCTACACCAAAGAAACCATCACATCCTCGCTTCACCACTGCGACATCCTTAAGCTAAATAATAGCGAAGTGGCCGTGGTTTGTGATCTGCTTGATCTAGGCCAACTAACTCCCAGCGAGCTTGCGTCAGCGATGATTAGGGACTTTGCTATCTCAATCGTACTTGTGACCCTCGGCGATCAGGGCGTTTTCGCCGTATCAAAATCTGGCGAGAGTATCTCAGTTCCAGGAATCTCGGTAACTGTGGCGGACACCATCGGGGCTGGAGATGCATTTTCGGCAGGGTTTACCTACAAATACCTGCAGGGAGCAGCCCTTGAAGAGTGTTGTTATTTTGGTAACATCACGGGGGCAATGAGTGCCGCTCGCGCCGGCGGTATGCCGAACATCTCAACCGCAGAGCTTGAAGAGTTTATCTCTTCAAAGACCACAACGCTTGCCGTAGGAAGCTAAACACTGTCACCGTTGACCACTCTTTATAAAAGAGTCGCTCGTTTGTTTGTTGGCTAAGGGCCCAACCTTGAGGCCTTTTTGTGGAGGCACGGCCCCTCGCTGTTAACTTAACAACCAAATTGCCAGGCGTTAATTTTGCAGACATAAAGTTGCGGCGCGTGTCAGGAAGCTTTGAGAAAAGACCTAGCCTACCAGCTAAAACATGCAGGATTCAGCCTCTTCTCCCCCTTCCCATCTATTGGAGCCCAATTCGGCACTCTAAAACGCAGCAAGCCCTCTCCAGGCGCACGGTAAGCTCAAGGAAAAAGAAGGTAGCGCTGCCTGTACGTTGTGTATGCAACCGAGGATGCGGTAAACTCTGGTAGTGGCAGCTTTTCTTCATAGGGGATTTATGTTTGGCTTTTCGACCCAGCACGCAGCATACCTAGCTAAAGAAGCAAATGAGCACGGACGAGTTCTAACCCAAGAAGAAAGAGCCAAGCTCAAAATCCCGGGATTTGTGCCCCGTGCCCCAGATTTTAGTCAATTAGTTAACTCTTTTTGCAAAGCACTCTTCACCTCTGCTAAAAAGCAGCCCCCTCCTCCCACACAGCGTTGATAACTAGTGCCTTATAATGGCTCATACAGTCCTGGAGGCTCGGCGTTATAGCGTTTCGATATTGCCGAGATAGCGGCGCACAATCCACTTATGCTGGTTACGACAAGGCTTATAAGGCTACGATGCAGTCCACCAGAGAAGAGTCGTGCAGAGCATCATACCTAAGACAGGGGTATACGTTTGAGGGTTCGCTTAGGGCAGGAAAATGATCGCCTGCTAATTACTTAGGTTCTCTAAACTGCGGATCAAACTTTTTGCTTCTTCTTTAGTAAAATTAAGCCCCACTCGGCAGATTTTCCAGCCGTGCTTACTTACCTGACGGTCTCGCAGAGCATCGAACAATTCCTTTCCGCCCTGGTCGTGATGTTTGCCATCAACTTCAACGTTTAACAGGTAGGAGCGCCCTGCCGAGGTAGTCACCCTCAAGGGAATATCAAGATCAAATCCATGCTCATTAGTTTGATTTAATCTTTCAACCCCTGGCATACCGTCAAAAAATCCCGCTATCCTACCCTGACTAGTCGACCCTATTGTGACTCTTTCCGCAGCCTGGGACAACGCTGAAAGTTTACTTTCAAGCTGCAGCGGGAACTGCTTTTCATAAACACCGTAGGCCTGCCGGATGATACTACACGCAATCGCATCGGACTTGCTATTCCTAGAAAATACCATCTCCTGAAAGCGGGCCTTATCGACGTTTTCCCACAGCCGCTCAATCAATTTACCGAAACGCTGCTGTTGCCCGCTCAAAGCAACCAACATGGCGCATGTATAACCAAGATCTGTCATTGTGACGGGCGGCTCAGGAACTTTTTTGAATATCTCTACCATCAAGCGGTCCACTGCCGACTTTATCTCCCCAGACTGCACCTCTAGGCAGGTTGAGATACCGTGAACCATGGCATTTACGGCAGCTATCGGAGGAACTTCCTTCCATGGGCCCATCCTCTTTGAAACCTGAGAGATTATCCCTGCGACGATTCTCTGATTATCTTCTGAGATCCTAGCGCCATCTACGCCCCGCAGGCCGTACAGAATGCCTGAAAGCTGTCCGCTATCTGCTGGTTCTCTGCTGGCTTCTAGACGCCTGCTAAGGCTTGAGAGGGTATTATTTAAATAGTTCTGAGACTCCTGTGTAAAGTGCCAAGACGATATTCCTCCCAGGGCTCGAAACTGCGTTGCAACTACTGCTAGCTTTTCAAAACCTGGCAGCTTCTCAGTGGCATCTATCACGGCCGCCGTATACCCGCATGCAGCTACTGCGCCGTCTTCTGTCAGTATGCACGTTTCTATCCGGGTCAGTGGGCTAATGACCTTCTTCTGTATATCTACAGGTGGTGGCGCTTCACTTACAGCTCTTAGCAAGCGTGCTGCTCCGTCAAAAAATTTCTGCTCGGTCTCAGGATTCTTTTGCTGGGGGGATATCAGCACTTCGTATACTGACACCACATTGTTGGTGATATTAATGAGGTCCCACCCGCCTATCTGCACACCAGGTGTCTGTGATGCAGCATACAACCGCTGTGCGATGCCACTCACGACTGCGCTTGCCTGCGAAGCTTGCGACCATCCCTTGTGGGCTATATTTAACTGAAACAGTGCTGTTACCGTATTTGAAGCATTCCACCGCATCGACGAAGATGGAGCCATGGATGTCGCTAGCCAAGATAAGTATGCATCTCTATCCCCAGATGCATTTTGCAAGATTGCCTTTCCGGTGGCAGCATTCTCCTTTGCAACCATTTCAGGGTTTTCCCCCTTAAGAGATTTTATACGTTTTTCTAGCAGCGCTAATGCCTCCGTCCGTAAACGAGTATCCCCAGGATCTGGATCTCTCGAAAGCTCCGCATGCATGCTTGTAATTGCCCCTTTTAGGGCGTTTAGAAAGCTGATAGCAGATTTACTATCTACTGTTTTCAGTTTTGCTAGTGGTCCTTCCACTTTGTTGGACAGCTCGTGCTGCATACGTTGAGCCAAGACCGGCGCAGGAGCTGCTGCAATAAGATTTGAGATTTCTTTAGCTACTCCCTTAACGTCGGATCTTAGGTCCACTCCTGCCGGGGAGGCCTCTGAGTCTTTAGGGCGCGGCTTACCAGCTGAACAACCCGTCTTTCCACCCATAGCAATCGCCATATCTTGAACCATCTCCTATCTACGTTCCTATCCGTTATGGGGGAGCAGAGCCGAAAGCGTATAGTATCACCGAATTATTTTCAGCCACAGGAGGGGCTTTTTCATCGATTTTGACTCGTTAATCACCAAAAAAGCAGGCACCAGTTACGAGCCAACAGGTTGTCTAGCTTGGCATGGCAACCTCAACCTGCTGTTTTTACTGACATTTACCATTCTAAAATCCCCATCATTACCTACTTAATCGATAGCGCCTTAAAATCTTTGCGTCGGTTGCGGTACAAAACAATTCGGCTGCGATGCGGAACGAATCTGCTCGTATTTTTGCGAGCTGTTAGATTGTAGCTTGCCGATTCAAGACGCAGCAGCCTGTAGTGCCCGTTAACTGAAGTTGTAGCGCGAGCGACTCGCTTACCCAGCGCCTGAGCTCTAACCGTTACACCCGCGACCCCTACGCCTCGTTTTGTGACACGTCCGATTATTCGAAAAGTATGCGACGTTACTCTTGCTTGAGCCACCGCAGACGCAGCATCAACGACCGACCCACTCCTGGTTAGCCCCTGAAGGGCTGGATTATTTCGCGCCGAGTTAATGAGCACTTCCCGTATCAAAGGCGCCGTTAAATGAGGATTAACCGCGGCTATTAGCGCGGCTACGCCACTCACATGCGGCGCTGCCATCGAAGTTCCGCTCAGGTAGCCATACGATGCCCCGCTGACATACCTTGGAAGGGTGCTGTAAATATCGTCGCCTGGAGCAGCTAGCGCTACTGCCGATTGTCCATAGTTTGAGTAGCTCGAAAGATTTCCAAATTGGTCAACTGCGGCTACAGATACGATATGTGGCAGCCGATATCGTGCTGGAAATATGGGAAGACTACCTTCATCCAGATTCCGCGACTCATTTCCAGCAGCAGCAACG
>JBIKWG010000060.1:0-13368 GCA_044356425.1 Bdellovibrionota bacterium | reverse complement strand
AGGTAGACCTGAAAGCAATCGAGCAAGCCTTTACTGAACGGGTACTCGCACAGCTCCATAAGCAAGAACTCATCACTGACGATGATGTGGTACAAATTCTCTCACAGGATCACACCGGATTCGGAGTCTGGCTTGGCGACCCATTCCACGACAAAGAAAGCGAGCAGTTCGTCGCACGCTATATCGAACGAGCTCCCCTCTCTTTGGAGAAACTCTCAATCCAAGACGACATCGTCACCTACACAACCAAAGACGGGGCCGCGCATGAGTTTGACGCGCTGGAGTTTCTGGCAGAACTATCAGCACATATTCCAAAAACCTACGAGTCTCTGACCAGGTACTATGGAAGGTACTCCTGTAGGCGTCGAGGCGAACGGGCTAAGCTTATTCCCCCTCCAGAAGATAAAACAGAGACCGATGAAATGCGGGAGTTCCCAAAGAGTAGTTGGGCCGCGTGCATAAAACGCATCTATGAAATCGATCCCCTCGAGTGCCCCAAATGCAAAGCACAAATGCGTATCATCGCCTTCATTCAAGACGAGCACTCCATAAAAGACATCATGAAATCTCAAGGGATCGCTGACTTCCGAGCACCTCCCCCCATCCCGAAGTTCATCGATGCGTCAGAGGCTCTCGATGAACTACCCTCCTACGACTCCTTTGAACCCGCGCCTGATGACTTCTAAATTCCGCTTCCACAGTGACGGAGACGGTGGAGTGTAGGTAAAATGATACTTTTAGCAACTTAGCTCGTCCCTCGCCGCTCTGCTGAGCCACTGGAGTAGCCACTGGAGTCCAGTGGGTGAGGCCGCAAACCCTACTTTTCGACCCTACTCTGGGCAATCTCGGCTGAAACATCATCACTGTAATCGACAGATCCTCAGACAGCTACCAGAGTTCAGCTACTTATAGAAAAGCGATTGGTTTTCCTATTCCTTGTAACTGCAAGGCTGAGCTGCTGCGATCGTAACATACTTTTGTGAGGCTGGTGGTGCTTAACAAACACTCGCCCACTTAAGTCCAAAAGTAAGAGAAGAAGAAAAAAACATCCTACTCTTAATGTCAGGCCGTGTGTCTTTGGTGAGTATGGCATAACGTTAGGCTGATTTCCGCGAGCGTGAGCGAGCGTCTAATCCAGCCTCTTGTTCTGCCTGTTTCACCCATTTTGTCAAAGGCTTGCGCCGCTCCGATGCGCACTCTCTAAGGTAAAAATTCATGAGATTCTGATAAGAGATGTCGGTTTCCTCAGCTAGAGCCTTGAAGTACTCGATGGTGGAGTCGTCAAGCCGAATCGTAATCTGCTTCTTCAGGCGCTTTATGTATGGATTCTTTATGCCTTTAGAAAAATTATACTCTTTTCTCATATAGACCTCCGATACTGAGCTTGCTCCTTTCTTGTTGCTTTTCGAGCCGAAATAATTCTAATAACCGCATTGCTTTCCCTATAGCAGTGGCACACGATCAGAATACGCGCACGATCACTCATTCCCAGCATAACGAACCGATCTTCATGACCAGAATGATCAGGATCGCCGATAAGCTCTGCATTGTCGTCGTAGAAGATGGTTTTCGCCTCATCAAACGTCACGCCATGCTTACGTTCATTTGTCCGGGCTTTGCCTTCGTCCCAAATAAACCTCAGCTTATACATATAATTATGATATAATTATAATTAAGTTAGGGCAAGAAGATTGTTTCGTGTAAGCAGCCGGCAAAAGCTAGGTGGCATACTCTGCGGCAGCTAACTCAACCACAGTGTGTAGGAGTATATTTGCGCCATCAACACAGTCCTCGGCGCTCGAAAACTCCCGTGGACTGTGACCTATACCCTGGTTTGAGGGGATAAACAGCATCACCGTTTTCGTAAATCCAGCAAGAGCTGGAGAATCGTGGCCGACAAAGCTCATAAGGCGGGTATGCGGTATAAAGAAAAAGGGAGATAAAGGGTAGCGTCCCCCACCTTTTTTCCTTTTTCTAAAGAGCCGCCGCAATCCTCTACTGCTCTACACTCCTCCTAAGCTCTTCTAGGCTCGCTACCCCAAGCGCCCGCTCATGGGTAGCTTCCAGGATTACGGGAGGCGCGACCCCAGCATCGTAGGCCTCCTTCCAGCGCGAGACGCAGAGGCACCACCTATCGCCACTCTTGAGGCCGGGAAAGTTAAACTGTGGGGCAGGGGTGGAGAGGTTGTTGCCGCGCTTCTTGGTGAAGGTAAGAAACTCCTCGGTCATCACTGCGCACACCGTGTGGCTACCGAGATCGCGCGCTCCGGTCTCACAAAATCCATCACGATAGAATCCTGTCATCGGATTACACCCGCACTGTTGTAGGGGTTGACCGAGTACGTTCTTGCTCTCAGTTTTTTCTTCCTTCTCCATCCTGCTCTCTTCACTTGGGCGCTCGCATTGCTGACCCATCGCGCCCGGCGCGAGGATGCATGTGATAATCGCCACCACGATACTCTGGATCGCAAACAGTAATGTCGACACGCGCTCCCGCATATTCACCTCTATCAATCGTAATGTATACGGTGCCCTTTACGTTCGTACCAGGTGGTTTCAGCGTGAGGATAAGGAGAAGCTACTCTATGCCGACGGAATAACTGGAAGGATTACGAGCCTCCTCGAATTGCAAATGCAGCCGTGGAAGCAACCTCCCACTATAACGGAAAAGGGTAGCGTCCCCTTTTTCCGTATTCTAGTCTCAGTTCGCGGCCTTTTGTCCGTTTCCGTCAATTGTTATAGGCGCCATTTGGGTCAATTCAAATTTACCGTCGCGGATCGTCCGAAGTACAATTTTGCGCACAAGAGCACCGGTACTCGAGAATTCAAAGTGACTTCTCAGATAATCCGTTACGCATCTGTATTCACCGGTACAATGCGTTAACGCCTGCGCTAGCATCTCGGCCCCCATTTTTGGGAAAAAGCTAATCGCGTCTTCCTCCAGGGGAATATCTGGGTACGAGTACATAAATCCTTCAGCCGCCTTGCCATTAATCGATATCACTTCCGGCATCTGAGCCGAATAAATCGAGAAGACCTGTTTCCCCCTGATTCCTATTTTTGCCATTTCTCGCAATACACCTAGGAGGAGAGGCTCAACATGCGGGACATACAGAGCATCATAGTTTAATTGCTTAAGCTTCAACATCAACGGCCGTAGTTCCATGGCATTCGCCGTGTTGTAGATTAAGGTATCAACGATGGTACCAGGAAATTTATCTCGAAATACCTTTTCATGTGCGCGAGCAAGTTCGGTATCTTGGAAGAGCAAAACGATTCGTTTGAAACCCTTTGCGTGGATTTCGTGTGCGTTGAAAGTTGATTCATCTTCTACTGAATATTGAGGCAGAAGAACTCGTCCTTTGGAAGTTTCATAAGCTTCATCAGAAATTGGGCACGTGGCAAACGATAGTTGCTCGGCCGCGGCGAAATGAGGTGCAACGGTTTTCATTGGAGAACCGCAGCAGGGGCCTAGGAAGTACTTTACGCCCTGGCGCCTTAAGTTTTGGTACCCAGTAAGACCCTTAGCCGATTGGCAAGCATCATCTTCGTAAATGAATTTAATTCCAGGCTGATTCGCCTGCTCTATTCCTTTGCGCAATTTCGCACCGTAATCAGCAACTTCGCCCGTTAGAGGTAGCAGAACTCCCACCAGGTTGATTGGAGGCTCGGGTAGCGCGCTTGCAGGTAGGAGCGTAAGACAAAGAGCAAAAAATCGGGCGAAATTTCTCATAAGGCTTTGAGCCTATAACACAGTACTGAGCAGATCCGTTGATCTACCCAAATCACATTCAGAATCCAGTATCTTCGTTTTTAGGCCTCTTAAGCAAAACTATTTTTATCCCAATCATTCCGAAGCGTTACTTGAAGACGCTGGATATATTGGAGTCTGGTGATCTCCCCGTTCCGGGTAGATCACCAGATCCGTTGATCTCCTGCTTCGGAGGCAAGCAACTATCGCCATTAGTTCTCGATATGGGGATATGCAAACATTACAGCCGATATCCCCCACATTGCTTCAGGTAGTACGGCAACACATTCGATTGCGCCACCTGTCCTATACGACAGAGAAATCCTACGTCCACTGGATCCGCCGAGCCGTCTAGGCGGCTTAGAAGAGCATACCGTAAACACGAGTCGCCTGATTGATGTTCACCGCCGTGTAGGCGGCTTAGATGGGTAGTTGCTTCTATGAAAACCATTTGGAAGTCAAGGCACATAAGTTTGCACCAGCCAGGTTTTGCTGATTTGGTTGTATAATTATTTCGTCAGGACTGTTTGTTAGTAAGTATTTTGGCGCATACCGTTTACCGTTTTGAGGGGTAACCCCATGCTTCTATCCGAGCATTGGCGTAAGTCCTAGCCCAAGTTGGTGATATTCGAGTACAGGGAGAGGTAGCTGCCCAAGCATGTACGAGTTCATAAGACTCAAGCAACTATCGAGCGTGATTGCAGTAGCCTGCGTACAACCGTAAGGCGTTCTGTGAGGATATGACCACGCCTATGGCCACCGGCCGACGCTTAGCTGATGGGTCAAAAAAGATGTGTGGCGAAGACGACATGGGATCCTACGCTAGCCCGCTTTTTGCATGAAACTGCATAGCGAGAGCGTTGAGAATGGCGATTTTTCGGGGCCAATGTCAAGGATGTAAGGAAGGCTGCCGGCGTGAAAAGGAAACCAAATTCGGAGGTGCTTCTCTGGCCTTCGCAGCGAGATTTGGTACGAGACGTTGAATTTGTCCATGTAAGGTGAATCCCGCGCAGTTGTTCTGTCCAGATACTTCGTCTCTACAGAGCAGCAGCGCACGCCTTTTCTAACGCGCTAAGACAGAATCAATCGCTCTCTGAAGCCTGTGCAGAGCTTCAGTAAGCACTTCGCGTCGTGTTCCGAGATTAAGCCGCACAAAGCCTTCTCCAGCTACTCCAAAGGTGGCGCCATCGTTTAGTGCTACTTTCGCGGTGCGTTGAAAAAATGCCGAGGCTGTTCCTTCAGTGATTCCGATCGCTCGACAGTCAATCCACAACAGATACGAGCGATCGGGATTGGTGGTGCGGAGCTGCGGCATGTGCTCTCGGATAAATGAGATCGCAAAATCTCGATTGCCAGCGATGTACGTTCGAACCTCACGCAGCCAACCGCTGCCCGCCGTGTATGCTGCTTCTGTGGCGCATATCCCCATGCTATTCGCCATGGGTACGATCCCTTCAGCCGCACGCTCAAAAGATACACGGAGCGACTGATTCTGAATAATCGCAAAGCTGAAGCCCAGCCCTGGAGTATTAAAGGTCTTGCTGGGCGCCATAAAGGTGATCAGATTGTCTGCGGCATCAGGCGCCGCAAGAGCAGTGGGCAGGTGTGGCTCGCCGCAGAGGATAAGGTCGCAGTGAATCTCATCGCTACAGAGAAGGATATTGTTCTCCTTGCATATCGCAGCAAGTGTAAGCAACTCATCGCGCTGCCAGGCATCTCCTGATGGATTGTGAGGGTGGCAGAGGATACACAGCTTTGTCGACGAAGTTATCGTCCGTTTGAATCCCTCAAAATCGATCCGATAGCGGAATGCACCATCTGCTTTTGCCTCTGGCAAGAGTGGGACTTGGCGGGTGCTCATTCCCTGATTAGTCGGGGCAGAGAGAAACGGGGGATATACTGGGGTGAAAACAACTGCTTCTCCACCACCATTTTGACCCGCTAGTCGCGTTACCACATTCAAACCGCACACGAGACCCGGCAGCGGAACGATCTGGCTCGTATCAACCTCCCATCCGTATTGGCTCTTACACCATGCTGAAAGTGATTTCAGGAGCCTTGTGCTGGCGTGTGCATAACCGTAGTCGCCCGACTGAACGCGGCGTTGAAGGGCAGCAGTGACAGCCGGGGGGCTTTTAAAATCCATGTCCGCAACCCACAGTGGTAAGATATCTTCAGGATAGGCTGTCCACTTTATCGATTGGTTTGACCTGCGGTCGTTCGGAGCATCAAAAAATGATGCAGGGATCGTCTCGGCAGTGATCTCTTCCCACCAGATTGGGCAGGGCTCTAGTTGGACAGCTCCCATCACATCAGCCTCTTGGATCAACCCCAAGGCGGAAGCAAATGGTGATTGCTGAATAACAGAGCGCTGTTCGGCAGGCAGCTTATCGAAGTTATGCGCATCGCCATGATGGCAGACCATAAAAAGAAGACGCTCAGTATCAAGAGAAGAGAGTCCAATTGCAGCTGCAACGCGGCGACAGTCATGTTCCGCACGCTGCTCATGCCCGAGAAAAGAAACGGTTCCATCAGCAGATTCAGTTCTGTAATCAGGCTTCCTGATATCGTGAATGAGCGCAGCGAGAAGCTCAATATCATCCGCAGGCCGTCCCAATCGCCGCATAGTGGCAGCACGCATCGAGACCACTACCATGCCGGTGTGGACAGCAACATCTCCTTCTAGATGACCTGTTGCACCGTGACGACAGCCCTGTAACCGCTTGAGGCCCGGAACGAGCTTGTTGGTCCACTCTTCAGCACATGCTTGAGTGATCTCTTGCGCGGTACCAGAGCGCAAGAGGTGTAGAAGCCGCTGAAACCCTTCGGTGGATGATGTTGTAGTCATGGGGTAAGGCGTTGTTTATTTGCTCCGCTATTACTATAAAAAAGTCTGGCTGTGTTCGAAAGCTGGTTTCCTAGAAAACGTTTTTGGAGAAGCAAACTTTCTGAAGTCTCTGCTTTTCGGGTTTTGCTATGAGTTGCGTCATGACTCGTTGGGACATGGTACACACCTTGCCAAGTGGGCCTTAGAGTAAGCCCAATTGCTCCCAAGACCCCAGAGGATGCTCTATTCCCCTGAGGCGAGCGATCTTTGGAGATGTGTTAACGCATCTCCTTCGATATGATGTGAGAGTTCTTTGATGTATGTGTGCCTCATACATCAATAGTTCACGGCAAAGATGCTGCAAAAGTCTTTTGGCGGTTGCCTGTTGCTTGAAGGTTAGTGGCTCGTGAAAAGAGGGGAGTTGGTGTGGCTTGAATATCTGATGAGGATTAAAGGGACCTTCCGATAGCCTAGGAACGCGTTCGAATCTTTTAAGGCAGAGCGCGGCTGTTCCGTCTTCAATAATCATACCGAAGCCCCAAAGATGAATGGAGTATCCGGAGTCACGGACTAATGAGTAGCGTGTAGAGCCGTGCATCGCTGGAGGTGGACGAGTTCGGGTAAATCCGAACTCGGTCAGCAAATTGCCCTCTATGTTTCTAATATCGCAGCCGAAGCACCACATCTGTAGGTTAATCAGCCTCTCAAAGTTTTGGCCGAACTCTCCAGTGAAAGACCACGAGGCGAGTTTCTCTACAGCTCGGGGAAAGAGGTTTGCCGCTTCTCGCGTCATGGCGTGTGAGTCTCTTGAAGCGTCCACGGAGAGAACGGATCTGAGAATGTTCTCCAGCTTTCCTCTCCTAGAGCCATCTCTTCGTCAGTAAGGAGGCAGTCGTCGAGCATTGACGTAAGCTGCGCTTGGTTCATGTCGAGACCTATCAGCACCAGCTCCTGTTTGCCTTTTACAGGAGCGACTTCTGAGCTTATTAGTGACCCATCATCGCCCCTTGCAGCCCAAAATCCGGCCGGTTCAGAGCGACACGAGCCTCCAGCCTGAGACCAGGAGCCAGCTAGTCGCGAACGTGATGCGAGCCAGAAGAAACCCTTTGAGCGAACTACTCCCGGCCACTCTGATTGAATGCAGAGAGAGAAGCGCTCTGGATGAAACGGTCGATCACGTTTATAGACGAAGCTTGAAATTCCGTACTCCTCGGTCTCAGGGGTATGTTCGCCGGATAATTCTTTGATCCAGCCTGGGCTCTGAGACGCTTTCTCATAGTCAAACAGCTTAGTGTTGAGCACTTGATGAGGAGTAACAGTCGCAAACTGACTGTGGATCAGCCGAGCATCAGGATTAAGCTTTTTAATCATGGCTTCGACAACGACAAGTTTTGCCGGAGCGAGAAGATCTGTTTTGTTAAGAATGATGACGTTCGCGAACTCGACTTGATCGATCAAAAGATCGACAATGGTTCGGTCGTCGGTATCATCAACAGCTAGTCCGAGCTGCCTTAGGTCATCCGATGATTCCATGTGAGAGAAGAAGCTAGCGGCGTCGACCACGGTGACCATTGTATCGAGTCGAGCGACTTGTGAAAGGCTTCGGCCCTCTTCGTCGGTATGCGCGAAGGTCGCCGCCACAGGCATCGGCTCACCTATGCCTGTCGACTCGATGAGAAGATAGTCGTATTTTTCCTCTGCCGCCAAATCCGCGACTTGCTCAAGGAGGTCCTCTCTCAGCGTGCAGCAGATACATCCGTTTGACATCTCAACAAGCTTCTCTTGTCCACGATCAAGTCGAGCATCTCCACGCTCAACAAGCTGCACGTCGATGTTGACTTCGCTCATGTCGTTGACAATCACCGCCACCTTCAGGCCATCGCGATTGGTGAGAACGTGGTTGAGAAGGGTAGTCTTGCCAGCGCCTAAAAACCCTGACAGAACGGTCACTGGAAGGCGTTTTCGAAGAGCAGGAGTGACCCTTTTTGAGGGGTTTGTTTTAGCTTGTTGGGTCATAAAGGTCTCCAAGATTTTACATGCAACTGAGTTGCGTATGAGTCGCAGATGCGATAGCCTTTTGTCAAGAGAGGGGCACGAAATGAGAAAAACACAAGCGAGACAAGCTATTTTTGACCTGCTGTCAAAGTCAGGGAAGCCGGTGACGGCTAGGGATATCGCGCTTGGCGTTGCGCGGGCCCGACCAGATATCAATAAGTCGACGGTCTATCGCTTCATCAAGAGTTTGCTGGATTCGCAACAGCTCACCCTGATCCCCCTGCCGGGGCGGGGTGCTTTGTATGAATTGCGGCGTGACGAGGAACATTACCATTTTAGCTGCGAGCGGTGTCTGGAGGTGTTGTGCCTAGATAACTCTAAATTGCGGGTGGGTGGTTTGGTGCCGAGAGGATATACACTCTCGCCGCAGAACCTGTTGCTTTCAGGGCTATGTCCGAAATGCAGTTAGCTGCGGGCTCAGGTCTGGCCGTCTAACCGATGTAAATTTAATGCTCATTGAACCTTGTCGTTTAAAGCGTTTTCTTTGGATCTCTTTCATGCATAGAGCCTGGCCATGGTAAGACGCTGATGGCAGGTAGTTCCGTCGGCTTTCAGAGGAGACGGCGCGATTCGCTCTGCCTAGGGGTATAAAACGCCGGCGCTCGTGCCGTTGTAATTCTACTATTCGTTTCAGCAGGCTTGCGAAGGCCAAGGGATTTCTTGGGCCGCCCAGAGCGGGTACTCACAGAGGTCCTTACCAGGCTTGTGAGGTGGTATCCAAATGATGAAGCAGTATTCAGAGGCGTTCATCAATAGATGGAGATACGGGATGTTTTCAGTAAGTTCACGCCGATGCGAAGGGACATAGTTTTATCCGACGCCTTCTGGGTCGAATACCGTAGGGTCCACAAGAAGAAACCGAGTATGGCTCGTCAGCCTAAGCGCAGCATGATTCGTAAATCAAAACCGATCGCCGTCATAAAGGCGAAGCCGAGTATGCTGCAGAGGGCGAAACGGCACAGGATCTCGAAGCCTACCCAGAAACGCCCCTAGAGTTATCCCACGACCCCTTGGAGAGCCGGATAAACCAACTATTATCCATTACATGGTGGAATAGGGCGTGTCGCTAGGTACTGGCCGGTAGCCAACCTGAGCGTCGCGGGGTGGGGGCTCTACGACTGCAGACTTGTGCCTAACCCTGTATCCGATGCGGCCAAGCATTTAGTAAATGCACCCAGTTTCCGCTTGCGGGTGCATTTACTAAAATAGCCTTATGGACCAGAATCCGCTCGAAAAGCTCAGGCCCCTTCGGAAGAAGCCTTACTTCACGGTGAGTGAGGCAGAGAGTCTAGGGGTGTACGCAAGCCTTCTTGCCTACCATAGCAGGCAAGGCCGTATCGAGAGGGTTGGTAAGGGCGTCTACCGGTTCCCGGATTCTGGCGCCGATATTCCGATCAATTGGGAAGACCTTATCGTCGCAGCCACAAGCATTCCAGACGGCATCGTCTGTCTGATCTCGGCGATCGCCATATACGAGCTTGCAGACCAACTCCCGAGGCAGCACTGGATCGCTGTACCGCACTCGAGCAGGGCTCCGCGGCGTGAGAAGGTCAGAATAGTCCGGATGCGCAACGCAGAGCTTGGCGCCACCACGACTAAGCTCGGAGATGCACACGTTCGTATCTTTGACCGAGAGCGCACGGTGATTGACGTATTTCGATATCTCGACAAAGAGATTGCGATCAAATCGCTCAAAGCCTATCTCCAGGGGCGAGAAAAGGGCCATAAGCCCGACCTGAGGAAACTCGACTCATACGCGAAGTCTCTCAGAGTGAGCATCGCGGCGTACGTGGAGGCATTCGCAATATGAGCAAGGAGCGGGAGTTGTTGACGGGGCTTGAAAAATGATTCCCAGTGGCGCATTTCGATAGTTCAACTGCAAGCTTCGTTTGAGGGGCTAAACGCTTGGGTTTGCAGGATAATAAATGAGGACCCTGTAGGTTGGCTATGAGTCCGTGGTAGGTTGTTGTTGACGACGAGTTATGGTAACAATTACTATAGTAAGCAAGGCTATAGGAAAGATGCGTATAAAGCATTTATTGCGGGGAGTTTTCTATAGAGGAAAGGTATAAGCTCAAAGATTTCGCCAAGTGGGCTAAGAAGGAGGGCATCTCAGACGATGAGCTAGCAGTCGTGGTCTTAGAGATGAGCCGAGGACTACTTGGGGATAGGCTCGGAGCCCATATCTACAAGAAGCGCCTTAAAGTTGAGGGGCGAGGCAAGAGAGGCGGAGCGAGGGCGATCGTGCTGTATAAGGATAAGGACGTTACGCTCTTTCTCTACGGATACCTCAAGAACGACCAGGCGGATATATCGCAGAATGAGGAAAAACAGCTGCGAGTGTTCGCCAGTGACTTCATGAAGCTTTCGTCTGCCGACCGCACCAAACTTAAAACGCAAGGAAAGCTCATAGCGATAGAATCGTGAGGGCTTAAAAGAGTGGCCAGACCGGAGTGATTAACAGCACAGCATCGAAAAAAATAACTAGGAGTCGTCCCATGAAGAGAAAAACCCTTTCACAAACCCTCATCACTGCCGCCAAAGAGCTAGGCTTCTCAAAAGCTACAGTAGCTGAGCTCGAACAGCTCGATATTCCTGAAGCGAAGATGTTCAGCCCTAAGCAGATAAAGCAGATCCGAGACAAAGTTCGGGTCAGTCAGGGGGTCTTTGCAGCGCTCCTGAACGTAAACCCATCAACTGTGCAGAAGTGGGAGCAAGGCAAGGTGAAGCCTCAGAACGCAGCTCTTAGGCTTCTTAACATTATCGACGCTAAGGGGATTGATGTTTTGAAGTAGGCGGCAGTCGTGCTGTTGAACATTGGTGGAAGTTGAGAGATGAGCTCAGGCGCTTCTTGCTGCCTTGGACGAGAGCGAGGGGACGTAGGAGCTCTAAGCCCACCCAGAAACGCCTCTAAGGTTATACCACCCTGATCGCTGGATAGCCGAATGATCCACTTGTTATCCATCACACGATTGTTGCTCTACGTGCTCTGTGTTTCAGCGCGGTGCGCCGAAACCCGCACGTCCTCATCGCGTGATAAATCACGCGAGAGCTCGCAGGTTCGACTTACGTGGGGATTCGACTCTTTTGCCCTGAAGGGCAAAAGTGGCGGAGCCGACGGGACTCGAACCCGCGACCTCTCGCGTGACAGGCGAGCGTTCTAACCAACTGAACTACGACTCCGGGAGGCTATTTACATACCTAGGCTGAATTAACCGCCGAGGAGTTGGATAAGTACCTAAAAATCAAACTGAAGTAAAGCTCCTCAGGGTGGGGTTTTTGCTGCCTATGATTGACTATAGGGGGCTTTGAGTGAGAAACAAGGGAGTTAGCCGCTTTTTGCGGCTCAGAGAGGCGATTTTTTGGGAAAGCGGGGTTAGTTGTGTCCGAGTACAATCCGTCCGAGTACAATCCGAAAGCGATAGAACCGAAGTGGCAGACCTACTGGGCTGAGCACAAGACCTTTAAGACCACTAATGATGGGAAAGAGAAGGTCTACGTGCTTGATATGTTCCCATACCCTTCAGGCTCTGGTCTTCATATCGGGCACCCCCTGGGCTACACCGCTACTGATATATACTCACGCTACAAGCGCATGAAGGGTTTTGATGTGCTTCATCCAATGGGCTTTGATGCCTTCGGATTGCCCGCAGAGCAGCACGCAGTTAACACCGGAGAGCATCCAGCGCTGATTACCGAGAAGAACTGTCAGAACTTTACTAGACAGATGAAAGAGATCGGATTCTCATACGATTGGGACCGTGAGCTAGCGACCTGTACCCCAGACTACTACAAGTGGACGCAGTGGATATTCTTGCGGCTGTACAATTCGTGGTTTGACGACGAACAGCGTAAGGCACGACCAATTGACGAGCTTGCTATTCCCAAAGAGATAGAGGCGCAGGGACTTCTTGCTGTTCAGGCTTATCAGGCTGAGCACCGGTTGGCGTACTACGCTGAGGCTATGGTGAACTGGTGTCCAGCCTTGGGCACGGTGCTGGCCAACGAAGAGGTGATCGACGGCAGATCTGAGCGGGGAGGGCATGATGTAATTCGTAAGCCCATGAAGCAGTGGATGCTGCGGATTACCAAGTACGCTGAGCGATTAATATCAGAGTTAGAAGGAATAGATTGGCCTGAAGCTATCAAAGAGCAGCAGCGCAACTGGATCGGTCGAAAAACTGGCACAGAGATCGTTTTCTCTGTTGAGAGCTCCGAGAAACCTCTGGTCGCCTTCACAACGCGCCCTGATACGCTCTTCGGTGTGACGTTCTTTGTAGTTGCTCCCGAGCATCCGATAGTGGATGAGATCACCACTGATGCTCAACGGACAAAGGTCAATGAGTATCGCGATAATGCCGCTAAGATGAGCGATTTTGATCGCACGTTTGAGACGCGCAAGAAGACAGGGGTGTTCACTGGTGGTTACGTCATTAACCCGATCAACAATGAGAAAGTTCCCGTATATGTTGGTGACTACGTGCTCTATTCGTACGGCACTGGAGCTGTTATGGGAGTTCCCGCCCACGATGAGCGCGATTTTGAGTTTGCCAGAAATTTCTCTCTGCCAGTTCGTGCGGTGCTTGCGCCACAGAATGCTGATGAAGAGCTGAAAGCTCGCGTTCATGCAGGGGAAGATTGCTGGACTGAAGTGGGAGTAATGCTTCCTAATTCAAGCGCGGTTGCTGTTGAGTTAGCCCTGAGTGGAATTTCAAATAAAGACGCCGCAGAGAAG
>JBIKWG010000065.1:0-12503 GCA_044356425.1 Bdellovibrionota bacterium | reverse complement strand
CTTGAGAGCAAGAAGCTAGGGAATCGAGTTGTAAACTACAAGCTTCGTGATTGGCTCTTCTCGCGACAGCGCTACTGGGGTGAGCCGATACCGATTGTTCACTGGGAAGATGGCACTGTTTCTTCACTGTCTGATGCAGAGCTTCCGTTAATGCTGCCGGAAGTGGCAGATTACAAGCCTTCCGAGAGCGGGGAATCGCCGCTTGCCAAGGCCTCGTCATGGCTTGAGGTGGTTGATCCAGCAACAGGAAAGAAGGGCCGCCGAGAGACGAATACCATGCCGCAGTGGGCAGGTTCATGCTGGTACTACCTCCGTTTCATCGACCCGAAGAACTCAGAGCAGGGGTGGAATCCGCTGCTTGAGAAGAAGTGGATGCCGGTTGATCTCTATGTTGGCGGAGCAGAGCATGCAGTGTTGCATCTCCTGTATGCCCGTTTCTGGCACAAGGTGCTCTTTGATCTCGGCCACGTCTCAACCGTTGAGCCTTTTCAGAAGCTCTTTAATCAGGGGATGATTCAGTCGTTTGCGTTTAAGGATGGTCGCGGTGCGCTGGTAGCAACAGATCTTGTTCAAGAGGATGAATCTGGGGTTCCTCACCACAAGCAAACTGGTGAGAAATTAGAGCGCATAATTGCAAAGATGTCGAAGTCGCTCAAGAACGTCATTAATCCAGATGATTTCATTGAAGCGTACGGAGCAGACACGCTGCGTTCATACCTCATGTTTATGGGGCCCCTTGATGCCTCAAAGCCGTGGGACTCAAAAGCGATTACGGGTGTTAACCGTTTCTTGAAGCGAACGTTTGTTCTTGTTACTGGCTCAAAGGATGCTGGCTTCCGAGATGTAGTCTCTGTTGAGGAAGAGAGCCTTGAGGTAAAGAAGGGCATTCACAAAGCCATCAAGAAAATAGCGGAAGACATCGAGGCACTGCGTCTTAACACGCCGATTTCTACGATGATGGAGCTGCTTAATACCATTTACGATAAGCCGGTATCTAAGCTCACATTAGAGATGTTCTCATGTGCTTTGGCTCCGTTTGCCCCGCATCTGGCAGAAGAGCTGTGGCAGCGGTTGGGTCATAATCAACCGATCGCAACCGCAGCATGGCCTTCTTACGATCCAAGCTTAGTGATTGATGATGTAGTAACGGTTGTGATTCAGATCCTCGGAAAGAAGCGTGCGACTGTCGATGTAGCGGCAGCTGTTTCAGAGGCAGATCTAAAAGCTGCGGTAATTTCGGCGATGGCGGGCACTGCTTACAAAGTGACCGAGACCGATCGCTTTATTACCGTAGTAAATCCGCACACAAAGGCCCCTAAGCTGGTGAATGTGATTCCTGCCTAAGTCTGGTGCAGTTGCAGCTTCTGTGTCACCGTATTGGCCGCTATGAATCAACGGCATTCACAACTGTTGCCTAGGGAGCCCATCGCCGTTTCGTATGACGATTCGCTGCCGATCTGTGCAAAGCGCAGAGAGATAGTAGCGGCGATTAGAGAGCACCAAACGATAATTGTTGCAGGTGAAACTGGCTCGGGCAAAACCACGCAGATTCCCAAGATGTGCCTTGAAGCAGGTCTCGGGTTGCGCGCAGCTATCGGGTGCACACAGCCTCGGCGAATCGCGGCACTCTCTGTTTCACGGCGTATAGCTGAGGAGCTCTCTGTTTCGTGGGGCAACGAGGTCGGCTGCAAGATTAGATTCAGCGATCATTCCAAGAAATATACTCGGATCAAGGTAATGACCGATGGAATCCTCTTGGCAGAGACGCGCAGCGATCCGATGCTGTCTGCCTATGAGGTGATTATTATTGACGAAGCGCATGAGCGCTCTCTTAATATCGATTTCTTACTCGGCTACTTAAAAACGCTGCTAATTAAACGGCCTGACCTCAAGCTTATTATAACCAGCGCAACGATAGATACTGAGCTTTTTTCTCAAGCTTTTGGCGGAGCGCCGATATTTGAGGTTTCAGGTCGGCTGTATCCGGTAGAGGTGAGGCATGAACGGTTGCAGCACGATGAAGATGAAGAGCTGCTCCATTACGTAGAGGCGTCCGTTCGCGCAACTCAAAGTGTTATTGCAGAGACACAGCACGGAGATGTTCTTATCTTCATGCCAACAGAGCGTGATATCAGAGAGGCGTGTGATCGCTTAACTGGGCTTCTTTCAGCACAGATTGAGATACTGCCTCTCATGGGCAGCCTCTCTGCTGCTGAGCAGGAACGAATTTTTCGCAGCAGCGAGAAACGGAGGGTGATTGTTGCAACGAACATCGCAGAGACCTCTATTACCCTTCCCCGCATTCGGTATGTAATTGATTCAGGCTTGGCGCGTATTAGTCGCTACAGTGGAAAACAGCGCACTAAACGGCTGCCGATTGAACGAATAGCAAAGAGCAGCGCAAATCAGCGAGCAGGACGAGCAGGACGAGTGCAGGAAGGGGTCTGTATTCGTTTGTATGATGAAGATGACTACTCTTCGCGCCCCGAATTTACTGATCCAGAGATACTGCGGGCAAACCTAGCGGAGGTAATCCTTCGCATGAAGGCCTTTAATCTCGGTGATATTGAAACGTTTCCGTTTCTAAACGCGCCTGAATCTAGGGCAGTACGAAGTGGCTATGCACTGCTGCAAGAGTTAGGCGCGCTTGATAATGACCGGCAGCTTACGCGGCTCGGCGAAGAGCTCGCTCGGTTACCGGTTGACCCAACCATCGCCCGTATCTTGCTGCAAGGAAAGCGTGAGCATACGTTACCTGAGGTGCTGGTGATTGCAGCGGGGTTGAGCGTTCAAGATCCACGCGAACGTCCGGCTGAAAAGCGCGAAAAAGCTGAGGCTGCCCACCGACTGTTCGTGCACCCTGATTCTGACTTTCTAACGCTGCTCAATATCTGGTGTGGGTACACAGCAGAGCTTCGTTCTAACAAGGGACAGTCTCAGGTGCGTAAGTTTTGTAAGGCGCATTTTCTCTCATATATGAAGATGCGCGAATGGGTCGATCTTGTGACCGAACTGCGCGAGACGATGCACATAAAGCCTTTTGAGATTGCAGATGCTTCTGCTATCAAGCGGTTTGATGGTCGTTATCGAGCGATTCATCGAGCAATTCTAACAGGATTTCTTGGGCAGGTAGCCTTTCGCACTGAAAGAAATGTGTATCGTGTGGGTGGCAGCAGAGAGGTCGCACTCTTTCCAGGCTCTGCGCTTGCTGAGAGGCAGAATCCGCGACACTCCGAGTCTGGTGGAAAGCATAAAGGTGGCAGGGATCCTTCCCAGCAGCACTGGATTGTCGCCTCAGAGCTGCTAGAGACGTCGCGTGTTTTTGTGCGCATGGCTGCGCGGGTTCAGGCGCAGTGGATAGAGGAGCTTGGGCAACATATCGTCAAGCGCACCATCGATACACCGCAGTGGAATCCACACCGAGGTGATGTGTTGGCAAAAGAGCGCGTGACCTTGGCCGGTTTGGTGCTCGCGTATCGCACGGTCTCCTATGCGCGGCTTAACTTGGAAGGTGCAACGGATATCTTTATTCGTAGCACCTTGATGGGTGATGACTCACCGTTTTCTTACGATTTTCTCACCCGCAATCGCGAAACGGCAGATAAAGTGGCAGCTTATCAAGCTCGTCGCGGGCGTCTACATCGGATTGAGCTAGAGGAACGGCTGGTGAGCTTTTACGCTGAAAGGCTGACAGGTATATCCTCAAGCAGAGATTTTGAGCGGTTTGTCAAAGCTCACATAAAAACAGAGTCGGGCTTTCTTGAGGTCTCAGAGGAGTATCTCAACAACGGTGAGGCCCTTCGTGACGAATCGGGCGATTTTCCGCAGTCGATTAAAGTAGCAGGCGTTGAGGTTGGTCTTCACTATCGCTACGAGCCGGGCAGTGAGCGCGACGGTGTTACCGTAAAGCTTCCGCTAGCACTTGCTCAGCGTATCCCTGCACGGATGCTTGATGGTGTTGTACCTGGATTGCGCGAGCAGCAGGTTAGGCACCTCATCAATACACTTCCCAAAGAGTATCGTAAGAAAATAGAGGCTCTCCCGGATGCCGTGCGTCGTATTGCTAGCCACAGCGCACTAAAGTCTATGCCCTTAATCGAAGCCGTTGGATCGGTGCTGATGAATGAGTTCGATGTAGCAATGCCAGCTGAAGTGCTGTCCGTAGACCGTTTACCAGATCATCTTCGTCCGCGAATCGAGCTTCTCGTTGGCACGCGAGTGGCTACAAGTGGCCGCGACCTCGGGGCATTAGTGGCTAGGGCAAGCAAGGAGGGCGGTCAAGATGGCACAGCATCTCTTGGCGCATGGAAAGAGATACGGCAGCAGTGGGAGCATGCGGATGTCCGAACGTGGAATTTTTCGGATCCGCCGGCTGCTATTGAAGTAACGACCGTTTCTGGTGTGCCGATGTATCTCTATCCAACGCTACGTGTTGAGGGGCAGCTCGTTGCACTGCGCCTTGTAGATTCACAACAAGAGGCAGAGGTGGCCGCGTTATCTGGTATTCGCAGACTTGCAGAGCTGCTGCTTCACGGCGAGGTGGCAGAGATGAAAAAGCAGGTCCGTGAGGTGGAATCACTTAAGCCGCTTTTGGTGCTGTTCTGCTCACCTGAGCAGATGAAGCAGCAGGTGATAGCAACAGCGCTTGAGTATATGCTTGAAGGTAAAGCCGGTTATCCACTCAAAAAAGAGTGCTTTGAAGAGCTACTTGCCGCAGCACGCAAGCGTTTTATTGGGCTCATCTCGTCAATCGTTACGCCGGTAAAAAATGCACTAGAGCTTAGACGCACCCTTATCGGATTGCGGCGGGCTTATCCTGGAATGCGCGCTGATCTCGATGAGTTGTTGCCAGCCGAGTTTCCAGCCAATGTTCCCTTTGCCCAGCTACAGCACATTCCGCGCTACCTGCGTTGCATGGTCGTTCGCTCTGAGAGGTTTGATAACGATCCACAGCGGCATCATCAACGTGCGCTTCAACTCGCTCCGTATGTAGAGCGTCTGCGGAATAGGAGTCAAAAGCTGCCGCCGGATTTTCGTTGGATGCTAGAGGAGCTCAAGATATCCCTCTTCGCGCAGGAGTTGGGAACTCAATATCCTATCTCTTTAGCCAGGTTAGATAAAATATTAGCTGATGCAGGGTTAAGTAAGTGAGGCGATAGAAATGTCGGTGATAGTCGCAAGCACACAGCTTACCTGCAGGTTGACGATACTGTTTTGTAGGATGTTTCGTTAATCTAAGCGATCTCGTGGCGCGAGCGATTCACAGCAAATGCCGGCGAGGCGCAGCTCTTGAGATGAACTAGCGGTTGCGCGCTGAGGCCCGCAAATAGTGGGGAGTTTGCAGGGTCTATTACTTGCCTGGCCGAGCGCTTGTAACCTTAGTGCTTATCAAATAGCGCGAACTATGTTGCAGGTATGTTGAGAATGCGATCAAGATAGAAATCTTTAAGTCCAAAAGAAGCTTTTAGGCGATTCAAAGCAGCTAGGCTGTCGAGGTTTGGTCTGCCTGTGAGCGAGGCAGTTATCATGGTATTTTTTGCGGTATGTTCTGGGGAGATAAATTCAAATAACTTAGCATTGTATCCAGACGCTTCTAACGCAAGTACCCTCAGGGAATCAGTGAGGCTCTCAGCAAAGCGCTCTTCGAGTATTCCGTGTCGCAGTATCGGTGCAAGAAGATGGTCGGCGCTGTTCATCTGTTTTCGCACATATTTGTGGCAGCACGGAGCAACACATATAAGGCGTGCTTTGTTTAGTATTGCTCTTGCTAAGGCGTCATCGGTGGCTGTGTCACATGCATGTAGCGCGACCACTAGGGTAGGAGCGGTAAGACTGCTTTCAGCAATGGTGCCTGCGATAAAATCAATAGAGCTAATTCCAAGCGAGCTCGCGATGTTTTGACCGAGCGAAACGAGATCCGGTCGTTGCTCAACAGCAGTAAGCGTCAGCTTTTCATACCTCGTTGATAAGAAGTGATGGAGTGCAAACGAAAGGTAGTGCTTTCCAGAGCCAAAATCAGTAGCCGAAAAGATGTCTCTATTCGGTTCTACATCCAAAGGGCTCACCAGGCTCTGAATAATTTCAACAAATTTGTTTATTTGTCGAAATTTATCGTACATATCGCGGCGAATCTGGCCATCGCTGGTAGTGATACCAAGCGCTTTGAGAAATGGTGCAGAGGAGGGGATGAGGTAGCTTCTCTCACGGTTGTGTGATTGCGAAGCGGACGGAAGAGAAGCGGACTGCTCGTGGGCTCTGCGTTTCAGCCTAAATGAGCCCCTGTCAGTGAGCTCAAAGAGTAGCTCTTCGGTGAGTAGGCGAAGATTCGCCATCTTAAAGTGGTCAGGAATAAGAGAAGTGAGTGCAGTGTAAGCGTCGTCTGGAGAGAGATTTTTACGTTCAGTTTGCACCCCATCCGAGTAATCAAAAGATATTAGAACCGATCCTTGGGCATCGGTGAACATGCCAAGGACGACCCGCTTCCAGCGCGGGCTTAAGCCCGCTTTACTGAGTGTAGCCCTAACAAAAGTGCGATCTGCAAGGGCATCACGTAATAATTCAAAGAAGATGTGCTTATTATTAACGCTTGAACTCATCCCAACTCATCGCAAACTGTGTTAGCTTAACCACTATCATGAACGTGTTACGAGTGAAAAGAAAGTGCCTTGAGATACTTGAGCGGATTGAGTCTCAAGGCGCCTATGTGCACATCGTATTGCAGGAGGAGGCTCGTAATCCTACGGTTGCATCCGATGAATATCCACTGCTTATGCAGCTGGTACGCGGGACGCTTGAACAGGGTAGCGCAATCGATGAGTCTTTACGTCCGTTGCTCTCGAAAGGGATTGATTCGCTGCCGGTTGAGGTTCGCCGCATTCTTCGGGTCGCCGCATATCAGATACTTTTTATGGAGCGCTCAAAAGAGCGTGACGTAGTTTTTGAGGCTGTAGAGCTCGTAAAGTTTGGTAGGTATCGTGGCCTAGCTGGACTCGTAAATGCCGTGCTTAGAAAGCTAAAGCGTCCACAGAGTAAAGGTGAATTGGATCCTACCATAAATTTTCCATCCTGGTTGGTGAAGCGCTGGACCGAGCAATACGGTGCAGAGGAAGTGAATCTTTTTTGCAGAGCTGCGGCTGAATCGCTTCCGCTTTACTTGCGGGTAAATACGCAGGTTTTATCTCGCAATGATCTGCTCTCTCGTCTGCAGAGTGAAGAGGTTGCCGCGGAATGTGCTGAATACTCGTCTGATTCAATCAGAGTTACGCAGCTTCCTAAGAGTGTTCGTCTGCATCAGCTGTCGAGTTTTACGGAAGGCCTGTTCTTTGTTCAGGATCTGAGCTCTTCGATCGTTGCGGATATCGTCGCCTCATTAAACCCGAGACTTGTCTTCGACCTCTGTGCCGCTCCGGGTGGGAAGACGTGTGCTATTGCTCTGTCAATCTATTCTAGGGGTGGCAGGATAGTCGCCACTGATCAAACAGCCAAGAGAGTCGCATTAGTCGAGGATATCGTAGACAGACTAAAACTGGGTAACGTTGAGTACCGTGTGCGTGATGTTCTTGGTGTCGCTGTTAATCCTGAGGAGCGAGCTGATGTTGTGCTGCTCGATGCTCCATGCTCTGGATTTGGTACAGTAGGACGTAAAATCGATGTGCGGTGGTCAAAATCAGAGGACATCTTACAAGAGTTAACTGCTATTCAAAGTAGCATGCTAAATAGGGCAGCAGATCTGGTGACCCCAGATGGTTGTATTGTTTACAGCACCTGTTCGATAGACCGCGTCGAAAATGAAGATGTTGTAGCAGAATTTTTAGCTCAACACGCTGAATTTTCAGTGCGCAGCGTAGCTTCGCTTTTGCCTCCTGCTCTCTGCACTTCTGAGGGATACTATCGCGCGTGGCCGCAGCGCCACCACATGGCTGGCGCCTTCGCTGCGGTTCTTCAGAGGCGTTAGTGCGAGGAAGGACTCGGTAAGGCTTTATTCACTATATACCTAGGGTTCGAACGTTACTTCTAACTCGATTTCATCTCGAATTGGGATCCCGTTGGTTGCAATTAAAGGGATCTGTGGCTTCAATTTTCTGGCCAAAGTGACTGCATCCCTATGAATTGCAACCAGTCGAAAGCCATGTTTCTGATAGAAGGCCATTGCCTCTACGTTGTCGTTAGTAGTGATAAGCCACAACCTCGTGCAGCCTTGACTATGCGCGAATCGCTTTATTTCTTCGATGAGGCGCGACCCGATACCTTGCCGCGTTCTGAATGCGTCGAGCGTTACGATTTCACATTCGTGATTATCTACGCGACACGTCAGAAGACCGACTATCTTTCCCTCTATAAGAGCAAGTAATCCTGGTAGCGTTGCTGCATCATAGGCGTGCCCACGCGTTACAACCTTGCGAGCGCCCCACGACGTGACGATCAGTGAGGCCACTGCTTGCTCATCGGAAGGCTTTATTAAGCGTACTGAGAGATGGTTCATGATGCTATTACGGTAGAAGTATATCAAGAATATTCTCAAGATGGCGCAGCTTGGCGTAATCGATTTCAGCGACATCCTTATTAAAGCGCTGTCCTATCTCACTAAGGAAGCCAACGCAATGTATTGCGGTATAGAGACGCATAATGTGCATGTGGAGGTGGCTTAGATTCCAGGCTTCGCACCAAAAATCGATATAGTCGGTGTTACGTTTGGAAGATAAAATCGCCATGTATGAGAGGCCAAGAACATAGAGACGGTCTCCAAAGCAGATATCATCGATATCGACTATTCCAACCAGCCCTTCACCGTTTACTAGCACATTCTTAGTAGTGGTATCGTGCAGAAATGCGACCGGCTCGACGTTTTGTAGGTAGCCTCGGAATGCTTGCATGGCTTGAAGCGCTCTATCGACATGAAACTCACGAACAACTCCGCCGGTTTTAATCCTTTCTCGTGACCGGTCAAGTTGCTGCTCAAGAATAGCAAGCCAATTTCTCGTTAAACGAGGGTCTGAGAAAGAGTACCCGTATCCGAATCCTTGAGCGTTCGGCAGCTGAGCGACGCAATCTTGAATAGCTGCTACGGAGTGAGCGATTTTACAACGAACCTTAGGCGTCAAGCTTGTCATTACCTCGCCAAGGTCTCTCCCTTGAAGGTGCTCTAGGATAGTATATGGGAATGGCGTGGTAAGATCGCAGCACAAAATAGTAGGGATTGGAAGGTTGAGGTGCTGAAGCTGCTGAGACCAAGATACACTGCCCTCCAGGTGCTTGCGGGTGTCGTCGTGTCCGATTCGAACGACAATTTTGGAGCCACTAGAGGGGGCGACTTCATACACGTAGTGACACAACCCTATTGAATACCGAGATATAGAAAATGCTTCATGCCCCAGAAAATGTGACGCTATTTCACGCGCGGTGCTTTCTGTGGGTCGGTGTAATCCGTTCATTGGTTTGTTCTGCGTAACGTTGCGCAGATTTAAAAGGTTTCCAGCTACAAAGCCGTAAATCTGTTGAGGTAACGATTGACGGCCCTCGGCTATGCAGTGTCGCTTAAGGGGGGGCAAAATGTCAGCCATGAATGAATTGGGCGAGATTCCGGTTATTCTTATTTGAAGACTTCATGCGCTGGCTCTTCTTTCATCTTCCCTGTTCGTATGCTCGCCGTAAGTCTTCATCGCACCGTAAGCACCCGCCGATGTCAACAAATACAATAGGCACCGGCTGCTTGCATTTACGGCAAAATCCCACAAAGAATCTGCGAGCGGGTCGCAGCATTCCGAGAAAGAGCGTGCTCACAGTAAAGTAAGCCAGGAATGTCGCCCACTGCTTTTCGGCTCCGTATGAAAGGGCTCCGCATAAACTTATACTGCGAGCTAGGGCTTGCGGAGCAAGAGAGAGTACGACAAGTTGCTGTTCCCACAGCTCTAGACGAGTCCATCCATCACGTTTGAGGTGCTGGGTATGGTTCCATGTGTTGCGGATACTTTGCACAACTGCCCGCAGAGTAAACAGCAGAAT
The DNA here is from genome assembly GCA_044356425.1 of Bdellovibrionota bacterium. GTDB lineage: Bacteria > Bdellovibrionota_C > UBA2361 > UBA2361 > OMII01 > OMII01. The sequence goes on along the minus strand of JBIKWG010000065.1, from coordinate 2,501 downwards.
AAGCAGAGAGAAGGTTAGCCCCCACACCCCACTGAGGTGCCCAAGTTGCAACACCTTGATGCAAATAATAATAGCTAGAAGTAATCCTGCCACAACTGGCAGCAGAAGCTGGTTGGTTTCAAGCTGCCGAGCATTCATATTTCGAAGCTTTGCAATCCCTCGGTAGAGCGATTCTTGGGCTATGAAGGGCAGAAGCATGGTGGCTGTAACAATAGCTATGCGTTCAGATAGCTGTGAATCGATGAGTTGCGGGCTTCCTAAGACTATTAGTAAGGGATCAAGAAGAAGAGACGCGAAAAGAACGCGCCATAAACGCTCAAGTCGAGCGTAGGGGCCGCGTCGAAGCCCTGTTTGAGACGGCGGTCTTTGGGGGGGGGCTGCCTGAGAACCCTTTGTGTTGAATCTGTTTCGTAGTAAACTCACAGCCGTGAAATCTCCTTCAGGCGCATCTTCTATATCTGGACAATCGAGCGGTTCATCGGCTCTATACCTCTCCGTAGCTGATGTTGCGCGCGGCATCAATCAGCTATTTGAGCAAGAGCTTCCGCAGGTGCTGTTTCGAGGAGAGATATCTCAGATAACGGTAGCTCAAAGCGGACACCTTTATTTTACTATTAAAGATGAAAACGCGCAGCTCTCTTGTGTTGTTTGGCAAGGAGTTGCGCGCACGCTAACGTTCCGGCCTCAGGTTGGCATGGCGGTCAGGTGCCATGGTCGACCCAATGTATATGCGGGCAGTGGTCGGCTGCAGGTTGTTGTGCATCGCCTGTTAGAAGATGGCGAGGGGGTTTTGCAGAGGCAGTTTCAAGAGCTCAAAGCTAAGCTTGAGCGTGAGGGAATTTTTGCTGCTGAGCGAAAGCGGCCAATTCCGTTTCTGCCAAAGGCAGTAGGAATCGTCACCTCTCAGACGGGTGCTGTCATTCATGACATGATGGTAAAGATCCGTGAGCGGTTCCCCTCAATGCCGGTCTATCTAGCCGATACCCGTGTCCAAGGAGATGGCGCTGCCGAAGAGATTGCTAGAGCTCTGCAGCAGCTGGAACGCTCTGGGCTTGTGGATGTGATTATAGTCGCGCGCGGTGGCGGATCTCTTGAAGACCTCTGGGCCTTTAATGAAGAGGTGCTTGTGCGGGCCGTGTTTGCGTGCGCTATTCCAGTAGTTTCGGGGGTGGGCCACGAAGTGGACACTACTCTGTGTGATTTTGCAGCAGATGTGCGAGCGCCAACGCCAACGGCCGCAGCAGAGATGGTAGTGCCTAAAGTTAGTGATCTAATGACGCGTATTAGTGAGCTTGAGCGGCGCTTACGCGACAGTGATAGGTGGTTGCAGCCGAGGGTGCAGCGAATTGATGAGCTGTGTTTGCGCTTTGATAGCCGAATTAGTGCCGTAATAAGCCAGGCACGCCTGCGGCTCAAAGCAGCCGAAGCAACACTTGCCGTAATTCGCCCTGATAGAGTGTTAGAGCTTATCCGCTCGCGGGTTGATGCTCTTCAGCGGCGACTGCAGCGCTGTTCAGAGCAAGAGTTGTCAGCTCGTAGCCTCTCGCTATCAACGATCGCTACGCGTCTGCAGCGCACGGCTCCGCAAGACGGAGTCGCACGATTGCAGACTCAGATTGAAGGATTGGCACAGCAGCTTAATGTTGCAGCAGTTAGGTTAGTTGAGTCTCGTAAGCAGCGGCTTGAGCATGGCGCAGCCAGGCTTGCAGCCTTGAGTCCTGAACGGGTGTTGGAGCGAGGATATGGGATCGTTCGCAGTCGAGGTGCGTATCTGAGGTCCGCAGGTGATGCGGTTGCAGGCGCAGAGATCGAAGTGGCTATGGCAGATGGAACGATAATCGGCACAGTAACTAGGTATACAGAGGAGATAACATGGCGCAATCTTCAAACAAAAAAACAGTAACTCTAGAGGCAATTCAGGCCGGTGAAGTTGGCGATGATGCTCTTGCGAGCTTAACTTTTGAGCAGGCGCTAAAACTTCTTGAAGAGGTAGTTGCCGCCGTTGAGAGTGGGGCCCTTCCGCTTGATCAATCTATCGGCTCGTATGAGAAGGGAACTATCCTTGTTCAGCATCTTCGTAAGCTGCTCTCGGGCGCAGAGGAGAAGCTGCGGATATTAGCAAAAAGCGAGTAGTGCGCGAGCCGCTTGCAGCGAAACGCCTAGGTAGCTTTAGAAGCCGCTGAATAGGTCTCCGATTTTTTCTGTGAATTAGTTGAGATGTGATGGCTAACGCTGACGAATTACGTTCACGTCAGACGACAGTCAGGAGACGTCGGCAGCTACCCCTTGTATTCGGTCTCGTATTCTTCAGGAGGGGAAGGGGAGAGCTTAGGGCGTTCACCTCTGCAGCTACATCAGCAGAGACGGTAGTATGTTGTGATGCTCTCGTAGGTTTTCGTGAGATGACATGAAAGTTAAGCAAGAAGCTTGAGAGTATCAAACTCATGAGCCGCTCGGTCTTTTGCTCCACGGTACGTTACCTTTTTCCTCAGGGCGCAAAA
>JBIKWG010000012.1:0-25977 GCA_044356425.1 Bdellovibrionota bacterium | reverse complement strand
CTGGCACCACCTTTGGATTTGCAGAGAGCACACCATCAACATCGGTCCAGATCTGGATCTCTGGCGAGAGCAGTCCTGCACCTATAAGCGACGCGCAGTAATCAGAGTACCCGCGGCCAACATCTTCGATGATACCGTTGGCGGTGCGTCCGAAAAATCCAGTAGCAACAGGCACGCAGTTTTCAGGCACGTTGCGTACCTCGTTCGCTAAGAGCTCTGCAATCTCATCCCAGTACCTGTCGTTGTCATAGCGCAGGGTAGGGGGAATAATCTTCTCAAAGTTGCAGTAGGTTGACTGTATCCCCTTTGAGCGCAGCACTGCAGAGAAGAGCTTGGCGCTCAACTTTTCGCCGATTGCGATAACGGCGTCGTGGCTGCGGGTGGGCACTTCACCTATTGTAATCAACGCCTTCACGAGTTGGTGCAGCTCTTGTAGTTCAGATTCGATGTAGGCTAACACTTCTGTTTGCAGGGTAGCGTCTTCGATAGTTGCCACGACCGCCGCATGTCGCTGGCGGATCCGATCAATAAAGCTTGTTTGAACCTCGCGTGTCTCGATTGAGCGGCTCAGTATCGCAATTAGGTCATTGGTAGTGCCGGTCATCGCACTCACAACTACAACTGGCTTCTTCTTTTTATCCAGGGCCTCTTTAACAATAGGTGCAACATACTCGTTGATAGACTGAGCAGACCCCATTGAAGTGCCACCGAACTTAAGAACTAACACGCCAGTAAACTCCTTGCGAAAAACTATGTATTTTCAGCCAGCTTCACTTCTTTCCTCGATAAAATCAAGGCGGGCAGGGCGTCGCTGTAGGAGGGGGGCGGCAGATGTGTATTGGTTTCTTTATAAGACAGGTAGCTAAGCGGTCAGTGTTCTGAGCTCTGTGCTGCTCTGAGAGCTTGATGCTTTTCAACCTAAGGGCTGCGAGCGTTGTTGTGGGTCTTGGGGTCCCAAAATTACTTGGCCAGCCTCAAATGCCTGCGTCGCTAAGGGCGCCTTTAAGGTACAGGGTACCTTTTGCGGTCCGGGTAAAAAAGCTAATAGCTTCGAGCGCTGTTGATGGTCATGGGGTCCCAAAATTACTTGGCTAGCCTCAAATGCTTGCGGCGCTAACGGCGCCTTTAAGGTACAGGGTACCTTATTGCGGCCCGGGTAAAAAAGCTAATAGCTTCGAGCGCTGTTGATGGTCATGGGGTCCCAAAATTACTTGGCCAGCCTCAAATGCCTGCGGCGCTAAGGGCGCCTTTAAGGTACAGGGTACCTTTTGCGGTCCGGGTAAAAAAGCTAAGAGCCGCGAGCGTTGTTGATGGCCATGGGGTCCCAAAATCACTTGGCTAGCCTCAAATGCTTGCGGCGCTAAGGGCGCCTTTAAGGTACAGGGTACCTTATTGCGGTCCGGGTAAAAAAAGGCCCCGTCCCTCTGAAAGAGAGGGACGAGGCCTTCAGGATCGCCATCGTGTGATGGGCAATCAACTACTTCGCAGCAGCAGCCTTGCTTGCTTGCGATTGGATGCGGCTGACCTTTCGGGCCAAGGTTGCTTTGTGAAATAGACCCTTCTTAACAGCCTTGCTCATCAGCGACTCAGCCTTAGAGGCGAGCGCCTTAGCCTCGGCTCCGTTGCCTGCAGCAGTTGCTGCGCTGGCAGCCTTAAGAGCTGTTCGAACCTCAGACTTACGAGAGCGGTTACGATCGCGACGCTTTAGGCTTTGACGATGACGCTTAATTGCAGATTTGTGATTAGCCATAACTACTTTTATTTATACTCTAAAAGGGCACTCGTTGAGGGGTGCTCAGTGTGAGATGTTTCACGGTTCGATGCCTCACTGTGCGATCTCTACCGTGCGATACTCTTCGCTTGGGGCGGCAATTCGACCACTAGCGCAAGAGGTCTATACCATGAGACCTCTCTAGACTCAACCAAGGGGCAACTACTTCTTCTTCGGCCCTGCCACTCGCGGAAAGAAGTCATCTGACCAGGCCGAGTGGCTCCTGATTGACCTAGATAATGGCCGCACCCGCCTTCACCATAGGCCACGTTAGGCGCAGATTCCATGCCCATGAACACAAGCTGTGCTATCCGCATGCCCCTCACTAGCTCGCGTGGGTAGGGCCCCAGATTTAGCAGTCTAAGGGTTGCTTGTCCTGAAAACCCACAGTTGATCCAGTAACTTAGGTTATGATTGAGCCATAATCTGCCAAGCGAGATCTTAAGTTTCAGGCCGCACACGACATTTCGCGGCATCTTCAAAAACTCTTGGGTGGTCGCCAAGACTACCTCTCCCGGAAAGAGGATTATTGATTCAGAGACTAATCTCTTCCGCGTTACGAGTTGGACAAATCCAGTGATTTTCAACGGTAACGTCGTAACTGGCTGGGTTAACATGGTCCGGATTAAATGGAGCTATTTATCCACTTTCACCAAATTCGAGAATCCAATGGTCTAGTTTAATCATTGTAAGTATCCAAGAGAAGCAGCGTCTATCCCTTGTGCTTGAGTAGTCTATCTGCCGAAATAAATAAGGCTTCTGTTGGCGATTTTAAGCCGTTGCCGCAGCTCTTAAGAGAAGGTTTTTTACAGGAATGGAACCCACTACAACGCCATCCAACGAGCTTTTTCGAGAAGTGTTGTTGCTGGAGGATGAACCAGCACATGTGCTGCTGATTGAGCGTGCGCTCAAGGGGCGCGTGGGGCATGTAGTGGCGTGCACCACGGTGCGAGCCGCCGAGCGTGAGCTACAGCAGCGGTCATTTGATCTCATTATCAGCGATCTCAATCTTCCGGACCTGCGCAGTGACGCAGTTGTTACGGCGCTGCGAGCTCATGCAGTGAGGGTGCCGCTGTTAGTGCTCACCTCGTCAGCTACCGTTGCTGATGGAGTCGCAGCGATGCGAGCCGGAGCTAGTGACTTCTTAGTTAAGAACTTCGATGCCACGTTCAGTGACGTTCTGCAGTTGGTGCTTACACGTTTGCGCGATGCGGTATCGAGTGCGCGCGAACGCGAGCTGTTGGCGCGTGACAGAGATCTGCTGCGCGAGGCACTTGAGAATAGCAATGATGGCCTCGCGGTGGTGTCTTCAGATGGATATGTGCGTTACTGCAACACCAGCTTTGAGGCTTTTTTGGACACGTTTCAGGCTGTAAACAGAGATCTCTTTTCAATCTCAAGTGCTGCTGTTGAGCGCGGAGCGGAAGTCCTTGGCGTGTTGCATGATCGCCTTGCGAATCTTGAGCCAGGCTCGGTGTGGACAACAGAGATGCTTCAACATGGCAGTGCAGAGGGAGCCTTTGATCTCTCTGTTTCTGCAGCGCGACATGTCGCTGGTGAGCGGAGCTACGTAGTGTGGGCAAAGGATATTCGAGAACGGAAGCGTCGTGAGCAGTTTCAGCGCGAAATACTATCCACCACGACACACGACCTTAAGGGTCCCCTAGGAGCAATTTCTGTTTCGTGCGATGTGTTGTTAGGAAAAGAGGGTGCAGATGATACAACGCACGCTCTTGTGGAACGTATCTCTACCTCGGCGAATTCAGCGATTCATCTGATCGAAGAGTTCTTAAGCCTACGTCGCATCGAAGAGGGTTCGCTAATCTTGAGGCCAGTGGTGTGCGATGTAAGTGCAGCCGCTCTGCGAGTTACTGAGCAGTATCTGCTCTCTGCTAAGACGCGTGGTGTCGAACTTGTGTTTGATCCTACAGAAGAGTCGGTGTTAGGCTGCGTTGATCCCCTGGGCTTTGAGCGTATTCTATCGAATTTAATCAGTAATGGAGTGAAATTTACTCCCCGAGGCGGTGTGGTGCACGTGCAGCTTCAACGGCTCAAAGATGGAGTGTCGCTGTGGGTTCAGGACTCAGGCAGTGGGCTTCTGCCGGCCGATGCGCAGCGGCTCTTTAATCGCTATTCGAGACTTCCTCAGCATGAGGGCATCACGGGAACGGGATTGGGTCTCTTTATCGTAAAATGCATCGTCTCGGCTCATGGTGGAGTTATTGATCTTACTTCAGGCGCTGGAAAAGGGAGTACGTTTACGATCTTCTTCCCCGATTCCCCGCCAAAAAATGAGCGGGGTGAGGTGCTCTGTTTGGATTTTGCGTAGCATGCCTCAGACGCCTCTTTAAAAGAGCATGCCGTTTGAGAATCCTAAAAGAATTTAAAAACAGATTGCCTCTCTGTATCCGATTTGAGGTAGTATGCATCTTCTTAAGAGCTAACTGTGGCTGACAAAGTGTGAAGCCACACAATCTATCTTCTCTTTCTTAGGATCTATGCGTTGCCCTGCTGTTTTATCTCTGGGTGCTCTCCTTGTTGCTCTGACCGTGGCTGATGCGGGGGCAGTGCCGCTAGCTCGCTATGATCGGGCTAGCAGGAAGGTCTGTGGCAAAAATGAGGTCTGTACGTTGTCAACGCCCGCGGAGGGGGTTGTGGGCTCGTATACTGGAGTTTCCATATCGAGGAGCAGCGCAGTTTCGTCGAGTATCGCCACGATTCAGACAAAAAGTGGCGGACGTCTGCAGGTTGAATCAGCTGGAACTGGTCTGGTTTCGTTGCTGCTTTCTTGGGATGGGGATCCTAATCCTCGGCAATTATCAGGTGCTGGTTTGGGTTGTTTTGATCTGCGAGCACATCGCGGGGTAGCTCTTATCATCCGGGATTTCTCAGTTGCAGCAGAGTGTGAGCGAGCAGATGCTGTTGGAGACGATGTGGGTGGCTGCTCCGCACTGATAGTTGAAACGCGTCTGTATGATGCGTTAGATCCAACAGGGCAAATCTACTCGTGGTCATCAATTCGTCGTCCGCTTACTGCTGCGAAGGGTACCTCCCTGGTGGTTCCATTCTCAAATTTTCTTCACCATTCACCGAGAGGAGCAGCGCGCTTTACCTGTGCCGGAGCCTTAACGCTCTCTGTGAAGGTTTCAGGAAGTAAAAAGCTGCGAATCGAGATGGGCTCGGCATATATAGATGACCAATATGGTCTGCAGGCTGCGCCCGCAATGGTTGCAACCGCCGTGCCGAGTGTCGCTGCAACTGCTGCTCCGACCGCTCTTCCCAGTGCCATGCCTACAGTGATGGCGACTATGGCTGCTGAGGTTATGCAGACCACGCCATCAGAGGAAGCTTCAGGGTTTGCTCTGCCGCCATCGCCAACCGTAGCCGCTCAAACTGGGGAGGGTCGTTCTTTTGCGCTCGACTCGAAGAGTAGTAAGAATACTCAGAGCCTAGTGGCACCTGAAGATGCACCAGATGGCCCTGTTTACGGTTCAATTGTAGCTCAATAGCAATCAGCCCACACGCATGGACTCCCTCCAGGCGCCCATGATATGCTTCTGCTATGCCGAAATCGTTCTCCATTCCTCGCTCATATCGATCTGATATCATCGGAGAAATAAAACGGTCTCGAGCCGCTGCTGATACTCGCAAGCAGGATTTGACCCCCACGGTTTTAGATCTTGGGCCTGTGGTGTTTTACGTCGCACGCTTCTTCGGGTTTTGCTACGGCGTTGAGAATGCGATTGAGATCGCATATCGAGCTCTTGAAGAGAATCCAACAAAGAGGATTTTCTTGCTAAGTGAGATGATTCACAATCCTCACGTTAATTCTGACCTGCTGCGTAGAGGAGTTCAATTTCTTCAAACAGCCGAAGGCGAGCAGATAGTTCCATTCTCTGAATTGCGTACAGATGATGTGGTGATTATTCCCGCATTTGGCACCACTAGGGAGGTCTTCGCGCAGCTATCAGAGTTGGGTATTGAACCGCAGAGTTACAACGCAACGTGTCCGTTCGTCGAAAAGGTGTGGAAGCGCGGGCGACAGCTGGCGTCCCAGGGATTTTCGATAGTAGTTCATGGTAAGCACACTCATGAGGAGACCCGTGCGACGTTCTCTCATATTAGTGTTGAAGGGCCCAGTGTAGTGGTGCGTGACCGTGCTGAGGCAGAGCATCTTACTCGGTACATTAGGGAAGAGCTGCCAGCGCAGCAGTTTTATCAGGATTTTGCGGGGCGATACTCTGCGGGTTTTGAAGTACCGCGAGATTTATCGCGCCTGGGCGTTGTGAATCAGACGACGATGCTTGCGGAAGAAACGCACTCGATCGCAGAGATGGTGAAGCAGTCGTTGATAGCGCGTTTCGGTGCGGAGGCGCTTGGGGAGCACTATGCGGATACTCGCGATACTCTGTGTTACGCTACCTCTGAAAATCAGAGTGCTATGCGAGCGTTGCTTGAAGTGCCGGCTGATCTGGCGGTTGTTGTTGGTGGGTATAACTCATCGAACACTTCGCATCTCGTTGAGCTGTGTGAGGGGCGGGTGCCGGCGTTTTATGTGAAGGACGCAGCTGAGATCCGAAGTGCAACAGAGATCCATCATCGGGATCTAAACAAGGGAGCCGAGGTTATAACAGAGGGTTGGTTGCCTGCGAATAGGCCGGTGCATGTGCTTGTGTCTGCGGGAGCGAGCTGTCCGGATGCGATGGTTGAGGCGGTATTGGCGAAGATAGCGGGGTTTTTCCCTGATGCGCGGCCGTTGGCTGCATTTCTCTAGTAGGGTGTACTTTCTGGCTGCCTCTATTTGGTCTCTATGTGGTAAGGCGTACTTTTTAAGTTGGTACCCATGGCTGACATTCGCGTTAGCAATCCGCGTTAGTACACCGTACTACTCCTTATGGTCGGGGGTTCAACTCCCTCCTGGAGCAGCCCTCTCAGCTGGACACATATCTAGCACTCTGCTTCTAGTCTGCTTCTAGTACACCGTACTAGTGCGGATTAGGGAGGAGGCCGGTATCCGGTCAGTGGTGCTGGCTTCGATGGTATGGGTTTTTTTGCTAGAGATTTCCTTTGCTGATTCAAAAGACAGCAGATAGCAACGGTTCATGGAACAGAAAATGTGCTTGTTAGACGTATTCCGTATTACCTTTTGGTAGCAAGATAGATTGCTCCCGTATCAGCTATGCAGCAGCTGGCCAAGGGAACTTAAATCCGGGAGGAAACCATGGGACAAAAGTCCCAGGGGGCCAATCGACCCTTAATCCCTCTTTTGCTTTTCGGTAACACTCCTTGCAACGCGCGAGTATATCTTTGCGTTCTTGGAGGAGCTCAATGCGATGCTTTTTGTCGCTGCATATAATGTGAATTTTCCGCTCCTTCTTCTTGGGAGTGTGTGGCTTCATGTAAGGCTCACGCACCTGAACTGAGCGGGGTACAGCGGTAGTTCTTGCTTCAGCTCGTTCCTGTGCATATTTCTTCTCTAGCTCTCGTACTCGTGCGATTAGCTCTTGTCGGATGTTCTCAATTTTTTCTGGTTCGGTAATTCCAAATGGCTCTAGCCACTTAAATGGCTTTAAGACGAGAGGGTGTGGTTTTGCTTCCTGAGACTCTCGCAGCGCTTGGTATAGCGCCGTGTCTTGAGCAGGGGAGATTGAACGGGCTGGTAGTGGTTGGATTTCTGAGACTGGATACCAGCGCGTGTCTATAATTACTTCGGCATCTACGGAAGGCTCGCATGTAAGAAAGGCAGACCACGAGGTTAAGCCGGGATATTCTTCAATTGAGTTGCATAGAGCAGCTTTGGAGGGATTAGCGAATATGTAAACTATTCGGCTCATGACGGCTGGGAGGTCAACGATGTGGGTAACGCCAGCCCGATGTTCCCATAATGAGAGGTATGGGATCTCGAGCAGTGCCTTTACTGCTTCGGTAGTTTTTTTAAGCTTCTCCATATAGAACTTGGAGAGGTTCTTTTTGGTTGTAGACACCGCCAGGTTGTGGCTGTGGTTATTCATATCTACGAAGAGACAGAGATCTACTTTATTATCTCTCTGAGTCCTGCCGAGGATGCCACGTTTTATCTCATTTGAGAGCTGAGTGGGTGGCATGGGGAGGTGCTCCCGTGCACGGGGGACGATCTCATAGACCTGACTTTCGGTAAAAATACGGTTTGCTCGAGGCATGTCATAATATTCGGGTCTGAGGCGCGAAAGTTTCGTAAAAAGTCGGGCCGAGAGTTGAAAATTAGGTCTCGGTAAAAGTACTCGGGAAAGTTCGGTGTACCGGCACAGAAATACCGGCACAGAAAAAAGTACGGTGTACCAGGAGAGAGACCAGGGGAGAGGAACCCGGGGAGAGATCAGGGGGTATTCGGCCCTGTCAAAAGTAGGGTGTACCCAAATAGCCTTTTAGGGGAACTATGTATGACTTGGACGATTTTTAATCGGGGCTGCGGTTGATGGTCGTTTTAACTGCCTCGCGCCGAGGTACATCATCTTGAATGAGTAGTTTAACCAATTTGCAGTTCTCTGCCTCGCATTCGCCCCAACTTCATCTGAGAAACTACTGAAAACAAATGGGCGACGTAGGAACCCTCGCAGTGACTTCACTGCATGATTGGTTATCGTGTCTGAATGAATGCAGATTGTGATTACGCCACAAGGCATCCAGATAGGGCGCCAGAATTGCTGTGGGATAAAGATTAGATCGTGTTGGCGGTAGGGATATAAAGAGATGCCGTCTGTAACGGCAGTGAAGCCGCAGCGTCTGAGGGCAATTAATGTATTGTGGTCAAAAGAGTGGTTGGGAGCCATAAAATAGCTCGTAAAAATGCCTCGGTCATTGAGCATGGCTTGACCAAGCCGTACTCGGCTTATCTGATCGTTCAAGCTCAATCCAGCAAATTCGGACATCTCTTTGATACCGTAGCGCCGGCTAATGAGCGCTGCTCCAGGGCGTTGTGTCAGGATGTGCTGATATCCATGCTGCGCAAAATCTGCCTGCTGATTACGGTAAAGGTCACGCATCGACTCCCAGAAAAGCGGATGCTCGGCTTGAATTTTCAGCTTAGGGTCGCGATTATCTGGCACAATTCCGAGCAGCGGTTTGATGCCGCGTTTGTTAAAGAGCGCTAAAAGAGACCAGAAGCGATTCCAGTCCATAGTGGGGGTAATATCGTCCATGCGAAATATATAGCGCGCAGTCATCTGTGAGTTACCTCTGTGTAGGAGAAAGTGAGAGTGCAAGGCGACCGAGCAACGTACCCGCCACAAAACCGCTGTACTCAATTACCTGCTCCCCTCCAAATTCGAGTTTAAAACGAGCAATCGCATTCTTTTCCTCATCTGTATCGTTCATAGGAAGCCCGCCTAAATCGTAGTGAGTAAAGCGAAAATCTTTGAGCGTTTGGATTTCATACCAATGCAGCAGCCGATTCGCTCTGCCGATGAGGTTGCGTTGGGGGCTTTCAGTTAGGTTGCGGAAGTGGGAGGCTGAATACAGCAGTCGGACGCGGCGGGCGTCATCGTCCTTCACATAAGCGTGGCTGGTCAGCACTTGTCCATCGCTCTGATTCGCTGAAGATAGAAAGACACCTCCTTTAAGTTGTAGAGCAAAAAGTTTCTTGCGATTGCATATCGGCAGGCACTTTTGTCTGGCAAATCCGTCGTAGAAGTCGGCAAAGCTCTCGAGCTCGGCATTGGTCGGGCTGAGCGAGAGTGTCGGTATGAGCCCCTCTCGCTCAGCCCGCTTGATTTTATACCTTGTATTGGACGATAGCTTTGAAAAGATTACGCTTGTGTCTTGTTCTAGGTTAATTACCTGAGTTTTGAAGGGCGCTAGGGTTTTTCCTTGAGTGGTAGCTTGAATCATGAACCACACAGCAACGTCTCGCGACGGGGTAAATGTTGCTGGTGCAAAAAAAACATCTCCGATAGAGAGGCCGTATTTTGTGCGAGTAATAGTTAGCATGCGACTCCTTCCGTGATGCTTGCCGACCGGGGTAGGCATACTGTGTTAAAATGGGAGTATAGCTTGCGAACTGGAGCACTCATATGAGGTTAGTCACTCGTTGTCGTTCAGAGGGTGAGTTCGTGCACAGTCTGCTATGCTATTTGGTGGTTTGGTTTTTGGGGTTAGTTCGTGTAGCCTAAGCATGAGTGTGCTGCGAGGAAGATAAGATGAAAGCATTTGATGTTTGTGGTGTTTGCAACGCGATAGTAGATATTTTTGCGGATATCTCCGAGGAAGATTTCGTGCCACTCGGTTTTGAGAAAGGCACGATGCGCCTCGTTGAGGCACACGAACAGCTATCCCTGCTTGAGCGCGTAGGCTCGAAAAGCCCTGTAATGCGCAGCGGGGGGTCTGTGGCTAACTCGCTTATTGCTGTTGCTCAGCTTGGGGGCAGTAGCGCTATCTGTTGTCGCCTTGGTGAGGATGACTTCGGCCGATTCTATCGAGAGGAGTGCCGCCAGTTGGGAATTCATGCCCCGGTGGACCTGGCCTCTGGTAGTCCTACGGGGACATCCGTGGTGTTAGTAACGCCTGACGCAGAGCGGACAATGCGAACAGCGCTCGGCGTGACCACAGCTTTAGGGCCAACACATATCGACTTCAAGGCAATCCAAGACTCAAAATGGCTCTTCATAGAAGGGTACGTTTTCTCAAACTCAGATGATGGTCGCGCGGCAATAAGCGAGGCTGTGTCAGTAGCAAAAGCTGCGGGCACCAAGATAGCAATAACCTGTTCAGATGCATGGATAGTTTCAGGATTTGGAGAGCCGCTGCAGAGGTCATTAGAAGATACGCACCTCATTTTTGCTAATGAAGCTGAGTCCGCAGCACTGGTCGGCAGCGATGATGTGACATCAGCGGGACGCATTTTGCGGGAACGGTTTCCACACGTGGTTCTTACTGCTGGTGCTCGCGGTGCGTTTATATGGTGGGAAGGAGAGGAGTTACACGTTCCTGCTTTTGAAACGCAGCCACGAGATCTTACGGGAGCGGGGGATATGTTTGCTGGAGCCTTCTTGTATGGGATTACTCATGGCTTAGGGCCTTCAGAATCTGCCCATCGAGCATGTTTCTTGGCTCACCGGGTAATTAGTCAGGTGGGTGCTCGTCTTGATGGTGATGTCCGCGCTCTCTGGGGCTCTGTCGCACGAGGGTAGGGCGTACGAATTTGCAGAGATTCGGAGTGCTAGCTGCAGCCCGTGAATTCTTTGTAAAGCGGTTGGATCTGAAAATCCAGACAACGCCCGGCAAAAAGGTAATGCAAGCCTGATATTTATTCTTGGCCTCTATGGCTAGAGCAATAAACCGCTACTGAAGACAATTACAGGGGCTGCAGGCTCTGGGTTTTGGTTTCTGCCCGGGTACCCTGTACCGTACTGGACCATGGCTTTGGGGCCGTACTGCCATATTAAGGTCGGCTAAAGGTACCGTGTACCAGAATAGTAGGACCAGAATAGTAGGGCCAGAATAGTAGGGCGAAAGCGACCGCCTAAAATACTGAATGAAAAGTACCCTGTACTAAAGTGGTACTAAAGTGGTGTAGGTGTCGGTCGGAAGCAGTCGCTTATGGTCCGCTACGGGCATATTCCCCGGCATCTGCGTTTGATTAACAAATTAACTACTCGTAGCATGTCACATCAGTCAGGGGTTGTTGCCATAACCAATGCATACATGGCGCTCCGCGGCGCGTAATTGGCCCCCTGCGGTGATATTCAAATAGTAAGAGATAATCATGGGCAATTTTCAACAAACTGGCTTCCTCGGGTTCTCATCAAGAACATTGCTCGTTTCACTCATAGTGGCTGGCATCGTAATTGGTCTTTTCTTTATTCCGGGCACCGTTAAGTTTATGGTTGCAAACCGCGGTCAGCGGGTGGCTCAGCAGGCTCAAGCCCCCGTGGTCGACAGGTTTGACGCCGAAAAACCGCGCGCTGAGGCGCGTGCTGCACGTGGCTCACTCTCGCCAGAAGCATTGCAGAGCATCAGCGATACCCTTGATTCAAATACGCAGTCTCGGGGGACACAGAAGAAGAAGTCTGATGTGGCCGATACAAAGAGTGATGAAGGAATCTTCTCGAATTGGGACTTCAAGGTGAAAGCCGCAAAAAACTCGGGGGGCAGCGTGGCTATCCCTGCTGGCATCCGACTGGATCGTTTGTCGTCGCGCGAGGCCCAGGCATTTTTTAAGCGAGGCCGAGGACTAATTGTTCGATTTCAGAACAAGTCTTTGCCCAAAGGTGGTGAATCACGAGAGGCTGTTTCGACATTCTTGGCCGGCGTTGATGCCGCCATTCGCGGAGTGGTGAAAGGCAGTAGCGACGAGAGAGAGCTGGGAGCGCTTTTGAAGCGGCAGCATGTCGCCACCTTGCGCACGATGTCAGCTGTAGGGGCCGATCGCGGACAGCTGCTTGACTGGCTCTCACTTCCGATAGTGCGCTTTGTCGATATTGATTCCGGGGTCCATGCGTTTGAAAAGGTTACAGATATATTTACTCCACGACTTGTTCTGCGCTCTGTAAATATTCGTCAGCGGGCTCGGCGCTTTGAAGGTGGAAATCCTGTGAAGGCGCTGCTTCAAGCCGAAGTTGCTGTTGCTGGCTCTGATATTCAATCGGTGAGCGTTTATCAGGCTGGCAAGGTGTTACGAGATGTCCGACCACCGAGGGCCGATGCGAGCGGCCAGCGTGTGTTTAAAGTCCGCGGAGATGCAACAGGGGTATGGTCGTTTGTGATTAATGACAAGTACGGAGCCCCGGCTTACCGTAAGAGCTATGCTTTCTATCCACGCGTATACAATTTTCGACAGAAGAAAGATGGAAGCTTCGAAGTGGCGTTTGCGCCCGGCAGCGCCTCGAATTCGCTTGATCGCTTCTTTTTTGTCGGAGCTGATGGTGGGTCCCTTGGGGCGTCAGAAGATTCGGTAATTTCCAAGTTCTAGCGTCTACTCAATGCTTTCAGCGATGCCTACCAGAGCTAGCCACTGGTCGAGCTTGATGCTGGCTCCACCTACGAGGGCACCATCAACATCTTCGAGTGCTAAGATCTCAGCGCAGTTGCTCGGATTAACGCTTCCACCGTACAGCACGACAGCAGGAGATGAGAAGTTATAGCGGCTCCATAGTGCATGGATAAACTTGTGGGCGGAAGCGATCTCTTGAAGAGTTGCCACTTTACCAGTCCCAATGGCCCATACTGGTTCATATGCGAGCACTACGTTAGCTGCAGTTTCATTAGTGAGTCCTGCAAGCACCGGAACAAGCTGTTGTTCGATTACAGCCTCAGTGCGGCCCTCTCCGCGCTCGCTCTCACTTTCACCGAAACAAACCACCGGTACGAGGTCCGCAGTAAGCGCTGCGTTGGTGCGAAGCGCAACTTGTTCAGAGGTCTCGCCAAAGTAGGTTCTGCGTTCAGAATGACCTACGAGTGCGAAAGTCGCTCCGAGGTCCTTTAAAAAAGCAGGAGAGGTCTCTCCTGTGTACGCTCCCGCGTTAGCCCAATGCACGTTTTGGGCACCTAGTGCGATCTCGCTATCCTGAGCCAGTGCAGATCGCACGGCGGACATGCTGATCGTAGGTGGAGCGATCCAAACGTCTGTCTTAACCGTCTTTGGTAGATCCGATTGAAGTGACCGCGTAAAGGCGGCAGCGTCAGTTGGACCGAGGTTCATTTTCCAGTTGCCGATGAGGAGGTGTCGTGAGCGCATACGTTTAAGGCCTGGATTAGCGGGTTAGTTTAGATTCGTTTGCAAAGGAGGAGGGGATTTCTCCCTCCTCCTTTGTGTTTGACCTCTGCAGAGAGGCGGAGCTCATTGTAGTGTGTCGCTCTGCGGCAACACCTCCAGAGCCCCAGAAGCTTACAAGCTCTTTGCAAGCATCTCTGTTACGTCACACATACGGGCTGAGAAACCCATCTCATTGTCGTACCAAGCAACGACCTTTGCGAGTCGCTTGCCGATTACCATTGTTGAGAGCGAGTCTACGATCGATGAACGGGTGTCGCCTGTGTAATCAATCGATACAAGCGGCTCGTCTGAGAACCCGAGAATGCCATTAAGAGAGTTCTCACTAGCGCTCTTGAGAGCGCGGTTTACCTCTTCAACAGTTACGTCTTGATTGAGTTCGGCTACGAAATCAACTACCGACACATCTGGGGTTGGAACTCGGATAGCAAATCCATCAACTTTGCCGATGAGTTCAGGGATAACCAGCCCCACTGCTTTTGCAGCACCGGTTGTGGTTGGGATCATCGACATACCGGCGGCGCGAGCACGACGCAGGTCTTTGTGGGGAAGATCGAGGATCTGTTGATCGTTCGTATACGAGTGGATCGTAGTCATCGAACCCTTCACAATCCCAAAGTTTTCAACGAGAACCTTGGCAACAGGAGCAAGGCAATTAGTCGTGCACGATGCGTTGCTTATGACGTGGTGCTCTGCAGGATTGTATGCTGTGTGGTTAACGCCGTAGGCAAGCGTTAGGTCTGGATCTGCTGATGGTGCAGAGATTATAACCTTCTTTGCGCCGCCCTGAAGGTGCAGCGCCGCCTTGGCCCGAGCAGTAAAGATTCCGGTACACTCGAGTACGACCTGAGCGCCAACATCACCCCACGGCAGCTTGGCTGGGTCTTTTTCAGCAAATACTTTGACCTGTTGGCCGTTGATTGTGATGACCCCGTCACCAGCCTCAACAGTTCCTGGAAACTTTCCGTGTACAGAGTCGTACTTCAGAAGGTGCGCTAAGGTTTGAGGGTCAGTGAGATCGTTGATTGCAACGAGCTTTACAGTTTGAGATTTTTTGTTGGTGAAGAGTTGGCGCACTATGTTTCTGCCGATGCGGCCAAATCCATTTATCGCGATTCCTACGCTCATGTGGACTCCTTAACGAATTCATTTACAATCGCGGCAGGTTATACCCGCCTGCGAAACAAAAGGAAACAGGTCGCGGCCTTGATGATCTCTGACCTAAGGTTTTGGCACTAGCGGGCTTTTTCTCAATCGGTTCTAGGGCCAAGCCTCAGGCCCTCGCCAAGTCCCGAAGGTGTCTGCTGGAAGTACCAAAGGCCTCTGCCGGCAGTAAGACCGACCTTTGCGGCGAGCGTTTAACCGCCATGGTGCCTCGGCACAACGGATGTAACTGCGCTGCCGCTCCGCTAACTTGCTGTCAACATCTGGTGCCTCCTGGCGCACTGTGGCATAGTTTCGCCGTTAATAGACCGATGGAGGCTTGCTAGTGGAACCTATTGCAGTGGTTGAAGAACCGAGCGTTCTTGGGATGATTTTTGGTTCAGGGTTTGTTGTTCAGAGCGTGTTGCTTCTGCTCATCGTTCTGTCGGTTTGGAGTTGGGCTATTACAATTGCTAAATACCTCCAATTCCGGCGGGCAACGCAGGCATCTGATGAGTTCTCACAGATTTTTTGGGAGACTCGCAATTTTGCTCGCATTGACGACTCCTCGCGTCGTTTGATTGGAAGCCCTTTGGCCTCGGTATTCGGTTCGGGCTATCGCGAGCTGACCCACATGATATCTGAAGGTGGGCGGTCTGCATCAGACCTTGCAGCCGACCTTGGTATCGTTGAGCGCGCCCTTCGCCGCGCAGAGCTCGAAGAGAGTCATCGACTTGAAAAGGGTGTAACTTTTCTCGCCAGCGTTGCAAGCGCTGCACCATTTATCGGTCTTTTCGGTACAGTTTGGGGGATCATGAATGCGTTTCACGGTCTGGCAAATGCCAAGAATACAACGATTCAGGCCGTAGCACCGGGAATTTCCGAGGCGCTTGTTGCGACAGCGGTGGGTCTTGCTGCGGCGATTCCAGCTGCGGTGGCATTTAACTACTTTACCGCTGCGATTAGGAAGTATCGTCAGTCAATGGACAGCTTCTCGGAAGAGTTCCTGAACATCGCGCGTAAGTATCTTGTAAGGTAGCAGAGAAGATGGCGGGCAATTTTAGTGCTGACAACGACGGTCCAATAGCGGCCATAAACGTAACGCCGCTGGTGGATGTGATGCTCGTGCTGCTTGTTATCTTTATGGTAACTGCTCCGATGATGCAGCAGGGGGTGGAGGTCGACCTTCCGAAGGCGACTACTGCACCGTTGCGAGGATCAGCTGAACAGATAGTAATTTCAATTGATAAGGCAGGAACGGTTTTTCTCGGGGCCGGCAACAAAGTTGAGGTTTCCGATTTAGCTCCAAAGCTCAAGGCAATATTTGAAAACAAGCCAGAGAATGAGCGTAAAGTTTACATCAAGGGCGATACTACGCTGGGCTACGGTCGCGTGATGGAAGTAATGGCTGCGCTGCACGCTGGGGGGATAACACAGATTGGTCTCGTGTCAGCCACGCCAGATGCAAGGGGTTCGTAAGGGAGTTGGTGACGCTCGCGGTGGATCTGTTTGAAAGGAAACCCGACGATTTTTGGCTCTGGTCCTTGTCGATATCAGTAATCGGGCACATCGCTATTGGCCTCTTTATGGTTATAAATCAGATGGGGAGCTTCGGGGATCTGCCCCAGCCAGTGGTGTACTCAGTTTCGATTGAGGGCGGCACTGTAATTGGTGGAAAAAGCCAGGTAGCCAAAGATGATAAAAAGAGTCCGCTGGCTCCGGTAAAGAACGTTGCTGCTCAGTCTGAGCCTGAACAAAAGGTTGAAAAGCCTGAGCCGAAGCAGCCAGAGAAAGAGCTGCCGGCTGTTGATGATGCCGAGGTGAGCGTTGCAGATAAGAAGCCTACTCCGGCTCCGAAGACCACCCCAGTAAAAACTCCCGTTTCCAAAGCAACTCCTGCTCCGCCTAAAAAGGCAGATAAAAAGAGTGATAGTAAGACCAAGCAGAAGAGCGACGGCGACGAAGTTGATAGGCGGCTGCAGGCAGCTATGCAGCGTTACTTGGGCGAGTCATCGGATGCTGGCGGCAAGGGCTTTGGCGCCGCTAAGGTTGGCGGCAAGGGCATGGGGGGTGGTGAGGTCCGTCCGCCTGAATTCTTTGCATATGAGAAGTTGGTTAGGTCTCGCATTAAGGATGCATGGCGCTGGTATGACACGAATACGGCGCTCATTACGGTAGTCACTTTTAACATCCAGCCAGATGGCGAAATTAGAAGGGTGCAGGTTGAAAAGAGCTCTGGGGACCAGAGCTTTGACGAGTCTGTTCACCGTGCTGTGGTAAAGGCTAGTCCGCTGCCCCCTCCACCCGAGAAGGTGTATCAGTACTTCAAGTCTGTTCGTATCACCTTTGATCCCCGTGATATGGGAAGATAGGAGCGGCTGATTATGCGCTAAGCATAAGGGTACTGCGGGACTGTTCCAATCAGTTGCGAAAAGTCGAGACGTGGTGCATTTTTGAGTTTCAGAACTGTTCTCGATTATACCTTGTAGGGGGTCTTTCTTGTCATGCGGCGTATCATTTTTCTTGGCGCACTTGTAGGTGCTTTCAGCTTCTCTTGGGGCGCGGCTGCCCAGACAGACCTCTATGTTCGTGGGGCTGGAAAGCTAATTCCAATCGCTGCACCTACCTTATGCGGTGTTGCAGCCGACTCTGGTTCTGCTGCTGAAATTCCATCCGTTGTGCGCAAAGATCTCGACGTCTCGGGTTTCTTTGAGGTGCAGAACCCCGCGAGCTACATCGAAAATGCCGAGCGCTGCGTGTCTCCAGAAGGAACTGCTTTTTCTGATTGGAGCGTTCTTGGCACCGAAGGGCTTATTAAAGGCCGTGTGCAGGTAACAGACAATCGTGTGCTTGCGCAGCTCTATCTGATTGATGTTCAGAAGCAGCAGATTGTTCTTGCTCGCGAGTATGCTGGCGATATTAACCAGTCACGAATGATTGCACATAAGTTTGCCAACGAGGTTATGAAGCACTACACCGGTGAAGCCGGAGTGTTTGGGTCTCAGATAGCATTTTCCTCGCGGATCGGCCGTTTTAAAGAGCTCTTCGTGATGGAGATGGATGGAAGCAATATGCGACAGCTTACAAGTGAGAGGGGCTTAGCGATGTCTTCTGCGTGGGACCCATCAGGTACGCAGCTCGTGTACACTTCGTATCGCAACCGTGTTCCCGACCTATTCATACTAGATGTTGCAACAAAAGCTACGCGGCAGTTAACGCGCACGTCAGAGCTTGAGATCGGCTCGCATTTTTTAAATAGCTCACAGGTGCTGACCTCACGCACCGAGGGGAGCGATAGTGATATTATCTTGCTTTCGGACGACGGCAAGATGCTTCGCCGCCTTACGCCTCCTAATCGAGCGATCGATGTTTCTCCTGTGCCGTCACCCGATGGCTCACGGATCGCGTTTTGCTCTAATCGAGGGGGTGGTCCTCAGATCTATATGATGGGTCCAAGCGGCGAGTCTGCTCGAAGGGTGAGCTTCGTTACATCAAACTACTGCACTTCGCCGGCGTGGTCCCCAAAGGGTGATAAGATCGCTTTTGTGTGCAGGGCTGATGGGAATTTTCAGATGTTCCTCAGCGATCCAGATGGATCAAACGCTGTTCAATTGACTAGCTCCGGTAGTAGTGAGGATCCCGAGTTCTCGCCCGACGGGCGCTACCTTGTTTTCTCAACTACGTACTTTGGTGGTGGCTATAGCATCGCGATAATGCGTACGGACGGTACGAGCATTAAGCAGGTCACTAAGGGGCGTGGCGGTGATTTTGAGCCAGCTTGGGGGCCTATGCCTCGTTAGGCATAGCCAAATCCGGTGACACTTATCATTCATAATGTAACTTAGGCGCGGTTAAGTTCTTGCAAGAATAGGATTTGTCGAGTATCAAAGCCTTGCACGAATAGTGTGTGGTGACTGATCTGCGTGAGACATTTGTTGTTTATGTCTTGGTTGACAGTCTTTTTTTGAAAGCGCTGAGTAAGGGAAAACCTAGTTAAGCGCTGAAGAAACACGTCGATTCCTGCAAATTGGAAGAGCACTTAGTGCAATCAAGAAAGCTCAGCTAAACGTCATGCAGTTGAGGCGTTTCGAAGACCAGGTGAAGGGAGTCTTACAACGGCGCCCGTCTCATACGTATGAGACGACCAGTAAGGGTAGCCTCTCGTGGTATTCGGTACGGCAAAGCTGTTGAGCGTTGAGGCACCAGTGGGTAAAAAGGGGGCATACAGGGTCAGAAAGCCGTGTAGGTCTTCAAGGGCCGAACCGATAGAGTGAAGGTTCTAATAAACCAGCTGGAATGCTTCGGATAACTGGAATGCTTTAGAATAATAGAAAGATTTGGATAATACGTGGAGGTAATAAACATGCGAAGTCTTAAAATTATAGCTGTATGTTTGCTGGCAGTAGTAGCAACTGGATGTTCATGCCGCACAGCAGGTGTAGCAGGTGATGGTAATATCCCAACAGCAACAACTGATGGTCCGCTTAAGGACATCTATTTCGCGTTCGATTCTTACAAGATTGACGCGACTTCAAAGAGCACACTTGCTGGCAATGCTGAATGGCTGAAAGCTAATGCAGGCAAGAAGGTAGAGGTAGAGGGGCATTGCGATGAGCGCGGAACAACTGAGTACAACGCAGTTCTCGGTGCGAACCGTGCCCGTGCAGCGGCTGATTACCTCCGTGGACAGGGCATTGATAGCTCAGCTATCTCAACTGTTAGCTATGGAGAGGAACTACCCGTTGACCCTCGTCACAACGAGGAAGCTTGGGCTAAGAACCGCCGCGCTCACTTCAAGGTGAACTAGGCTACTCGTCCCTAAGTTTCTTAGCCGGAGTGGTGCGACCTGAACAATACAGGCCGACTTGAAGGTTTTACTTGGGGAGTAACAGGCCTTAGGACGAAGATAAAAGCTCGTCCTAAGGTCTTATTTTTTTGTACAGGTGTATGTTTCGCAACGCTCTACTCTCTTCCGTTTTACTCTTTACGGGCTGTGCAGCTAATGATGTTCAGCGCTCGATGTCGCGCCTTGAGCGAAGTCTGAATGACCTGCGGGCCTTTCAGGCTGAGCAGACCGAAACAATCAATTCACTGGATAGCCAGGTGCGGCAGCTCTCAGGTCGAGTCGAGGAACTTGAATTTGCTCAAAATAAACGCTTAGGCACCGACCTGTCTGCTCTCAAAGAAGATCTCTCGTCGCTCCGTCGCCGCGTTCCGCCTCCCGCGGTTGTTCCCACTGAGGCTTTAGAGGGCGATGAATCATGGGCCGCAACTCTTGCGGCTGAGCCAGCGCAGCTGATGACCGATGCGCTGGGAAGCATTCGAGATGGGAAGTTTTCTGATGCTCTGCCGTTGTTGCGAAACGCAGAAGAGCAGCTTGCAGGGTCCGAGAAGGTTTCTGTGCCACTATTCTGGCAAGGGGTTGCCTACGATGGTCTAGGAGAAGATAAGGAAGCGCTGCGGGCATACTATCAGGTTGTTTCACGCACACCGAAGAGTCCACGCGCCTCGACAAGCCTTCTGAGGCAGGCTGCGGTTTTTACCCGTCTTGGAGACAAGAAGGCGGCTAAAGACAGCCTCAAGAAGTTAGTTGAGGATTATCCGCGCTCAAAAGAGGCGGCCATCGCCAAAGAGAAGTTGAAAGGGTAGTTAGCGTTGTTCGTTCGGTAGTAGCGTGTGACGGCCTAAAAAAGGTGCACTCATGACGGCATTAAAACGGAGTGTGCTGATTCGGTATCCAAAAGACATTCCCCCAGATTTACGCGGTGGCGTTGCAACCGTGGGTAATTTTGACGGGGTGCATTTAGGGCATGAGCACCTTGTGCGTGCTCTTACTGCGCACGGGCATGGCGGTCCGGCAACGGTCGTTACCTTTTATCCTCATCCGGTAAAGGTCCTCACTGGTTCCTCAGAGCCTAGGGCTATCTCAACTATTCGAGAGAAGTCTGAGCGCTTTGGAGGTCTCGGTGTTTCGCTTCTTTATCTTGTTCACTTTACCAGAGCTATCTCGCAGATGACGGCACAGCAGTTTATTGAAGAGATTTTGGTAAAGCGCCTTGCGATTAAGGGGCTCGTGGTTGGTGAGGATGTTGCTATCGGTAGAAAGCGAGAGGGCACACTCTCGTATCTAAAGAGCGAACTTCCAAAGTATAATATTAACCTTCACGTGGTGCCTCAGCTTCAGATCGCTGGTGTGCGTCCAGGATCCCGCACCATCCGCGGCCTGCTAGAGCAGGGAGAGATGGAGAGGGCGCAGGTGCTGCTTGGAGAGCCCTTTACGATTTCGGCGCGGGTTGGTCACGGTGACAAGCGAGGCGCACAGCTTGGATTCCCAACTGCAAATGTGGCGCTGCATCGACGCTTAACTCCTAAGCGAGGGGTTTATGCATGTCGTGTTGATGTGGATGGAGTTGAATACCGGGCGGTTGCAAACGTTGGAGTACGGCCGACGTTCAATGGCGATAGTGAGCGACTAGAGGTGCACCTGCTCGACTATTCAGGTGAGAGCCTTTACGCTCGTCGACTCAAGGTAAAGTTTCTCTCGTTTCTTAGGGATGAGAAGAAATTTGATTCTCTCGATCAACTTAAGACTCAGATTAAGAGCGATGTTAAAGCTGCGCGGGCGTTGTTAGGTCATGAATAAGAAATCACATCAGGCGGTACATAGTGCAGGGCCACAGAGGCTTGATAGGGTGCTCGTTGCTTTATTCGCAGAATCTTTATCACTTTCGCGATCGCAGGCAGAGAAGTTGATTGAGCAAGGGTGCGTGTCGGTTGACGGTAAGGTAATTGATAAGTCTGCTTACAAAGTTGGTTTGGGCCAGCAGGTTGAGGTATGCCCACCGCACGAACCGCTAACGCATCTTGCGCCGCTTGAACTGTCGCTTGACATCCTCTTTGAAGATAGCCACCTGATCGTGATCAACAAACCGGCAGGACTCTCAATGCATCCTGGTGCTGGTAACACGTTGCACACTTTAGCCAACGCAGTTGTTGCGCATGTTGGTCCACAGCAGCGGGCTGTAGGAGAATCTGCGCGTCCTGGAATCGTCCACCGACTTGATAAAGACACAACAGGAGTTGTTGTGGTTGCCAAATCAACACCTGTGCTTGCTGATCTTTCGCGCCAATTTGCAGAGCGAACAATCGAACGAAGCTACGAAGCGCTGGTGTACACCACCCCACGAGCCGTTCGTACGGTTCAAAGAAGTGAGGAGGGCGTAGTGCGGGCTGCGTTGGGTCGTCATGCTAAAGATCGCAAGCTGATGGCGATCTCTGAGCGCGGTAAGATGGCAGTTACCCATTGGAAGGTTGTTGAGCGCTTCTCTTACGGGACGCTGCTCGAATGTAGGCTTGAAACCGGACGGACTCATCAGATCCGTGTGCATTTAAGTTCGATAGGATCGCCTGTTATCGGAGATCTCTCTTACGGCGATTTTTCAAACCTACCAGCCGCTCTGCGAGAAGCAGCGCGTATTTTTGGCCGACAGGCCTTACACGCCAAGAGTTTGTTGTTCACCCATCCTATCACACAACAACGCATGTTGTTCTCAGCGGCGACTCCACCTGATATGGCAAACCTCATATGCCTCTTTCGTGGCTAGTATGTGAGGGGTGTAGCGCTTAGTTAGGGAGACTTCTGTTGTTTTTTTGAGGACCTGTACCGGGGTAATACAGATCATGCAAGGGGAGTTGACTAAGCCTTGATGCAGGAGTAGCCTTTAGAAAATCGACCCAGCCGAGCCATAGCCTGGAAAGCATACGACTAGACTCGACTTAAGGCCTGATAAATTTATTTATTAGCTCTGATAGTTACAGTAATGGAGTTTAGCATATGCAATCCCACGAGGCGGCTTCTACGCCCGAGCATATTTGCGTGCCAGCAGATGACTTTAAAGGCTTAAAAGAGAACTTTAGTAGCGAGCTAACCTCAGGGTTACTCGTTTCGCTGATCGCCCTGCCGTTGTGTTTGGGTATCGCGATGGCGAGCGGATTTCCGGCTTTTGGTGGGTTAATCACAGCAATTGTAGGTGGTCTTATTGTAGCGCCGCTGTGTGGCTCTCGGCTTTCGATAAAGGGTCCTGCCGCTGGCCTTATAGCGATATCGATTGCGTCAGTAGAGACGCTGGGGCAAGGAGATGCGTTTGCTGGCTATCGCTATACCCTAGCCGTATTGGCAGTGGCTGCGCTGATACAAATTCTGTTTGCAATTTGTAAGTTCGGTCGTTTCGGTGATTTCTTTCCAGCCTCGGCGGTTCACGGCATGCTGGCTTCAATCGGAGTAATCATATTCTCGAAGCAGATTCATCCTCTGCTCGGAGTAAAGCCAGCTTCAAAAAATCCAATAGATCTTCTGCTTGAGATTCCGCACTCGTTAGTGGTGATGAACCCGCGGGTGGCGCTCGTTGGTGTGACGAGTGTGTTGATAGTTGTCTTTGCTCCGATGATTTTAGGAAAGATCTCTCGATACTTTCCGGGGCCGCTATTGGCAGTTCTCGCTGGAATCTGTTTTTGCCTCTCGTTTGATTTTGCAAGCCCTCACAAATATACCTGGTATTCTCTGGAATACACCCTCGATGATAAGTTCTTGGTTAATATTCCGAGTAACTTCGTTGCTGGGTTAACATTTCCAGATTTTTCCAAGCTCATGTCATCTGCTTCAGTGCAGTTTGTCTTGATGTTTGCATTGATCGGTTCGATTGAGTCGCTGTTAACTGTGAAGGCAGTTGATGCTATCGACCCGTGTAAGCGTAAATCTGACCTCAATAAAGATCTGCTCGGGGTGGGGATTGGAAACTTTATTCTATCCTTGATCGGTGGTCTGCCGATGATCTCTGAGGTCGTGCGCTCATATTCCAACGTGACGTACGGTGCAAAGACTCGTTGGTCAAATTTCATGCACGGAGCGTTTCTGTTGGTGTTCGCATTGGCGCTTGCCGATCTGATTCATCTGGTTCCCGTGTCGGCACTTGCGGGGGTGCTGTGCGTTACGGGATATCGATTGGCGGCTCCGCGGCATTTTAGAGAGTGTCGTGAGATAGGGTTTGAGCAGCTTGTTGTGTTTATAGCGACAATCGTTGCAACACTCCTTACAGACCTTCTTGTTGGAGTGTTCATAGGGGTTGTAGTCCAAGCTCTCTGCTCGCTGTTAATGGGAGCCTCTGTTAAGTCGCTCGTGGCTGTTGTTAAGCCTGGGCAAAGAGTCTCTGATAGCCTAACGGTGCTGCACCTACCGAGTGCGTGTTCGTTCTTTAATATTATAAGCTTTAAAGGGGCTCTTGAAGCCGTAGACACCAACGATCTTGAGCTTGACTTCTCTGAGTCGGTTCTTGTGGATCACACCTTCATGCATGAGATTCGAGGCCTTGAGCGCGAGTTTGCAGAGCAGGGTCGTAAGGTAATTCTAAAGAACCTTGAGAGACTTGCTCCTGTTAGCAGTCACCATGCGGCCTGCAGACGCCTTCTTTCTCACCCATATCCGCAACAAGCGCTGGCCAAGAGTTAACATATGTCTACAACTACTTCACGCGGCAGTGAGGACACACGCTTGTCCTTGCTCGATGAGATCATCCATGAGATCTCTCACTATCTTCCTTCGCAAGGTCCGATTAAAACCTTTGTGCACCACAACACGCTGCATTACTTCGAGGGGCAGGAGTTCTTTGATGCGATCGATACAGCAGCAGATATTTACGGCGCCCAGACAGCTTTGCCTGAAACAACCTATCAGGATTTTTTTGCGCAGGGACGCATCAAACATTCTGATATCAACCGCGCACTAATTGAGTATGGACTTGATGGTACAACCTGGTCGCTCGGGATATCCAAGCGCAAGGTTGTGCGTTCGTTGCTCTTCTCGGCACCTGTTCCCCTTACCAATGAGACGCTACGTTGGAGATTGCTTGAAAAGCATTACCTTGATCGTTTTCATGAAGAGGTAACGCCCGCCAAGATAAAGCACATCCGTGACTCAGATGCATCAGCGCCTCGTGACAAGCTATACGGCTGGCTAGCATCGTATGAAGATGTTGTTCGCGAGTGGAATCAGCCCTGGCTGCATGAGCTG
Source organism: Bdellovibrionota bacterium (assembly GCA_044356425.1). Classification (GTDB taxonomy): domain Bacteria; phylum Bdellovibrionota_C; class UBA2361; order UBA2361; family OMII01; genus OMII01. The sequence continues at coordinate 1,251 of JBIKWG010000012.1, read as the reverse complement.
ATTCAAGCACACGAGCTCGGCCTAGTCTCTGCAGGCGCATGGTCAACGCATGATTCGCTCAAGCTGCTTTGGATTGCTGCCATTGTATACTCGCACGAGGTTCTGGCTGCTGAGCCATCTTACGGAGCTACCCATCATCATGAGCGCAGAAACAGCTCAGTTGAGGAGCTTGTTAATCCATACTTGATAAAGTTTACAAGTACGTATCTCGACACAGGTTTTGCTCATCTTGGGCCAACTGACCGGACTCACGGGCTGCTTGAGGCCTTTCTTTCACACATGGCAAATACATCGGTAGCGCGGCCGGCATGGCTGCGCGGCGATACAACTCGTTTCGTGGAAAAGTCATCGTTAGAGGTAATTCAGATCATACTGGATGAGTCGCATCTTGCAGCCAAAGATGTGCGTGAATTTCTGCTGCGCAAGGCGTTAATCCTGAAAGGGTGGGCTGGTCTCGTCTATCAGAGCGAGCGCGGCGTGGCCGGGATGGCTGTCCGCGCAACAGTTTCAGAGTTTCTGGCGGTTCGTCTTGTAATTGAGTCGCTTGCAGAGGCCTATTTTGCACAACGTCCAAACCTGCTTGGCTCAGATGAGCCAGAGAACTCATTTGAGCTACACCGTCCTGGACTAGCAGATGTACACGATGAAGCCGCTCGTATACGAACAACTGCTTACCACCTGTTTCACGCATTTCAGCTATTCCCATGCTCAGGAAGCGAGTTACTCGGGCTTGACGGGCCGGCCAAGGCTGAAATGGTACGCATGATATGTCAATTTGATAGCCCCGTGCGCTGTCGCGTTTGGCATAAAGCGTATGAGTGGAACCTTTACTCTCGGGCAGCGTCTGCTCTTTTGCACCACAATAGAAAGGGCCTTTCAAAACGGATAGAGCGACAGCCTCTGTGCCAGCTGATTACCTGCATCGACGATCGGGAAGAGTCCTTTAGGCGGTACATTGAAGAGATTAGTCCAGATTATGAAACCTTTGGCACAGCCGGATTTTTTGGTGTGGATGCTGAGTTCCATAGCCTCTACGAGCGTCCGGCAGCCTTCTGTCCTGTAAACATTGTTCCCACCCACCACATTCAGATTAAGCCTAAGGAGGGGTCTGAGCAGCGTCTTATGGGGTTACAAAAGCTGCACACCCTTCGCTCTGATATTGATATGTTTATCGAGAGCCAGTCGCGGTCGCTTGTGCGTGGATGGTTGCTTGCGTTAGGGGGGTTGTTAGCTCTATTTCCGCTTTCGCTC